>CATLAR010000037.1 GCA_949878495.1 uncultured Christensenella sp.
TGAAGGTTATTCTATTTTTCGCGTCGCAACACCCCCACCGCGATTTATAATCGCGGAAAGCGACTCCGCTCGGCGTTATTCCCGTCAGCGCGGAAAAGTAATTGAATTTTTCCAGAAAATCTGCGCGATACTCGTCCAAAAACAGCTGTTTTAGGTTTTTAACGCTCGTTACAGTCACCGCATCTGGAATAATAGCGTTGGTTTCCCCGATAATGAGTTTTCGACGAGCGCCGTTTACAAGTACGCACTCGCCGTCTATAACCGCGGCGTTTGCGTTGATTTTTAAAGCGTTCCGTTGCAAATGCCCCGTTATCCACTCCGACTTATCGGAAAGAAACTTTTCTATTCTGCGCGAATCTGTTCCTATAGGACAACGCACTGTGACGGTGTTGTCGGAAGAAACGGTTACGGCAATAGTTCTGCGTTTCGAGTAAACTGTATTGTATTTGAAATTCATACGAGTTCTACGCGGAGCTGAACGCGGAGTTCGCCGTCTACCCTACCATCGACGACGGAGTATCCTTCGAAATCTTCGCGGTAGAAATCAATTCTTTCTCCGTATTTGCACTGTTTTACGTAGCTTATCTGCGTTTTTTGCGCGTATTTACCCGCAATCTCGTCCACAGAGAAAACGTCCATCAGAAAATCGGCGTACTTAGTGTTATTGACGTGAAAATAATGGTCGTAATCGGAATAAGCAACGCGTTTTGAATAGATAAGGTTACCTTCGATGCGGGGTATTTTCCATGCTTTGAAATCAACGCTGCGCTCGGTATTATAATTGTCAAACGCGCCCTCTTTAAAGAACGCGCCCGCGGGCATTACCGCAAAACTGCGCGTATCGATCATACACCAGCGTGCCGATGCCACGCCCACCTTTTCTCCGTTCACGAAAAATTCGTAATTTCTCAAAAAAACCGAAAACTTGGGAGCAAGCGGCCAGGTGTGAATTTCAAGCTCGTCGCCAAGTTTTACGGAACTGAAAAATTCGATATACCAATTCACCACAACGAAACCGAGGTGTTTGTCTTTTATATCTTCGTAGCCAAAACCCAGCTCGTCCGCCGAAAGACCGGACGACTCCTCGCTATAACAAAGCAGGGAAGAGATTTTTAAATTATCATAAGCGTCAGCGTCGGTATATTTTATCGGGTAAACTTTTTTGTGTCTGTACATAATTTCCCTATATGAAAGTTTTTTAGTATTTTAACAAATTTAAGCCGAAAAGTCCAATAAAATTGATAAAAATTGCCAATTATGTGTGACATAGTACTATTAATAAATGCAAAACTATTGACTATCGCACGCAAACGTGGTAAAATATAACAAAACTCGGAGGTAACAACTGTGGACGACGAAATCAGAAACGACGAAGAAAAAGAAGCTGTCGGCGACGAAAATAAAGGCTCGGCAATAAGCGCGGACCTCATACGCGGACACATTAACACTATTATTCTCCGCACGCTCTACGAAAGAGACAAATACGGATACGAAATCATAGAGGAAATCGAGGCTAAAAGCCACGGTCAGTATTCGCTGAAACAACCCACTCTCTACTCGGCGTTAAAGCGTTTGGAAAGTCAGGGTTACATAAATGCATATTGGAAGACCGAAGAAGTTTCGGGTGGCGGACGCCGTAAGTATTATACTTTGACAGACAGCGGCAGAAAAATTACCGAAAAAAACCAAAGCGAATGGGAATATTCGAGGACGGTCATAGACAGTCTTATTTCTGACAAAAATTTCGACTTCACGCAACCCCCTCCCGCTCCCGTAGATTTCAAAATTTTAAAGACCTCTACTTCGCGCGTTCCCACAGTTAAAAACGATGACGAACCCGACGGCAAAGACGCCGCGCGCGAAGTCAAATACGACGAAGCTCCCGAAAGTCCCGCGCCCGCCGTTGCTGCAGTCGAGGTAATCACTCCCGTCGAACCCGCACCCGTTCCACAAGCCGTACCCGAAACCGTTGCTACCGCACAGCCGCAACCGCAAGAGTTACCGGCTCAACCCATAGCATCGGAGCCCGTCGCGGAAATTGAGACAGCACCGCAGCCTTTGCCCGCACAGCCCGTAACGCGCAGCGCGGACGACGAGCGCAGAATACACGAAAACTATCTGAAGCTGATTTCGGAGCCTGCGGCGCCGACCGACGAAACGCCGACAAATCCTTATTCGGAGCGCATCGATACGGATAAACTTATCTATAACAGAAAGCCAGATACCGAACGCGACTATAAAAATCTCGTAGATAATCTGTTCCTGCGCACTATCCAGCCCCGCCAACACGAGGTTAAGACGGAACCTCTTCCCCGGCAGCGGGAAGCGCAGCAGACTACCGTAGTTTACTACGACGACGCAAGCGAGAAAGCCAACAGCGACGGGCTAAAAGTCAATTCGCAGGACTTCGTAATATCCTCTTATAAATCCAAATATAACCGCGGTATGGCGCTTTTCAAGTCCTCGCTGATAATTGCGGCGATCACGTTGCTTGAATTTGCGCTCAGCCTTGCGTTTATGGAAGCGCTGAACGTGCCCGTCGGTTACCCCGTCGTAATACTCACGTTAGGCTTGGCGCAACTTGCGGTATTCGGCGGACTTACCAAAACGGAATTCGGAAAATCAACGAGAAAACCCGTCAGCCATTCGTATTTAACGACTTCGATAGTGCTTGCGGTTATCTCTCTTTTGATTATCTTCGTTACCTCGCTTATCCTCAACGTGAATTTCACTCAAATCAGCGACGTTATGGCTAAAATCATAATTCCCGCGTTAGTGGCTTTGAATATACCAATCTTTGCAACTATATTCTACGTTTTCAGTAAATAAGCATTTGAAAGCGCCTCCCGAAAAGCGTTCTTTCCATAGGGATCAGACATACGATTATAAAAGCTCTCAAACAATTTGTTAGAGAGCTTTTTAAATACACATTATTTACAAAGATAAGTTGAAATTTAGGCAGGCAAGGCAATTTAACGTAAAAGCTAGAATTTTTTAACAGAAGCTCGGCTTTTGAGTGTCGTTTTAATTTGTTCTTATAATCACAGTATAAGAATATCCGCCGACTTCAACTATAACAGCAGTATATTGAACACTCTTTTTACATGATAAATTATAGTAAACTTCCGCGCCTTCTTTCTCTTCTGGCGGCGTAATTTCCAAAATTTCGGTGTCGTATTTGAGCGTAATGAATTCGGTGCTTAAATGATTAAGAATACTGCCGCCGCTTTGTAAATAGGCTACGCATAAAAGATAGTCCTGACCGACTTGCAAAATATAATCGTTGTCCGCAATGGTTTCATTATCTGAAAACGGACTGTCGTTTCCGTTTGCAAACGTATAGTCCTTGTCAATTCCTACCGCCGCCCACATTCCGACAACCTTTGCGCGAGTACTGCCGCAGGCGGTTAAACCGCACGGTAGCAGCATAACGCAAAACAAACATAAAACAGTAAAAATCTTTTTCATAATATCAACTCCTAATCGTCCAAAATACCAAGTTTGCATTGAGTGTCATGTTCGTCTCTGTTTTTGGCAAAGTCTATCAAACCTTGCTCGTTAAGCTTTCAATTCACTCATTATTATAACGATTTGAAAGGACTATTTGTCCCGCTAAATTACTGTTAATCTTACATATATTACGAAAATGAAAGAACGCAACCGATTGAATTTTGCGTACGATATAAAACATATCTATATCTCACTATGCTACAATCAGCCTATCTCGTCCACGCATAAAATGCAATAAAAAAGGTATGGCTCTATGCCATACCTTTTTTATATAACCTGCGGCTTACATAAAATTCCCCATGTGAATTACTGTAAAGCGGGAGGCGTTTTTTCGTTACTTCGCAAATTCCGAAGCTCTGAATTCTCTTATTACGTTGACCTTAATCTGACCGGGATACTCAAGCTCGCTTTCAATTTTCTTTGCAATATCTTTCGCAAGGAAAAGCGTCTGCGCGTCGTCCACCTGATCGGGCTTAACGATTACGCGCACCTCTCTGCCCGCCTGTATCGCGTAGCACTTGTCCACGCCGCGGAAATCGCCAGCAATCGCTTCAAGTTTTTCAAGCCTTTTAACGTAGTTCGTACCTGTCTCGCGCCTTGCTCCGGGTCTTGCGCCCGAGATAGCGTCCGCCGCGGCTACGAGCACGGCTTCAATCGTCTTAGGCTCTACGTCGCCGTGGTGCGCCTGAATGGCGTTTATGACGTTGTTGCTCTCGCGGTACTTCTTGGCAAGGTCCGCGCCAAGCTGAATGTGAGTGCCTTCCTGCTCGTGGTCAACGGCTTTGCCGATGTCGTGCAACAGTCCCGCGCGTTTAGCTAAGTTTACGTCCAGACCGAGTTCCTGAGCCATAAGCCCCGCGAGTTGCGCAACCTCGATAGAGTGTTTATAAACGTTCTGACCGTAACTCGTTCTGTATTTAAGTCTGCCGAGCAATTTGATAAGCTCGGGGTGTATTCCGAAGATACCTACGTCAAACATAGCGGCTTCGCCCGCCTGTTTGATTTCCTGATCCATTTCCTTTTTGACTTTCTCAACGGTTTCTTCAATCCTTGCGGGGTGAATTCTGCCGTCGGTAATAAGTTTTTCAAGCGTAATACGCGCAATTTCGCGTCTTACGGGATCAAAGCCCGACAAGATAACGACTTCGGGCGTGTCGTCGATTATAAGCTCTATACCCGTAGCGTTTTCAATCGCGCGGATATTTCTGCCCTCTCTTCCTATCAGCCTCGCCTTCATATCGTCGCTCGGCAGTGGTACGACGGAAACGGTGATTTCCGACGCGTGGTCTGCGGCGCAACGCTGAACCGCGAGCGAGATAATTTTCTTCGCCTGATTGGTTGCTTCTTCCTTTGCGGTCTGCTCGATATTTCTCACCTGCAACGCCACGTCGTGACGCGCTTCGTCGAGAATCTCGCTCGAAAGCTGTTTCTTCGCTTCTTCCTTGGTGAGCTGAGCGACCTTTTCAAGCTCCTGCACCATAAGGTCGTGCTGATGACTGAGCTTTTCCTGAGTTTTCTTTACTTCGTTTTCCTTGTCCGAAAGGTTCTTTTTCTGCTGTTCCAAAGCCGTGTTCTGCTTCAGAAGAGATTCTTCTTTTTTATCAAGAATTTCTTCCTTTTGCACGAGCCTTTGTTCCTGCTTCTGCAGCTCCTGTTTCTTGTCCCTGCATTCCTTTTCAAACTCGTTTCTTAATTGTAGCTCCTGTTCCTTTGCTTCTAAAATTGCTTCTTTCTTTAAAGATTTACATTCAGCGGCAGCCTCGTCGATCATCTTCTTGGTTCTGTCCTGAACGGTACCCAATTTTTTTTCAACGCTCTTGTTTTTGAGCACTCCGCCCAAGAAAAAAGCGCCTACGGCTGCGATAGCGACTACGCCGAGAAGTATTCCGAGTACTATCGGCAACGTGTCTACCGCAAGAAACAGGCTGCCAAATGCCAATAAGTTCATTTTAGCCTCCTGACTTATAAAATTTAGTATATAAAACCCTATTAGGGCAGTTTATATCCTTTTATATTCTACTACATAGCGCGGTAATTGTCAATTTAATATGAATAATTTACTTTTACAATATTTTATATTATTAAAAAAAGCGGGTAACCCGCTTTTTTAGAGAATTATTCTTCGTTATCCAGCGCACCCAGAAACAAGCTTGCCGCGGCGTCGGAAGGCATACGCCAATCGCTCCTCGGCGACAGCGAAACCGACCCGACTTTAACTCCGTCGGGCATACACGAACGCTTGAACTGTTGCGCGAAAAACCGTTTATAAAAGTTTATCAGCCACTTGTCCACCGTTGCCGCGTTATACACCCCCTCAAACGTCTTGACGGCGATATATCTTATTTTTTCGGGCGGATAGCCGTACCTTATAGCGTAATAAAGGAAAAAATCGTGCAGGATATACGGACCTACGATATCTTCGGTTTTCTGCGATATATCACCGCTCTCGTCTGGCGGCAACAGCTCTGGCGAAATTTCCGTGCCGAGAATATCTTTCAACACTTTTCCGCACGCGCCGCCCAACCTCTCAGCTTCGTAGTCCACAAGCCGCTTAACAAGCGTTTTGGGCACCGACGCGTTGACTCCATACATCGACATATGATCGCCGTTATAAGTCGCCCAGCCGAGCGCAAGCTCGCTTAAATCGGCCGTTCCTATAACCAGCCCGCCGCAATCGTTGGCAACGTCCATCAAAACGAGCGTACGCATACGTGCCTGCGCGTTTTCGTAAGTCACGTTTTTGTCCGCAGGATCGTGACCGATATCCCTGAAATGCCGCTTTACGCTTTCGCCTACGGGTATAATTTTGACCGTAACGCCGAGCGCTTTCATTAACTTGACCGCGTTGCTTTTGGTCTTTGCCGTCGTTCCGAACGCAGGCATACTGACGGCGACTACATCCTTTAAGTCCTTATTCAACGCGTTGAAAGCGCGCACCGTCACAAGCAGAGCGAGAGCGGAATCCAGACCGCCCGAAACGCCTATTACTGCCGTTTTCGCGCCCGTGTGTTTCAAACGCTTTTCAAGTCCCTTTTGCTGTATGGTGAGAATGCGTTCGCAGCGCTCTGAACCGCCCGTTGAAGAAATAAACGGCGTCTGCGAAAATTCGCGTTCGACGGGAATGAAATCGTCGCCAGTGGAAAAAGTAACGGTTTCGTAAGTTGAACCGCATTCGGGCGCATAATAGCCGCTCGCCGTTCTTCTGCGCTCCGTAACGAGTTTTTCCGCGTCGATTTCGCCGAAAAGAAGTCCGTTTTCAAAGAGCGCGCTTTCGGAAAGCACCCCGCCGTTTTCGCAAACGAGGTTGTGCCCCGCAAACGCCGTATCGGTAGTACTTTCGCCGTCGCCGGCGTCGCAATAAACGTACCCGCAGACGAGCTTCGCCGAATGCGTTTTTACAAGTTCGCGCCTGAACTCGGCTTTACCGACCGTTTCGTCGCTGCAAGAAAGATTTACGACGATATTCGCCCCCGCCTGCGTGTGAAAAACCGACGGTGAAAGCGGCGCCCATAAGTCCTCGCAAATTTCCGCAGCTACGCAAAACTCTGGCATATTCTCTGCTTTAAAGAGTATTTGCGTGCCGAAAAGTACGTTTTCAAAGTCCGCGACCGTAACCGTCGAACAACCGTCTGCGGAATTGAAATACCGCTTTTCGTAAAACTCGCCGTAATCGGGCAGGTACGTTTTGGGCACCACCCCCAAGACCCTGCCGCCGTGTATTGCAACCGCGCAGTTATAGAGTTTACCGCCTTTTAATATAGGTGCGCCGACGAAAACGAGCATAGTAAGCCCCACCGTTGCCGCGCAAATGCGCTTTAACGCGCCGTCGCAAGAGTTAATAAGCGCGGGCTGGTTGAACAAATCGCCGCAAGTGTAACCGCAAACGCAGAGTTCGGGAAAAACCGTCAGGCGGCTACCCTTAGCCGCACTCTCTTTCACGGCGTTTATTATGTTTTTAGCGTTAAAGTTCACGTCAGCAACCCGTATTTCGGGGGTGGCGGCGCATACTTTTATAAAACCGTAATTCATTATTATTTATTATTTAAAGCGGCTTTGAAAGCCTCTCTGATTTTACCCTCGATTTCGGCTTTCAGTTCGGGGTTGGCTTTAAGGTGCTCGCGGAGCTTTTCTCTGCCCTGCGCGATTTTATCCTCGTTATAATTGAACCAGGAACCGCTCTTCGTGAACACGCCGAACTCTACGCCGAGGTCGATAAGGCAGCCTTCCTGCGAAATGCCCTCGCCGTAAATAATATCGAATTCGGCTACCTTGAACGGAGGCGCGAGCTTGTTCTTTACGACTTTGCATTTCGTTCTGTTGCCGATAATGCCGCCGTCACCCTTCAAAGCGTCTGCTTTTCTTATGTCAAGCCTGAGCGAAGCGAAATATTTAAGCGCCTTGCCGCCGGGCGTGGTTTCGGGGTTGCCGAACATAACGCCGACCTTTTCACGCAACTGGTTGATAAAAAGCACGCTCGTTTTCGATCTGTTGGTAATTGCAGTGAGCTTTCTGAGCGCCTGCGACATAAGCCGCGCCAGAAGTCCTACGTGCGAATCTCCCATATCGCCCTCTATTTCGGCTTTGGGAGTAAGCGCGGCTACGGAGTCGATTACAATAAGGTCAACAGCGCTTGAACGGACGAGCGACTCGCAAATGTCGAGCGCCTGTTCGCCCGTGTCTGGCTGAGAAAGATAAAGTTCGTTGGTATCCACGCCGAGCGCTTTTGCGTACTGAGCGTCGAGCGCGTGCTCCGCGTCGATAAACGCCGCCACGCCGCCCATTTTCTGGGTTTCGGCAATAATGTGTAGCGCGACCGTGGTTTTACCAGACGACTCGGGTCCGTAAATTTCCATAATCCTGCCGCGGGGAACGCCGCCGATGCCCAGCGCGAGATCAAGCGAAAGACAACCCGTAGGAATAACGTCGAGTTCCGCGCTGACCTTGGTGTCGCCGAGCTTCATTATCGAGCCTTTGCCATATTGCTTTTCAATCATCGCAATGGTTGAGTTCAGTGCTTTCAATTTTTCTTCGTTCATATTGTTAAAACCTCAAATTATTTTAAACTTTTATATACAGCAAACAGCGCAAGATTTATCGCCGTCTGAGTAATTTCCTTTCTCGTACCCTTTAAGTTGTATTCGTAAATTTCCGCGCCCTCGGCTCTGCCGACGGCTATATACGCCAACCCCACGGGTTTTTTCGTGTTGTCGGACTTTGGACCGGCTATGCCCGTTGTAGATACGCTGACGTCGCATACCCCGCCGCGCACCAAGCCCATAGCCATTTGCTCGGCAGTCTGCGCCGAAACCGCGCCGTACTGTTTCAAAGTAAGTTCGTCAACGCCCAGCCGCGCCATCTTGGATTCGTTGGCGTAAGCGTTCACTCCCTCGATAAAGACTTCGCTCGCGCCCGAAACTTCCACGATTTTGCCGCCCACGCCGCCGCCCGTAAAGGACTCGGCAACGGCAAATTTCATTCGTCTTAGCTTTAAAAGCTGCACCAGCCTCTCGGCGAGCGAAACGTCCTCCAAAGCGTAAATGTACCCGTTCAGCCGCGCAACCAACGCGCGGTACGCGCCGTCGAAAACCGACTTCGGGATAGCGCTGCCGTAAGTAATTTCAGTGCTGCAATCGCCATAATCGTCCGTAACGGTAAATTCAAGTTCGGGGCAAACGCTTTTCGCCTCTTTCAGCGCTTCGTCAAGCAACGACCGCGGAGCGCCCACCGTTTTAACGAACGCTTTGCCGTAACCCGTACCGTAAAATTTATCGAAAAAATCGCAAATATCCGAAACGGTAAGTCTGCCGCACGAGTCGCTCACCAACAAAAAAACGTTTGCCGTAGGCGATTTAAGTATATTCAGACCGTCGAATTCAGAAGAAAGCGAATTTTGGAAATAGTCCTTGAAAGTCCGCACCATAACCGACGGGCAATAAATAACGATATTCCGGTGGTAGCGAACGCCGTCTGAAAGCGCGCCCATTATTTCCGTCGAGTTGTCGTAAGTAACGAAACTCGTCTTTTCGAACGTATAACCGCGCGCCGCGAACGAACGCGCGACTTTAATCGCGCCGTCGGCTTCGGATAGTTTTTTATTTACGAACGCTAAAAAGCAGTTCCTTTTACTTTTATCGTACTGCACGGCGTTCATTTTTTGAGAATTTCGCGATTTTTATATATATAATTCACACCCGAAATTACCGTAAGAATTACGGCGATTCCGAAACAGACGAGCCCGACTAAATTGACGGTCATCATTACGATGTCCAACACATCCGAATCGATTATGAAAGTAAGCTCGCATAAACCCGCGCCGACAAGTAAAATTACTATTGCAATATCCTGAAAAACCGTCTTATATTTGCCGAATATATCCGCGGCAATGACCGTACCCGAATCCGCGGCAACCATTCTGAACCCGCTGACTATAATTTCCCGCGCAAGTATTACGGCAACGCCGCAACCGAGCGCTACTATCCCGAGTTGCCCCATTGCAAACACGACGACGTCGGGCACGGTAAGAAATAGCACGAGCGCAGTCAGAACGAGTACTTTGTCGGCGATAGGGTCAAGAAATTTACCCAGATTGGTTACCAAACCGTATTTCCGCGCTATTTTACCGTCGAAAAGGTCGGTAAGACACGCAACGCCGAATACTGCCAGCGCAACGAAGAAATGCCCCGTAAAATTCCAATAAAAGAAAAACATAAACACGGGTATCATTACCATTCGGCTTATAGTCAGTTTGTTGGGCAAATTCATTACGCCTTTACCCGCCGCAAATTTATAAGCGCGGCTGTTTTTATCAAACTCGTCGTTCATCGTCATAGTCCTCCGTTCGCCCGTACATATCGTAAGCGTCGGTTTCCTCAATCAGAACCTCGTAATATTCGCCCTGATTGGCTTCGTACGCGTTGAAATAAACCTTACCGTCTACGTCGGGAGCCTGAAAATACGCTCGTCCGACGAAACAGCCCGCGTCGTAATCAATACCGTCGCACAAAACTTTCACCGTTCCGCCCTTGTATTTTGCAAGTTTTTCCCTTGAAACGCTCTCCTGCAATTCGTAAAGTTTCTTGACGCGTCTTTTTTTGACGGCGTAGGGAACTTGTCCTTTAAGTCTGTAAGCCGCCGTGTCGGGCTCGCGCGAGTATGCGAAAAATCCGCAATTATCAAGCTTGGCTTCCATAATGAACGAACAAAGCCCCGCGAAATCTTCCTCCGTTTCGCTCGGAAATCCCGCGATAAACGTCGAACGGATAGCGACGCCGGGGATATTCTTACGCAGTTTTTCTATAAGCGCAAGATATTCTTCCCTCCCGTTCGGGCGGTTCATCAGTTTCAGAACTCGGTTTTCGCTGTGCTGTAAGGGAATATCAAGATATTTGATTATCTTGGGGTTGTCCCTTATTTCGGCTATCAGCCCGTCGTCAATCATATCGGGATAACAGTATAATAATCTTACACTATTAATGTTGACAAGTGTTGTCAGATTTTGCAAAATTTCCGTTAATTTTTTTTGTCCGTACAAGTCCAAGCCATAGCGGGTCACGTCCTGCGCGACCAAAATCAACTCGGAAACGTCGCCGAGGGACTCGGCTTCCCTTATAAGCTCTTCCATAGGGAAGCTGACGTACTTGCCGCGTATCTTGGGGATAAGGCAGTAAGTGCAACGGTTGTTGCAGCCGTCTGCGATTTTCAGATAAGCGTAATGCGCGGGCGTGGTAATTACTCTGTCGGCGGGCAACGC
>CATLAR010000038.1 GCA_949878495.1 uncultured Christensenella sp.
CTATTTTGTTACTAACGCAGGGTGTTTCAGCCTTTTCCACAGACTGAAATTCTTGAATTTTTAACCGAAAAATGTGCTTTTCACCCCCTTCAAGGCACTTGAACTTTGAACTAATCTGTGATATAATAACTTAAAAGATGCAAAAAGGATAAATATATGTCTGAAATTCAACAGCTTATTGCAAATTTGGGCGCGTCCGACGATTACGGCGAAAATACTTTGATAATCAATCTATTGATTAACGTTGCGCAAAACGATAAAAAAGGTTTTAAAACCGAAGACAAAAAAGTTTTGCGCGCATTTTTGATGGCCGAACTCGCTAAACTCACGCCCGTCCTTCCCGAACAGCCGAATTACAGACTTAAAGATGAAATAATGTCCTACGGCGACCGCATTCTCGGTCTTTTATCCCTCGTTACCGACGAAACCGAGATTAGCGACGGCGAAGTCGAAGTAATACGCGCGTTCGTCGCCGCCGTCGCGAAGGAAAACGCCGTCGAAAGCGCAGTGGGCGATATGTTCGAGCACGAACTCATTCTGCGCGAGGACGCTATGCTTGCGTTAAACGCCGTTAAAACCGTTACGGACGAGTATCAGCGCGGCGGATTTTTTAACGCGCTGTTGCATTTTAAAGATAAAACGGACAGGTTTGCCGATGACGCGAAAGAGGAAATTTCCAAATATATTTCCTTTGAACTCGAAAGGTATCTTGCGCTGCCCGAACTCAACGAGGACGAGAAAAACTGCCTTGAACTCGCCGTTGACGTCTGTAAATTTTTTATAACTCCTCGCATTCTGGAACAGCTTGAAAACGCTTTACGTCTGAGCGACAACGGCGTTCGCTTTTTTGCTCTCGAAACTTTGGTTAAAAACGGCGGCAACGCACCCGAATACGCAATAAACGCCGTCGCAAACGATTTGAGGTACGGGTATATGCTCTTTGAAATGCTCGCCGAAAACGGCAAAACCGAGCTGTTTCCCGTTGAGCTTGCCACCGACGAGTATCTCGCCAAGAGCGATTTGGTGCAATGGCTTTGCTACCCGACCGAGCTTGACGGCGTGCCCTACGAGATAGAGTATCTCGGCAAAGGCAAGAGCGGAAAGGATGCGTACCATATTTTCAAGTACAAGTCGGACAGCGACAACCTCTCAGACGACCTTAAAAACGAATGGCTTATCGGTTGGTCGTCGCCCGACGGCGGGACTTTCAGCGAGTTTGATAAATTGTCCGACTACGAATGCGCAACCACCGAGAAGACGGTAAAGCGCATTATAAAAGAGCTTATCGGTTAAGAGTTAAATAACAGATTATCAGCCCCTTTGCATAGTATGTAATACTGCAAAGGGGTTATTTATGTCTTTAAGCGTATGCATTATCGTAAAAGACGAAGAAGCCGTCATCGCGCGCTGTCTTAACTGTGCGAGCAAGTTTGCCGACGAGATAATAGTCGTCGACACGGGCTCGACGGACGGGACGGTAGACGAGGCGAGAAAATTTACGGAAGATATTTACTTTTTTGAATGGTGCGACGATTTTTCAGCCGCAAGGAATTACGCGTTTGAACAGGCTTCATGCGACTTCGTTATGTGGCTGGACGCCGACGACGTCGTCACCGACGAGAATTGCAAACTTATCCGCGAACTTGCCGATAACGGCGGGTTCGACGTTGCGTATCTGAAGTACGCCGCCGCGTTCGACGGCGACCGTCCGACTTTCGTCTATTACCGCGAGCGCATTTTCAGGCGCAGTAAGAATTTCCGCTTCAAAGGCGCCGTGCACGAGGCGGTTTCGCCGCAAGGCGTAACCGTATATTCGGAAGCCGAAATACACCATAAAAAGATAAAGGAACGGCAGCCGCTAAGAAACCTCGCAATATACCAAAACGCGATTGCCCGCGGGATATGCCTTGACGAACGCTCGGAATTTTATTACGGCAGGGAGCTTTTAAGTTGCGGTATGATCCGCGAGGGTATAGCCGTTCTGGAAAGGTTTTTAACGCGTAACGGCTGGATAGAAAACGTCATAGAGGCGTGTTTCGACCTTTACGATGCGTATTCGGCTTTGAACGAGTACGAAACCGCGCTTGCTTACGCTTTAAAGTCGTTATCTTACGCGCCGCCGCGCAGCCGATTATGCTGTATTTTAGGCGACCTTTTTTTCAATAAAAACGACGTTAATTCCGCCATATATTGGTATCAATGCGCTTTGAGCGTAAACTCTGACGGCAAGGAAGGAGGGTTCGTTGGCGTTGATTACGGCGGGTATATTCCAAATATCCAGCTTTGCGTTTTGTACGACAAACTCGGCGATTATAAGCGCGCTTGCAGTTATAACGAGGCGGCGGGCAAATTCAGACCCAACGACGGCAGTTA
This sequence comes from uncultured Christensenella sp., assembly GCA_949878495.1. GTDB lineage: Bacteria > Bacillota > Clostridia > Christensenellales > Borkfalkiaceae > Coproplasma. The sequence goes on from CATLAR010000038.1 coordinate 2,374, forward strand.
TCTTAACAACAAAGAATATTTTAAACGCAAATTAAACGAGGTAAATAATGACAAAACTTAATATTTTTTACGCGTGCGACGGCAGGTTCTCGGGATGCAACCCCTGTAATCCTTGCGGTGCGGTAAAACGCATTTACGTCAACACGCTCACGGGAATTACCGGTCCAACGGGTCCAACAGGTGCAACCGGTCCCGCAGGTGCGACGGGATCAACTGGCGCAACCGGAGTAACGGGAGCAACGGGAGTAACCGGACCCACCGGAGCTACGGGCGTAACGGGACCCACGGGCGCTGACGGAGTAATCGGTCCTGCCGGGCCAACGGGAGCAACGGGAGTAACCGGACCCACCGGACCTATGGGTGTAACGGGACCCACGGGAGCAACGGGCGCGGCGGCTACCGTCGTAGTCGGTACAACCGATACGGGAGAACCCGGCACTGCGGCAATAGTAACTAACTCGGGCACGTCCCAAGCCGCCGTTCTCGATTTTATTATCCCGCGCGGCGCAACGGGCGTTGACGGTGCCGTCGGACCCACGGGGGCAACGGGCGCAACCGGGGTAACGGGTCCGACAGGCTCTATCGGTGCAACGGGTGCCACAGGTGCGGTTGGTCCTACGGGCGTTACTGGCCCTACCGGTGCAACCGGTCCCGCAGGTGCTACCGGCGCAGCCGGTGCTACGGGCGTAACGGGTCCCACGGGTGTTACGGGTGCGACCGGCACTGCCGATCTGAACGCTTACGGCGGGCTTTATAACACTACTCCCCAGACTTTAAACCTTACGCTTGGCGGCACCACGCAGTTGCCAATTCCTACGAGTATGCCGCTGAAAAACGTTACGGCGGCTCCCGTAAACAGTCTTACTGCGACTGTTGCGGGCGTTTACGAAGTCAACTACTACACCAACGTTTCGGCGGCGCTTGGCACGACCGTAACGCTGGCTGTGCGCAGAAACGGTACCGCAATTCCGCAGGCAACCGTAACCCGTGCGCTTGCGGTGGGCGTAGCCTCGCTTTACAACGGCAGCTTTTTAATTACTCTGAATGCTGGCGACGTAATCGACATGGCTATATCGGCGCTGGTTGCCGTCGGCATAACACTCGGCGGCGGCGTGAACACTACGCTGACTATCAAACAACTGGGCGCATAACGTATTTCACGAAATAAAAAGAAGCCGCCGCGCGTTACGCGCGGCGGCTTTGAATTACTTATCTTTTTTAGTTTTTTTCTGCTCCGCGCTTGTCTTTGCGGGCTTCTTTTCCGTTTTGTCTGCCTTTGCCTCGGCGGCTTTTTTTGCCGTGGGTTTAGCGGTGTGGGCGGGTTTTACCGGCTTTTCCGTCGCTTCGCCGTCCGTCTTCGTCGGCTTTTTGGTTTTGGGCGTGCGCTCGTCAAGTTTTTTGACGAACTTGTTCCCGAACACCAAAGCGCGGAACTTGGGCACGAACAGCAGTACGAGTACGAACGCCAGCAGCGCCGCAAACAACAGCGTAAATACCGTCAGCGAAATCGCCAAAGCGCGTTCGGCGTAAATATTGGGCGCGTTTATCAGGGTTGCCATATAAGGTATGCCTATAACGTTAAGCATTACTTTGTTTGCGGATGTCGTAATAATTTCCACTGTGTGCTCCTTGTTTTGTAAATTTTCCACGTTGATAACGAGTTTTCTTGCTTCCTGAATCTGACTGTTGAGGTTTATCGACGAATGCTTTTTGCCGTCCACGTATACGTTTGCGGTACCGTAATTTTCGCCCGTCGCCGCATAAACCGCCAGACTTTCGCCTATGAACCTTATCACTACTTTTTCGTTGGCTTTTTCCGAAATAAGGTAACCGTTGGGCACGTCCGCCAGAGTGTTGGAGTTCGTCCAGCCTTTCGTTTTAAACAGAAGGTTGCTCGATGAGGGGAGTATTCTCTGCGTGCTTGAACTGATGCCCGCGTCAAGCTCGGAAATAATAGTGAAGTTTTTGCCCGAAGTTTCCATTACTTCGAGTTTTAAGTACCGTCCCGAAACTTGCGGGAAGGTCAGGGTCGCAACGGCGTTTTTATATTGCAGTTCGTCGCCTGCGCTTATTTCCGTGTAATTAACGTTGTCGCTCGAAACGGACAGCCTGTATTTCTTGATAAGCGCATTAGCCGTGTTTCTCGTCGAAATCGAGAAGAAGTTGAAATTCTGTTCCAAAGCCGTATCTATTATGAATACGTCGGGATCGGCTTCCGAAGGCGGTTTCACGCCCGCGCCCGTGTAAGAAGTATGGAATAGCGTACCCGTCAGCCCGTCGATAAGCCAGGTCCATTTATCGGTTACAAATTCCGTCTTTTCACCCGTTTCTTCGTCGGTCATGATTTCGGTGACGAACTGTCCGCCGTGAATGCGGTTGCCTGCGGGAGCAGAGATAACTTTCCATTCGCTCTTGTCCGTGCCCGTGTTGGCAAGTTTAACGCTGTCCTTCTTCGAAATTAGGTATTTCGGTTCGAAAACGTAATTTTCAACGGCGTTCGGGTTGTTAAGGTCGGGGTGATAGGCGTAATCGGCAGGCATATCGCGGAAACTCGTTTCGCCTTTCAGCCTTATGCCCATAGCTACGCCGCCTTTTCCGCCCGTGTTCAGGTTATAAAGTCTTACCGCATAAAATTCGCCTTTTTCAAGACTTACTTCGTGCAAAAGATTTTCCGAATAACTTTCGCTGTATCCCTTGAGCGTCATTACGTTTTCAAGACTTTCAAAGTCTTTGCCGATATATGCGTAAGCGTAATCGTCGCCTTTGAGCGCAAGCTCGTAAACGCCGCTTTCGGGAGCTTTCAGATAGAAATCGACTATCTTGACTTCGTTTTGTCCCGCGGGCGAAGTGTATGAAAGAGTGGGGGAAGATACCGTTAATATCTCGGGCGTCAGCGTGGAAGTCTGCGCAAGCGCTTCCTGCAATTTTGCTTCGCCGTCCTTTGCCGTTACGGTGATATTGCCGAAAGACTGCACCCTCGCGCCACCGTAGTTGATACGCAAATGCACCGTAAAGCGGTGTATAACGCCGTCGGAAAGTTTTATGTCGAACGAAAATTTGTCCGTCGCACCCGTGTATTCTTTATCGAACGAGTAGACGTACTGTCCGTCGTCCGCTTTATTAATTGTGCCGTGGTCGGGTTTGCCAACCGAAATAATGGTAAACCCCTTGTTTTCGCCGTCGTCAAGACTGCTTATCGTCTTGCCGAACAAATCCATAGTTACGTCCGCGCCGTAGTTGACTATATAGTCGCCCGCGGTTTTTACGCCGTCGATTTCGCCCGCGTAGAAGTTTGCAACAGGTTCGTAATTGGGCAGGCTCTTCATATACGACAACTGTTCTTCGGTGAAATAGTCCTCGGGAATATTTGCCGCGTAGAAAGTGTTGAAGTACTTGACGAAATTCATACCGTAAATAAGCGAGCATCGGTAAGCGAAATCCGCGCGCTTGTAAATATTTTTGGCGTCATCGTCACGTTTTTCAACGAAATTCGCCGTTTCGCCGTAGGAGTATAGCAGTTCGTAGTATTTATCCGCGCCGAACGCGTGCATTATGTTTGCATACATTCCAAGGCATTGGAAGTATCCGTATTTGCCGTCGTCGTAGTCGCCGTCGTAATTTTTGAAGTTAAGCGTTTCAGTCAGCACGCTGTACGGGTTTGCGTATGCGCCGTGTTCGGCGTCACCGCCGTTTCGTATCGTTGTTCCCACGTCGCAGGAAATTATGTAAGCAAGCAGGGTTAGCGCGTTGTTTCTTACTTCGCCTTCTCTGCCGGCGCCAAAACCCCATATCGAGCCGTAAGCCCCGCCGTGGTTATGTCCTATCTCGTGCAGAACACCCCAGGTGCCGGCTTTAAGCAGCCCGCGGTAATTCATCGCGCCGTTAAACCAACTCGTAGGGCAGGCGTAGGTGTGCCCGCCGAGCGCAACCGCCGCGCCTGCGGGCACGTGCCAGTCGAACATTACTTTGTTATACCTGTTGTACACGCCGCCCGTGAACGATTCGTTTACTGAGAAGAATGAATGCCACAGCATTGCGAGTTTGTCTATTTCGTCGGTTTTGACCTGACGCATATAGCTCGTCGTGCCGGCTTCTCCCGTGGGACCGAGGAGCTGACCGTTTTCCGTGTCAAGCGCTGCGATTACGCCGGGCGCCTGCCGCAGGTATTCGTCGAAATATTCGGGCGTAGTCACGCCCAGCACGTAATGCGGCGTTTCCACCGCGCCCGTAAACGTCAGTTCTACGGGGGAGTAGCAGTTGGCGGGACTGATGTTAATAAGTCCGCCGAACGCGAAACCTATTTCGTATTCGCCGTTCTTATCAAGCGTGAACGAGGCGGAAAGCCAGGGCGCGCGGGCGTTCTGTCTTGCCCATTGGCTTTGTAAAAACGGAGTGTTGCCGCCTTTATTATAGGTGTAGAAACTGCCCGCCGCCGTTAAAACGTCTGCTTTTTTGAAAAACGCGTCGCTCGTCGCGTCGGCGAAAGTCACTTTCGAAAAATCTTTGGTTATACTTTCGAGTTCTTCTATTCCTGCGGCGGGTATGCCTCCGCGCCAGGCGAGTGTATTCTGTTCGCCTAAATTAATCGTTATTCTTTCGCCTGCTTTAAGTCCGTTGACCTTTACGGTAACTACTTCGCCCGCAGGCAAATAAAGTCCCGAAGTGTGCTGACCGCGGTAAAGGGTGTCAAGCTTGATAATCTTTTCAACCGCGTTGTTTTTTACTTCGACTTTACCGTACTGAGCGTCTGCCGAAGGATGTTTCGTCAGCCAGCCCGAAAGACTTTCGCTGCCTCTCGGCGTTTCGTCGCCAAAGGCACGGTAGGAGGCGGCGGACCTGCGCGCCGACTCGTGCGCGAGGTGTTGACCCTGCGTCATAAGCATATATTTGTAGTATGCCAGATAGTCTGCCTGTGAAACGCCCGCCGCGGTAGCCTGATCGGCAAAGTTTCCTTCGGCAAGCGCGTGCGAAGGGGAAGGGTATTCGGTGAACGTCACCGTCGAAGCCTTTATCTTGTTTGCGGACAGAATTCTGTCGTACTCCGCGCGAAGCTCGTTTTTATTCTCGTCGTAAACGAGCGAAAAGTCGTCGCCGAGGATTTCGGGTTCGGTACGCGGCAAATCGCGTTTTACTACGTCGAGAACGTCCGCGCGCAACGTCGCCTGTACGGACGATACTTCGTCGTAGGTGTAGCGGGTCAGCGCGTACTTGTCTTTGACGGGTAATTTACTTTCGGGCGCGGTAAAATAATTTTCTTTGCCGCCGCCCGTAAGCACGATTGAAAGCGTAATAATAAGCGCAATCAGAACTGCCGCCGAAGAAGAAATAATCGCAATTAGTTTTTTGCTTAATTTCCTGTGGTGTACGGTATCGGATACAGTATTATCGGTGCCGTGTTTTTTCAAAATCATACCTCACTGTAATTTTCAGTAATTTTTTTACCGTTATATATTATATAATGGACTGAAAGTAAAATCAACAAAAAACAACGCTGCGTTGCTAAATCTTGCTTTTACGCCGCGTTTTTAACGGCTTCGGAAAAATAATACGCGGAATAAAGGGAAACCCCGTTTAAAATTGTTGACGGGCGGGCTTTAAAAATATATAATGATACGGTAGCGGTGAGGCGTAGCGCAGTTGGTAGCGCGTATGGTTCGGGACCATAAGGTCGTGGGTTCAAATCCCGTCGCCTCAACCACGGCACTCCCCGCAGACAAACGGTCTGCGGGGATATTAATATACTTATAATGCGGAAAGGATAAACGAATGAGCAGAGCGGATGAAATTTTTATCGCTAATATGACGGAAATTATGAACGAAGGCGTGTGGGATACGGACTTGCCCGTTCGTCCTAAATGGGCGGACGGAACGAGCGCGCACACCGTCAAAAAGTTCGGCATAGTCAACCGTTACGATTTGCAAAAAGAATTTCCCATTCTCACCATCCGCCGCACGGCTTTTAAATCCTGCATTGACGAACTGCTCTGGATCTGGCAGAAAAAAAGTAACGACATAAAGGACCTTAACTCCCATATTTGGGACCAATGGGCGGACGAAAACGGCTCGATAGGCAAGGCTTACGGCTACCAGCTCGGCGTAAAACACAATTATAAGGAGGGAGAGTTCGATCAGGTCGACAGAGTGCTTTACGACCTTAAAAACAACCCCTCAAGCCGCAGAATTATGACGAATATCTATAATTTTGCCGATCTCAACGAAATGAATTTATACCCGTGCGCGTATTCTATGACCTTTAACGTTTCGGGCGACACTTTAAACGGTATTTTGAACCAGCGTTCCAACGATATGCTTACTGCAAATAACTGGAACGTAGTGCAGTACGCGATACTGCTTATAATGTTCGCGCAGGTTTCGGGGCTTAAAGCGGGCGAGCTCGTGCACGTTATAGCCGACGCGCATATTTACGACAGGCATATTCCCATCGTCAAAGAAATTATAGAAATGCCCAAATTCGCCGCGCCCGGACTCGAAGTAGATACTTCGATTAAGAATTTCTACGATTTCACCGTCGACAGTTTCAAACTCGTCGACTACGAATGCAACAAGAAAAAGTACTCGATACCCGTCGCGGAATAATAATCGAAAAAGGTGGAATTATGAAAGCAATTTTACACGCCGATAAGAATTGGGGAATAGGCAAAAGTAACTCGCTTATGTTCAAAATCCCCGCCGATATGAAGTTTTTCAGGGAAACTACTACGGGCAACGTCGTGGTTATGGGCAGTAACACTCTCAAATCTTTCCCCGGCGGCAAACCGCTGAAAGACAGACTGAACGTCGTGCTTTATCCCGACGGCGAGGACAGGGAGGACTGCAAAATCGTGCGTTCCGTGGAGGAACTTTTCGGCGAGATAAAGAAATATCCGCCCGAAAAAGTGTTCGTTATCGGCGGTCAGATGATGTATAAAACGCTGTTGCCCTACTGCGAGAGCGTGCTCGTGACCAAGGTCGACGCTGAGGGCGACGCCGACGCGTTCTTCGAAAACCTCGACGAAAACACCGATTTCGAGCTTGTTTACGAAAGCGAGCCCGTTGAAACCAACGGCTATACGGTAAGGTTCACGACCTATAAAAACAACAATCTGAAAACTTATTAAAATGACGGGGAAAGGCAAACTTGCGATATTTTTAATATGCGACGCGTTGTGCGCGCTAATCTCGCTGTCGGTTGCGTTTTTTACGGGCAGCTGGGGAGCGTTGGTGAAGTGCGCTTTTTTTGCTTCCGCGGCTGTCGGACTCGTCGCAAGTTTCGTTACTTTCCTTTTGGATAAAGAAGCGCTTTTAAAGAGCGCGTTTATACTACTTATTCTCGCCGCTACGGTGCTCGCCTCGTTTATCGCGGTGGGGGAGATAGGGCGTTTCAACGATTATGAAACGGACGCGGATAAAATCGAGGCGCTCGTCAGAATGATAGAGAATACGGGCGGCTGGGGTATGACCGTTTTCGTTCTTTTGCAAATTATGCAGGTGGTAATTCTGCCTTTACCCGCCGCGGTATGTTATGTTCCCGGCGCATTGGTGTGGGGACCGCTGACTGCAACTCTGCTCGCTTCCCTCGGCGTGCTCGTCGGGTCGTTGACTGCGTATTTCATAGGTAAAATCTGGGGCAAAAAAGCCGTTATATGGATAGCGGGCAGGGAAACGACGCTGAAATATTCGGCGTATTTCGGTAAAAAAGGTAAAACGATTTTCGTATTAATGCAGATTCTGCCCTTTTTCCCCGACGACATTCTTTGTATGGTAGCGGGGCTGACGGGTATGAACTTTGTCTTTTTTACTGCGACTATGGTCTTGGTGCGCCCGCTGATAATCGCTGCGTATTGTTTCCTCGGCAGCGGGACGGTCATTCCGTTTTCGGGGTGGGGGATAGGCGTGTGGATAGGTGTTTTCGCCGCGTGCGTACTGCTTGCGGTACTGTCCTGGAAGTATCAGGAAAGGTTTGAAAAATGGCTCGTGTCAAAGTTAAAAAAACGGAAGAACGACAAATAAAAAGTGGTGATTTAAAGCCGCCGATGCGTGAAACTTCACGCATCGGCGGCTTTTTTCATAATATGGTATTAGCTTTTTTTACATGGAGAAATACTTATGATAGATTGGCTGAGTAATTTTACGGGCTGGCAGCTCGCGCTTATGGGAACGGCTTTTACCTGGCTTATGACTGCGGCGGGCGCCGTGTTCGTATTCGTATATAAAAAGGTCAGCGCAAACACGTTTTCGTTTATGATGAGCAGTGCGGCGGGAATAATGCTCGCTTCGACTTTCTTCTCGCTTTTAATGCCCGCTATGGAAATGGCGAGCGAGCTTTCGTGGCTTATATTAACCTGCGGCTTCGTGCTCGGCGGCGCGCTGATAATTATAACGGATATCGTTATAAACAAGTTACATATGTTCTCGGGCAACACGCAGAAACGCAGTTGCGCGGTAATGTGCATAGCCGTTACGATGCATAATATCCCCGAGGGAATGGCTGTCGGCGTGGCGTTCGGCGCGCTTGCTTCGGGGCAGACGGTTGAAGCCGTCGCGGCGGTGATGCTCGCCGTTGGGATAGGCATTCAGAATTTCCCCGAAGGTATGTGCGTAGCTTTCCCGTTACGAGCTAACGGTATGTCAAGAACGACATCTTGTCTTACCGGACAGCTCTCGGGCGCGGTGTAAATCGTGGCGGGAGTCATCGGCGCGCTTGCCGTGA
>CATLAR010000039.1 GCA_949878495.1 uncultured Christensenella sp.
TGTCTGCTTCGCCGTCTATAAACACGACAATAGAACCGACCTTATCCACGCCGCTGATATGCGAAATATCGTAACATTCCATTATTCGCGGATACGATTTTAGCGACAGTAAACTCTGCAAACGCTTGCAAGCGTTTACTGTCATATCGTCTTTATGCTTGATTTTATCTACCGACTTGTCGAGGTATTCGGCAGCGTTTTTCTTAGCCATTGCAAGCAGTCGCGCCTTATCGCCGAGTTTTGCAAGCGTGATTTCCACCGTTTTACCGAATTTTTCTTTGAAATAGTTCTGCAAAAGCTCTTTTTCGCAAAACTCTTCGCAGATAATTTCCGCGGGCGGTTCGTGATTCTGATAATACTGCGTAATAAAACTCGTCACGGCGTCCGCGTCTGACATATGCGCCTCGTCAAGCGCAAAACTGCTCCCGCCCTGCATTATACCCTTGCGGGTGACAAGAACATTTAACGCGGAATACATATTATTCGTCGCGTAAGCGATAATATCGGCGTCAATGTATCTGTTAAGCGAAGTCAAGCGCTTGGCTTCGAGCTTGGAAAGCATTTCAAGTTTGTTTCTGTATGCGAGAGCAAGCTCGAAATTCTCGTCCTCGGCGGCTTTCGACATCTTTTCTTTGAGAGTGATCTCCGCATCTTTATAGTTGCCTTCAAGAAAATTCAAAGCCTTTTTGACTCGCGCAGCGTACTCTTCTTTGCTTATAAAGCCCGCGCACGGCGCAGGGCATCTGCCTATATGATAATTGAGGCATTCGCGCTTATTACCGCTCGTTTTGGTATGACAAAGTCTCACGTTATATGTGAGTTGCAGAGTATCCAGAATATCTTTGCAGTTAATGCCGCCCATAAACGGACCGAAATACTTGCAACCGTCCTTGTTTATTTTGCGGGTAATATAAAAATTGGGAAAATCTTCGCGCATATCGGCTTTGATATACGGATAAGTTTTATCGTCTTTTAACAGTATGTTGTATTTTGGCTTGTATTTCTTGATTAAATTATTTTCAAGCGCAAGCGCGTCGATTTCGGTGTTTGTAATGATATAGTTGAAATCTCTTATATTTTCAACCATTTTCATTACTTTTTCTGGCTTGGGCGAATTATGGAAATACTGACGAACGCGGTTTTTAAGAACGCGCGCCTTGCCCACGTAAATTACGTTTTTATACTCGTCGAGCATTATATACACACCAGGATTTTCTGGCAGAAGTTTTAATTTTTCCCTTATAACGTCCACCGTTTAAGTATACCACAATAAGCGCGTTTTTGCAAACGCAAAACAAAAAATCTTGCTTTATAGCAAGATTTTTTGAATGTAATATCAGTTTTTATGAACGCCCGCGCATTTTCTGATCAGCTCGGGAATACGCTCGACGTCGGTTATCAAATCGGTTACGTCGCTTTTGCCGTTCTTGTAGTAGAAACCACTTGAATCCGTATCAAAGTTTTCGTAATAAATATTGTCGTTTGCCACGGCTTGCGCCCTCGTTGTGGCTAGTGTAATATTGTACTTATTAACGTCGAGCCTGTATTTCGATTCGAGTTCGTTTTCCACGAATTTGCAACCGAAGAGCTTTACAAAGCCGTCGAGCTTGACGCTTTCGCCGTTAATTTCAACGGATTTCGTACCCAACTGCGTTTGAACGGGGTTTTTCGCGTTCTCGAAATAGCAGTATTCGATATACGCGTATCCACCCGAGCGAATGGACATATTCGTGCCCGTGGACTTGTAATAGTAGTTGTTATACATATGCATATTCGCCTGTCTTGCAAGCGGCAAGCGGCTGGAGCATCTGTCGTAAAAATTATGATGGAAGGTTACGTTTGCCGTAAAAACGTTGTCGTCCGAACCTATAAGCCCCGTTTTATGGTTGTTATAGTAATGGTTATACGAAATCGTTACATACGAACATCTCTTGAAATCCGTCGCACCGTCGCCTTCGCGTTTGTCCTGCTCGGCACAAACGTCCCAATAATTGATACCCTCGTTAAATGTGTTATGGTGCACCCAGATACGATTGGAATTGAATTTATCGACGGTCAAACCCGAAAACTCGCTCGAAGTCGACCCCTCGAAACTGCATGCATCCTCCGTATAGTCGTCGAAAGTTATATTTCTGACTTCTATAGAACTGCATTTTTTCCAGGTCAAACCCCATTGAACGATTTGCGCGTCTGTGCCTACACCCTCCAAGGTGACGTTGCTTGCGTCGGCAATCTCGCAGTTATTCCAGCACGAATCAAATCCGCTCCCGCTACTGCTGCTCTTATAGGAAATTTTGCTTGAAAGTCCGTTCAGTTCGGTATAAACCGAGGTGTCGAGTTGGTTATATCCGCCGCTTATAAGCGCCGCCTGAGTCAGGCTGTCTGAACTTGTGGGCAACGCCTTGCCGTTTATTCCGACTATCGAAGCATCGTTTTTGATTTTTCCGCCGCCCGCAGCTTCCGCCTCGTCGTATTTGACTTTGAGCTCCGCCCAATTCTTTGCAGACCAGGTTGCCGCACCTACCGTACCGAGAATACGCACGATAACGGGCTTTTTTGCGTTCCTGAGGTCATCGAGCAAGGGCACGAGTCCTTTAATTTTGGAGTTCCAGGGCGCGACCACGCTGTTTTTCGTTTCCTCGCTGACGTATACGATATAAGCGCCGCTCTTCGGCGTGCCGTCGCCGTTATATGCGCCTACGCTCTCGTCAGCGCCGAAATGCGCATAACCCGAACGGTCGTACGCCGTGACTGTCACGTCTTTTTCAGTGCATTTACTCCCAGCGGTTACCCGCAAAGTATAATCACCCGCAGCAAGACCGAGAACATCCGCACGCACTTTTCCGCCGCTGACGCGGATAAGCTGTCCGTCGATAGCTTTATAACTACTGTCCGCACCCGATTTCGTTTTATATTCTACTTTATAATCTTCGTCCTTTTCGTCGCTTTGCGCGATAAATTCAACGAAAGCACCCTCTTCGTAGCCGCCGAAAGCCGTCAACTGCAACTCGATTTCGGAAGTAAACTTTCCGTAAAAAGTCTTGTCGCCGAAGTCTCCGACTTTAATTTGGGTGACGATTTCTCCCGAATATTCCGAATCTGCGTACCAACCGCTGAAAGAATGTTCCGCTTTCTGCGGCAGGGGCAAATCGTACTCCTTACCATACTCGTACGAAGCGAGAGCATACTCGGTTTTAACGCCGTCAACGTAATAAGTCAAATCGTATTCTTCGGGCGCCCATTTTGCGTAAAAGGTCAAAGCTCCCGTCGAGGTCTCGGAAATAACCGAAACGTTATTGCCTTCAAACCCGTCGTTCTCGTACCAGCCGCAGAAAGTATAATGCTCTCTTTCTGGAACGGGCAAAGTAACCTTGGTACCCTCCTGATATTCCGTCAGCGGATCAGATACGCCGCCGTTCAGAACGAGCGATACGGCGCTGATAACGGGCTCTGTAACCGGCGGCGTTACGTCGGGTTGTTCCGTGCCAGAATTGCCGCCGTCGTCCGGCTTACCCAAGAAACCGCCTATTACGTCGCAAGCCGTCAGACTCGACAGCGACGCAACCATAAAAAAAGACAGAATTACTTTACTTAATCTCCTCACAGAAAATAACTCCTAAATTTCGCTGATTATATATTACCACTAATAACCTGTCAAATCAAGCATTTGTGTAATAATTTATTAATTTTTGTTAGGTATTTGCAAAAAAGCCGTCCGTATTTAACGGACGGCAATTATTAAGTTTATTTTCAGCAACCCAAAAACTCTACGCCTTTGAGCATTACGTCGTTGACAGTATCGTTTACGAGGCTGTAAAAAATGATTTTACCCTGTCTCTCGCTCTTGACTATACCGAGGTTTTTCAATAGCCTGAGCTGATGCGAAACCGTGGTCTGGTTAATGTCGAGAACGCGCGATAAATCGGTTACGCACATTTCGGAAATCGCCAACGCGGAAAGCATTCTTACCCGCGTAGAATCGGCAAAAATCGAAAAAAAGCAAACTATACCGTCGAGGACGTCGCCCTCGGGTACATATTCCAAAACCAAATCCTTAGTACGTCTGTCCAATAACATCAAATCCTGCATACGGTCGCCTCCCTTGCATTTTTAATTATAAGCCCCGTATGCTGATATGTCAAAACGTTGCCTTGACGTATACTGTCACAATTTGGCTTTGATTGTCACTTACTTTCGATTGAGGTTACTTTATAGCCCGCGTCGGTAACAAGCGAGACGATCTCGTCGTTAGACACCTGTTCGCGGCTGCGTATTACGGCCATATTCTTTTTCAGCTTTACCGAAACGGAAACTACGTTCTTCGCCGCGGAAAGTTTGTCTTCCACGCGTTTTGCGCAGTGCTCGCAGCACATACCTTCGATATTGACTACAGTTTTCATAAATATATCTCCCTTAATAATATTACGGTTTTTATATAAAAGCAGTCTGAGCGCGTTACAAACGACGAAAAGCGAACTCAGGCTCATACACGCCGCAGCTATCATAGGGTTGAATACAAACCCGAGCGCACTGAACGCGCCCGCCGCAACGGGTATCATTATAACGTTATAGAAAAACGCCCAGAACAAATTCTGTTTTACGTTTCTTACGGTCTTACGGCTCAAATCAAACGCCGTATCGAGTGCGCGTAAATCTTCGCTGACGAGCACTACGTCCGCAGAATCGATTGCAACGTCCGTTCCGCTGCCCATTGCTATGCCGACATCGGCCTGCTTTAATGCGGGCGAGTCGTTAATTCCGTCGCCGACCATTGCAACGCGCCCGCCCGAGCGCTGAACGTTTTCAACGGCTTTGAGCTTATCTTCGGGCATTACTTCCGCGAGGTATTCATCGATTCCCACACCGTTTGCAACCGCTTTTGCCGTGACTTCACTGTCGCCGGTTAACATTGCTACGCGCAGGTTGCGGCTTTTGAGCATTGAAACGGCCTGCTCGCTGCCGTCCTTTACGGTGTCGGCAATGGCGATAAGCGCGAGCACGCCGCCGTCGTCGGCAAGGCAAATTACCGTTTTACCGCCTTCGGCAAGCCCGTCAATACTCTCTCGAGCTTCTTTGGAAACCTTTCCGACCAAGCGCGTATTACCGAGATAATATCTTTTACCGCCGTAGACAGCCGTCGCACCCTTACCTACCGAATACTCGAAGTTTTCAACTTCAAACCCCTCTTTAACATATTCGACCACGCACTTTGCGAGGGGATGATTGGAATTCTTTTCAATGCCGCACGCAATTTTCAAGGCGTAATCGCGGTCGCAACCGAACGTCACGACGTCGGTTACGCGGGGTTTGCCTTCGGTAATAGTCGCCGTTTTATCGAGCAAAACGCAGTTCAAATCGCAAACTTTTTGCAAACTTTCCGCGTCTTTGTACAAAACCCCAAGCGACGCGCCTTTTCCCGCCGCCGTCATAATCGCAACGGGCGTTGCCAGACCGAGCGCGCACGGACAAGACACGACGAGAACGCTTATCGCGTAAGTTACGCTGTGTTCGGGAACAAATCCGCCGTCGATTATCAGCCATACGAGGAACGTGACGACGGAAATCAAGACTACGACGGGCACGAAAATACCTGCAATTTTGTCGGCAATTTTCTGAATGGGCGCTTTGCTTGCCCCCGCATCTTTGACCATCTTGATTATTTTGGACAAAGTCGTTTCGCCGCCGATTTTTTCGGCTCGTATTTTAATAAGTCCGCTTTTTACGATAGCCGCCGAAGTAACGTAGTCGCCTTCGGTAACTTCCACCGGCAAACTTTCACCCGTAACCGCGCATTTATCCACGAAAGAACTGCCGTTAACCACTACGCCGTCGACAGGAATGTACTCGCCTTGCTTTACAACGAGGATATTACCGACCTTGACTTCACCGACAGGCATTTGCACGTGCTCGCCGTTTACTTCCACGGTAACGGTATCGGGCGCGAGCTTTAAAAGTTTTTCAATCTCGCTACCCGTCTTTTTCTTGGACTTTTCTTCCAGCCATTTTCCGACGGTGACGAGAGTGAGTATCATTGCCGCCGATTCGAAATGCAGGTTCATTGCGTTGTGAACGGCGTCCATATCGAGAAAAATAAATACAGTCAATACGGCGGAATATATAAACGACACGCCCGAGCCGAGCGCGACGAGCGTATCCATATTAGGCACGCGTTTGAATACCGCGACCACGCCGTTTTTGAAGAACGCGTAATTAACGCCGATTACTCCCGCCGATAATATAAGCTGATACAGCGCAAACCAATTCGAGTTACCCTCGTGCGGGTTCACAAAGGGCGGCACGGGCGCGCCGAGCATATGTCCCATAGAAACGTACATAAGCGGCACGAGAATACACAACGAAATTATGAACCGTATAAAAAGATTTTTATCGCCGTTTTTTTCTTCTTTTCCCTGCGGTAATTCGCCTTCACAGTAAATTCCGTAACCCAGAGATTTTACCGTCGCCGTTATTACCTCTTCAGATATCCCGTCGTCGCAGTCCACGGTCATATTCTTTCCCATAAGACTGACTTCACAGCTTGATACGCCGTCGAGTTTTCCGACCGCGCGTTCTATTCCCGACGAACACGCCGAACAGGTCATACCCGTTATATCGTATTTCTTTTTCAAATTTTAACTCCGTATACCATTATTATTGACAAATATATCATACGATACTATAATAACACTATCTTTTAATTTGTCAAGAACGCACATTAAAGTGCAATACTTACTTTTTAGAAAGTAAACGAGGCGCACCGTATGGACAAAGAAATTTTAAAATCGTGTAGTTGCCCGCTTGATGCCACAATAGCGGTAATCGGCGGGAAATATAAAATAGACATAATATATTATCTTTTCGGCAGAGTGTTAAGATACAGCCAAATAGCTAAACTCGTGCCCGCGACACCGAAAATGCTTGCCGAACAGTTAAAAGCTCTTGAACACGACGGAATAGTAAAACGAACGTTATTTCCGGTGATACCTCCTAAAACGGAATATTCTCTAACCCCTCTGGGAAACAGACTTTGCGCTACCATAATAGAAATGTATAAATTCGGTCAAATCCTCTACGAACATAACGAAATAATACCAAAATGCGGCTGTGCGGAAGATTTGTCAAGGCTTGAAAACGCAATTAAACATTGAATATTAAAACCTGATTTTGCTTTTGCGAAATCAGGTTTTATTTTTTATCTTAGTTTTTCAAAAAAGTTATTTTTGGCAAGCTCCGCGTCTATACTCACGCCCGAACCAAGCGCAAGCAACACCTTTACCGTTGCCATTTCAAAACTTATGTCGTAAGCGGGCGTGCACATATCTGCAAGCCCTACCGCACTACCATAAGTACGCGCACGGCTGTCGATCGTAGAAATTACGACTTCGATTCCCAGCTTTTTGCAATACGCAAGAAAATTTTTGAAATTCGCTTCTTTGCCCTCCGTGCAAACGGTACCGCTATGGTACAACTGCACTATTACGGCTTTGGGCTTGACTTCCGTAAACCTGTAAAAGTCGAAATTCAACAGCGAATGCGCCTGAATCGTCACCATATCGGTGCAAAGCTTATTCGCCGCGTTGGGTTTTCTGGGCTGTCTTAAAGCTTCAAGCGACGGGTTCAGCGGGTCGTTATTGTAAATAAACTTGCCGTCGACGACTTCGCCGAAATGGATTTTGAGAATACTTTCGTATTCGCCGCTTATCTGCGTTGCGGCAATCAGGCGGCTTGCAAGGTGGATTTTCAGGTTTTCGCCGTGATTCCGGAAACTGACGAAAACACCGCCGAAATCAACGCTGCGCATAAAGTTTACCGCGCCCGCAAAATTTTCCAAGCCTTTACTGCGCTCGTCGTCGAGCGGATAGAGCGCGGAAACGAAAACCACGGGAATTTTAAAGTCGCAGAAAAGCTGGCTGAAAAGATTGGCGGTAAAACAAAGAGTATCCGTGCCGTGAGTGACGATTATTCCGTCATAATCGTCTGAATTTACGCCGCGCACGCAATTTACCATAACTTCCAGATCAGCAGGCTGAACGTTTTCACTTAAAATATTCAACGGGCGAAGCTCGTCGAACTGAATGCCGTTGCCGTATTCTGCACGGTAAAGCTCGATAAGGTAGCTCTTCTCTTCGTTTCTGAGATCGACGGTATCGCCGCAAATCCGCGAGCCTATCGTACCGCCCGTAAAAATAACGCAAATTCTGTTCTTCATATGTTGAACCGCTTTATAAACTGCCTACCGTGCGGGGATACAAAAGCACGTCTCTGATATTTGCAACTCCCGTAACATACATCAGAATGCGCTCGAGACCAAGCCCGAAACCGCTGTGTGGCACGCTGCCGAACTTACGCGTATCGAGATAATCGGTATACGCTTCAAGGGGCATATTGCGCTTTGTCATTGCCGCTTTAAGCTTTTCAAGGTCGGCCTCGCGCTCGCTGCAACCGATAATTTCGCCTACGCCGGGAACCAGAAGGTCGGTTGCCGCAACCGTCTTGCCGTCGGCGTTCAGTTTCATATAGAACGACTTTATAGCCGCGGGATAGTCGGTTACGAATACGGGCTTTTTGAAATGTTCCTCGGTGAGATACTTCTCGTGTTCGGTCTGCAAATCGCACCCCCATTCCACTGGATAGTTAAACGTTTTGCCAGATTTAAGCAGTATATCCACCGCCTCGGTATAAGTGACCTTTGCAAAATCGTGCGACACAACCGTTTTGAGCTTGTCGATAAGCCCTTTTTCAGCGCGTTCGTCAAAGAAAGCAAGCTCGTCGGGACAGTTTTTAAGCACGTCGCCGATAATCGACTTAATAAAATCTTCGGCAATATCGATTATTTCGTGAAGATCGCAGAAGCAGATTTCCGGCTCGATATGCCAGAACTCCGCCGCGTGACGGGGTGTATTACTGTGCTCGGCACGGAAAGTAGGTCCGAAAGTGTAAATTTTACCCAACCCCATAGCCGCGACCTCGCCTTCGAGCTGACCCGAAACCGTCAGACTCGCCTTTGCTCCGAAGAAATCGTCGGCGTAGTACTCGCCCTCGCTCTTATATTTTGCGTTCCAGGGCTGGGTGGTAACGCGGAACATTTCACCCGCACCCTCGCAGTCGCTACCCGTCAAAATGGGCGTGTGCATATATTTATATCCGTGCTCGTGGAAGTATTTGTGAATGGCGTATGATAGCTCGTTTCTGACAGCGAAAACCGCCTCGAAATAGCGAGTACGCGGTCTCAAATGGGGTATCGTACGCAAAAAGTCGAGGGTGTGATGCTTTTTCTGCAAAGGATAATCGGTCGGGCATTCGCCTAAAATTTCTATGTTTTTGACCAAAAGCTCGAAACCGTTTCTTTCCGACGGAATAAACGATCCCTTAACGCAGAGCGCCGTGCCCGTTGCAAGCGCGGGTTTCGTCTGAGCCTCGTCCACCGCGTTTTTGTCTATGACGAGCTGTAAATTTTTAAGGCAGGTGCCGTCGTTAAGCTCGATAAAAGAAACGGCTTTGGAATCGCGCCAAGTTCTTACCCAGCCGCAAACGGTGACGCACTCGTTCAGATATTTTGCCGACGAAGTGAAAAGTTCTTTTATATCGGTATGCTTCATATTAAAACCTCTCGCATAGTAAATACGGACTGCCGTGAGGCAGTCCGCGTTTGTTAATTAGCTTTTTTTTCGTCCTGAGAAACGACTTCCACCTTGTCGTAGTAGCCGCAATGACCGCAAACCTTGTGAGCCTCTTTAAGTTCGTGACAATGAGGGCAATCTACAAGCGTAGGCGCCGCTGCCTTGTAATTAGCAAATCTCTTATTCGTTCTGCTCTTGGACTGTTTTCCCTTGGGTACTGCCATTTTTTTACACCTCTTTCTTATTTAATCATTTAGGTACGTCAATACCCTTGCAGTCCTCGCGGCACAGCAGCAGCGACGGCTGACTGATAAGTATTGCATCGTCCACGGCGGTTTTAAGATTAATCTTTATTCCGTCGTAATAGTAATTTTCACCGTCGTCCCCGTCAACGAAAAGTATATCCGTTTCGTAAGAAACACGCTTTTTTGCACTTTCAAGACAGTACGAACACTGACCTTTGAGCGTATACTCAACGCCTAATCTTACTTCAACGCTGTCGTCGTCGAAAATTTCGTAATCGCCCGTAACTTCAACCGCGCCGTCGATTTTCGCAAGCGGCACAAGTTCGAGATTTTCAGGCAGATATTCAAACTTAAAACTGCCCGTATACTTTTTCAGAGCGTTTAATTTTCTGACTTCTATTTCCATAATCCGAGTTTGACTATAAAATTATAATAAACGCAACGCTCTTTGTCAACTTATTTTCAGGACGCTTTGACAAATTTTATAACAATTCGGCGGTTTCTCTTGCGATAACGAGCTCTTCGTTCGTGGGAATAACGAGAACTTTGACTTTCGAATTATTTTTGGAAATTTCGCGGACGGTGCCGTCGTTCTTGCCCTTGTTTGCACGCGAATTGAATTTAACACCAAGGAATTCAAGCCCCTTGCACACTTCTTCGCGCACATACGGCGTGTTTTCGCCTATGCCCGCGGTGAATACTATGCAATCCAGCCCGCCCATTGCCGCCGCGTACGCGCCGACGAACTTCTTGGTCTGATACGAGAACATGTCAAGCGCAAGCAGGCACCTTTCGTTGCCTTTCTTCGCACCAGATTCAAGGTCGCGAAAATCGCTCGAAACGCCCGAAATACCAGCAA
>CATLAR010000040.1 GCA_949878495.1 uncultured Christensenella sp.
CGAACAGCTTGCCGCGCGCGAGAAAGCCAAAGCCGAAGCCGAGGCGAAAAGACTTGCCGACCTTGCCGAGCGTTGCGAACGCGCAAGAGCGCTCGTAGCCGAAAGTAAGTACGACGACGCGCTGTTCGTCATTGCCGAAGCCAAGGAGCTTGACGGCGAGAGGGGCGAGGTTTACGATCTTGAACTTAAAGCGTTGACGGCGGACTTTACCGATTATTCAAAAGTCGCCGAAAGCGGCGCGGCGGCGGAGGGCGTTAAAAAGTACGCTTCCGAGGAAATCAAGGCGGGGTTCGGTAGCTACGCGCAGGGCGTTGCCGCGTACCGCGACGAATTGGCTGAAACGGTTGCAAAGCTCAACGCCGAGAACGAGGAAAAAAAGAGCGCGCGCCGGACCGTGTTTCTTAAAAAGCGCAAAATTTCGGCTATAGCTTTTGCCGCTACTGCTCTGCCGCTCGTGGTGTTTATTGCGCTCGCGGCGTATTTCAGCACGATAATGCATTCGCAGCTCAGCCACGATTATATGATTACTTTCTTCGTGTTCCTCGGGTTGGCGGCGGCGTTTTTAATCGCAACGCTCGTCACGGCGCACAAACTCTGGTCAAGCGCGTCGCTGTTAAAGCGCAACGCCGGAAACTCGTCGTCAAAGCTCGGCAGAGAGTACGAGGCGAAAAACGCAGAGTTGAAGCTCGTTGAAAGCGTGCTTTCGGCGTACGGTGACGGAGAATGATTTACCTCGACAACGCGGCTACCACCCGCATTGACGAGGAGGTTTTGCAGGCGATGCTCCCTTTTTTGAGAGAGGGATACGGCAATCCGCAGTCGCAACACGCTTTCGGGCGGGAGGCTGCGAACGCCGTGATTTCCGCCCGTGACAAAATAGCTTACGCGGCGGGTTGCGCCGCCGACGAACTGTATTTTACTTCCGGCGGCACGGAATGCGGGAACACCGCTCTGAAAGGCGTGTGTTCGGCTCGCGGCAGGGGCAGGATTCTCGTTTCGGCGATAGAACACCCCGCGCTTCTGGAAAGCGCAAAAGATATGCAAAAACACGGCTTTGCCGTGGACTTCGTTTACCCCGACGCTTCGGGCAGAATAAGCCCGCAGAGCGTTAAAGACGCGCTGAAGCCCGACACGGTGTTTTGCGCGGTTATGGCGGCGAACAACGAAACGGGGGTTGTTCAGCCCGTTGAAGAGATAGGCGCGGTCTGCCGCGAGGCGGGCGCGTTTTATTACGTCGACTGCGTGCAGTCGGCGTGTTATCTGCCTCTGCCCGTAGGGAAATGCGACGCGTTCGGAATTTCCGCGCACAAGTTTTACGGACCCAAGGGCGCGGGCGCGCTTTACGTAAAAAAAGGCGCGAAAATTTCGCGGCTTATCTCGGGCGGTATGCAGGAACGGGGGTTCCGCGGCGGTACGGTAAACGCGGCGGCGGTCGTGGGAATGGCGGAAGCGTACGCCAAAGCACGCAAAAACGCGGCGGCTGCGGCGCAAAAGGTGGGCGCGCTGCGCGACGGTTTTGTAAAAAGGGTATTGTTTGAAATCGGCGGCGCGAGCCTGAACGGGGGCGGCGAAATTCTGCCCTCGCACGCGAATATCTCGTTCGAAGGTTGCGACGGCGAGAATATTCTCTTCGCGCTGGATATGAAGGGCGTGGCGGTTTCCACGGGTTCGGCGTGCTCCGCGGGGGCGGTAACCCCGTCGCACGTTCTGCTTGCAATGGGCTTGGGAGAAAGCCGCGCAAAGTCCGCCGTAAGATTTACTTTCGGCAAATACAATACCGCGGACGAAGCCGAAAAAACGGTGGAAACGCTTAAAGCGATTTGCGCAAAAATACGCGCTCGCAACGCGTAAAAATGAAATATTACAACAATTTTTAGATGTTTTGCCCGTAAATACGCGTTTTTTGTGGTATTAATGTTAATATTTAACAATAATTGTTGCAAAAAGCTAATTATTAAAGTTTTGTAAAAAATGCGTTAAAATATTTTACTTTAATTTGTGAAATGAATATAATTTATAGTGTAAACAACATACGGTTTACCTTTCAAATTACTCATCATTTTCCCCCTTATCATATAGAGGCGGCGCAAACTCCGGTTTGCGTCGTTTCTTAGTTTAAGCGGTTCACAAAAATAGGCTTCTATTCTGCGAAGCCTATTTTTCGTGATTTTTAGGGCTTCTCGCCCTCTGCCCGCAATCTTAGGTGCACAACATATATAATTGCGGGCATTCACCTCGGTGAGCCGCAAGTTTGCGCAAATTGGGTGCGCTAACCGAAAAGCGTGGTTTTAGGTTACACCGTAAATTATTTGTTTCTAATTCAAGGGTGGTGCCAAGGGGCGGTCACATTACGCGGCACAATAGGCAGGCGAGCACTGTAGTTAGAAACGTGGAAATAAGCACTATGACGATAGGCGCGGCAATCTTCTTGTTTTTGAGTCCCGCAAAGTACACTGCGGATATGTAAAACACCGTTTCGGACGACCCGAAGCACACGCACGCGCAGCGCGTAATGTAGCTGTCCGCGCCGTGTTTTTCGATTACTTCGGTCAGGTACGCGAGCGAGCCGCTACCGGAAAAAGGCTTGATAAGCACCAATTTTGTTAGCTCTGGGGGAATGCCGAGCGCGCCGAAAACGGGTGAGAGTAATTTCGTCAAGCCGTCGGAAAGCCCCGATACCTCGAAAGCCTCGCACATCATAAATATTGCGGCAAGGCAGGGGATAAGCGACAGGGTGAATTTTACGGCTTCCGCAACGCCCGCGGAAAACTCGTCGTATATTTTTACTTTTTTGTATGCGGCGAACGCGAAAACCGCAAGGAAGATTACGGGGATAATGTACGCCGTCAACGCCTGCGCCTCCTGAATTTGTCGGTTATGAGAAACAGCGTTACGGCAACCGCCGTGGAAAATACAGTGCAAATCAGCGACGGAAGAAAAATGTCGGCGGGCGCGGCGCTGTTTGCAGAGGTTCTAAGCGCGATTACGGTGGACGGGATAAGCTGAATGCTCGTCGCGTTGATTAAGAAAAGTAACTTCTGCGCGAACGTGTTTTTGTCGTTTTCGAGTTCCTGAACGGCTTTAACGGCAAATGGAGTGGCGGCGCCGCCAACGCCCAATAAATTGCACGCCACGTTCATTGCTATGAACTCGTTCGCGCGCGCGTTTTCGGTGCGGAAAACGCGCTTTGTCAAAGGTTTAAGGGCGCGCGCCGCGCCGCGTGAGAAGCCGCTTTTTTCGGCTAAACGGCTAAGCCCCATCCATAGCGCGTAAATGCAGAACAGCGAAAACGCCGTTTGCAGCGAGCGTTCCGCCCCGCCCATAAGCACTGTCAAAAGCTTGTCCGGCGCGGCGACGGTAATTACCGCGAGAGAAGCGATTATAATTACGGTAAATATAACGTTCATATACTATATGTATTTTTTACCCGCCGCGGTTATGTCGCGGCGGGTAAAATAAAAGCCGTGCGGCATAGCCGCACGGCTTTAAACTTTAGTGACATTATTCTGATTTTTTGCCTTTGGGCGCGCTTTCCTTTTTGGCGGGTTCGCCGCTTTTTTCGGTGGGCGCGATTATTTCGGGCATTTTAAGCCCCGCCATAGAGTACAGGTCGTTGAGAGGGGGAAGGGACTTCAACATTCCCGAAAGGAAGTTCGAGGTCGCCGTTTTGCCTTCGGCGTTCTGTCCGCCGTCCCATACGGTGACTTTGTCTATCTTGATATTCTTGATGGCTTCCACCTGCGCCGAAACCAACTCTTCGAGCTTGTCGGCAATCATAAGACGCACTGCTTCGTCCGCGGTGCCGGCGGCTTTCACGAGCTTTTGCATACCTTCCGCCTGATTGGAAAGGGTCTGGAAAACGCCCCTTGCCTCGGCTTCCATCTTTGCGAATATAGCGTCGGCTTCACCCTTTGCGCGGCGGCGTACGTTTTCAGCCTCTGCGTCCGCCTGAATTTCTATCTTTCTCTTTTCGATTTCCGAAGCTACGATAATATCGGCTTCCTTTGTCGCCTTTTCGCGGGAGGCACGCGCGATTTCCGCCTGCTGTTCCGCCGCATAGCTCTCTTCTTTAGCTTTTGCCGCCTGAACGTTTTCCGCGGTTACGGCAAGTTTCATTGCCTCGGCTTCGCGCTGGCGAAGCTGGGCTTTCGATTGCGCGATTTCTGCTTTCGCCTTGTTTTCGCCGTCTATAGCCTTGCTTTCCGCGTTTGCAACGGAAATTCGCTGTTCCATCTGCGCGTTCGCTTCGCCTATCGAACCCTTTTTATTCTCTTCCGCGACTGATATCTTAGCGTCGTTTATAGCCTTCGCCGTCGCCTCTTTACCGAGCGCGGTTATGTATCCGCTGTCGTCGGAAATATCGGTTACGTTGACGTTTATGAGTTTCAGACCCAGCTTTTTAAGCTCGCCTTCGACGTTTCTCGAAATGGCTTCGGAAAACTTCTCGCGGTCGGTGTTGATTTCTTCGATGTCCATAGTTGCTATAACGAGACGGAGCTGACCGAAAATAATATCCTTCGCAAGTTCGGAAATCTGCTTGGGCTGAAGTCCGAGCAGGCGCACTGCCGCGTTCTGCATTACCGTGGGGTCGTCGGAGATACCTACCGTGAATATGGAGGGTACGTCGATACGGATATTCTGTTTGGAAAGCGCGCTCTTTAAGTCGACCTGAATGGAAAAGGGACTGAGGTCGAGAAAGGTGTACGACTGCACGAACGGCCAAATGAAAGCCGCGCCGCCGTGTATACACTTCGCGTTGCGACTCGTACCGTCTTTTCCGGAAGCGATTTTACCGTAGATAACCATAATTTTATCCGACGGGCATTTCTTGTATCGCACGAGAACGACGAGCAAGAGCATTAAAAGTACTAGAACGGCAACCACTACCAGAACTATGATAAGAGGGGTGGTTGCGTCAAGTAAGCTGTGTAACATTGTTCATATCTCCTTATAATAAATTTCGTTTTAAAATGCGGCTGAGTTTATTCCGCGCCGCCTACGGTCGCGTCTTCCGCCGTTTTAGGCTCGACGCGCTTTACTACGGTACATTCGTTTTCGGTGGAAATAATCTCTACTACTTCGTCCGTTATAAGCTTGTCGCCGTCGGTTACCGCGTCGAGTTCGAGGTAGCGCCCCTGCGCGTTGAGCGTAATTTTGCCGCGCCCCGACCTTGCCGCGGGAACGGAAACGTATACCGTAGCGCGTTTGCCTACGAGTTTATCGGTCTGTAACGCGCCGTTGTATTGCAGTTTCAGCATTGCGCGCATAAGTATAACGACCGCCGCGAAAGCTGCGCCGCCGCATAATACGACGAATATCGCCGACAGCCAATGCAGTTCTACGGGCGCGAGCGAACACGTCAGAAGTCCCGCCCAGCTGCCCACGGCAAGAAACGCCGTAATGCTTTTAAGCGTGAATATCGATACGCCCGAATCGCCATCCACGTCTATGTCGCCGTCGCCGTCGATATCAAAATCACCGCCGAACGACGAAAAACACAGCATTATAATCTGCACTATGAGTGCGACCGACGAAACCACGCCGACCCAGAAATAAATCTGTTCAAGGACGGTCAGTCCTTCATACCATTCTGTCATAAAACCTCCGTTTGCGCCCGAGTTTTCGGCGCGGGTACCGGTTTAAACCGTTACGTTATATATATAAACCGTCTGCCGCCGGCTTAAACGATAAATAGATAAACATTTATCAATTAACCGCAGTTCCGGCATTCATAATAATTATACTACCATATATTATATTAGTCAATGGGGGGAAGTAAGGGAATTTTTAACGAATTATCTGCTTTTACTTGATAAAATGCATTAAATTCGACAAAATATGACAAAGTTCGACAAATTCATGCAAAAATGATTTGATAAAAAATTTCCGTTATGCTAAAATTTACGGAAATAACGAAGCGTTACAGTTCGCGGAACGTTCGTGAAATAATATTTTGTTAAGAGCATCGGAATTATGAAAAAGCTATTTTTAACACTTGCAATGATAGCTGCGCTGTTTGCGGCGTTTTTTATTGTTGCGAACTGCTCAACGGGAACGGGTTTAAGTGGAAAATTGCCAGATCATTCTACAGACGACGCCGTGAATAAACCTTCCGAACCAGAGGAGCCGCCCGGACCGCCCGAAGACGACGGGAAAGGCGACGCCCCCGAACCTCCGCAAATATTTACCGTCATTTTCGTCGCGGACGGAGAAACGGTTGCCGTAGTGACGTATACCGACGGCGGCGAAATAACCGAACCGACCGTCCCCGAAAAAGAAGGGTATTACGGCAAGTGGGAAGACTATACTCTCACGGGGAACGTAACCGTAAACGCAGTCTACGAAAAAATATATTTCACCGTCGTATATTACGTAAACGGCGAACTTTTTTCAACCGCGGAAATTTATTCCGTGGACGATATCGTTTATCCCGAAGTTCCCACCGCGGCGTTTTGCGAAGTCGTTTGGGAAGAACCCGTAATAAACGGTTACGAAATCTCGGTAAACGCAATATATATGCCCGTCAATTACATTTTGAGTTTCGTTGCGGACGGGGTCACGGTCGCGGAAGTTGCTTATACCGTTTTCGATGGAGAAATCGTTTGCCCGCCCGTTCCCGACAAACCCTTTTACAGCGGGATATGGGAAGAGTACGATTTGGACGGCGGCGATAAAACGGTGAACGCCGTTTATACGCCGATAACTTATACCGTGACTTTCGTTGCCGACGGAAATATTATCGATACCGTTTATTACGATATTGAAAATACGATGGTCGTCGAGCCTGTTCTGCCCGAAAAACCGGGGTATACACAGCGTTGGGAGGAGTATTCCGTCGCGGGCGGTAATATTACGGTAAACGCGGTATATACCGCGCTCAACGCCTCGGAATTTCTTACTTACAAGGCGGTAAGCGGCGGTTATAAAGTCAAAATGTACGGCGGAAGCGAAAGTCGCGTTATCGTGCCCGCCGAATATAACGGCAAACCCGTCTTAGGCGTCGGTGAAGAGGCGTTTGCCGGGACTTCCGTTGAAGAAGTGCACGTATGCGAAGGCGTGCAGAGTTTAGACTACGCGGCGTTTTACGAATGCAAAACGCTTAAAAAAGTTTTGCTTCCCGAGAGTCTGACCCGGCTTGCGGAAGGTACGTTTTACGGTTGTTCGTCACTTGAAAGCATAAACCTGCCGTCGGGCTTGACGGTAATTCCCGCCGAAGCTTTTGCAAGTTGCGGGCTTAAAGAGATTAATTTCCCCGCCGCTTTAAAAGAAATACGCGAAAGGGCGTTCTATCAATGCGGCGAGTTGGAGTGCGCGGTATTTCCCGAGGGGCTCGAAGTTATAGGCGAATTTGCGTTTTGCAGTTGCGTAAAACTCAAAAGCGTAGTATTCGGTGAAAATCTCGTGCGGATAGGCGCGGGCGCGTTCTTTAATTGTAAGGCGCTGGAAGAAGCCGTATTTGCCGATGCACAGGGCTGGTGCGACGAGCCGAAACAAATGCAACACGATTTGCCCGCGCTGTTACAATCGCCCGCGACGGCTGCCGCGGTGCTTAAAAATTACGGTAACGTCGCGTTCGTCAAAAAAGACTGAGCGGGGAAAGCGCAAACGAAAAAGGAGGTTATGATGATAACCGTAAAATGTTCCGAATTCCAAACGCTTGACAAATTGATAGCACAAATGCTATTATATTAGTGAGGTGTTGTAAATGCAACTTACTAAGGAAATTGCCGAAAAGAGAAAGCGGCTTAAAATCTCGCAAAGGGAGCTTGCGGAAAGGTGCGGGCTTCCGCAGTCTACCGTTGGGCGCATAGAGGCGGGAATAGTTACGCCGAGTCTGCCCGTCTTACAAAAAATCGTTAGCGTGCTCGGTATGCAAATCGCGCTCCAAAACCAATCTGCGGACAAGTGGGAGGGGCTTGAAATGCTTTGTTTCTGGGACGACGAACTCGTGGCGTATCTTACGGTAAAGAATAATAAGGCTAAAATACAGAGATTCACAGAGCACCCCGTCAAGCAAATTTTCCGCGACGACGAGATGGACGTATTCAAACTTGCAACCATACTCGAAACCCGTTGCTGGCAGCGCGATTGCCGCAATATCGACAACTACTTGAAAAAACTTGAAATTCCCTATTACGACCCGCTGGCGATAGTCAGAAAGACTCACGGCGTATCGTATAACGATTTTCTTTGGTTCAGGTTCAACGGCGAAAATCTGAGGTGGAAAGACGTTGCGCCTAAAAGGTTAAGAAATGTTTAACGTAAAAATCTCGGATGAGTTTCTCGTGGATACCGAGGGAACGAGCGACGGCACGCAGTTAAAGTTTTTATGCGACGGCTATTGGTATAAAGAGGACAGCGAGGGTTGCGAGGGCGAAGTGGAATATCTCGTTTCGAAACTTTTAACCTTTTCCACGCTGAAAGCCGAAGAATACGTCGTTTACGAGCAGGGTAATATCAACGGTAAAGCGGGGTGCAGAAGCAAGTCGTTTTTGTCGCCAAATCAATCTTTTATAACGCTTGAAAAACTGCACGGGAATGTGGTCGGCGTTCCGCTATATAAAAAAATCGAAGAATTTAAGGGAATAGCCGCAAAGGCGACTTACGTCGTTGATTTTTGCAGGCATATGTTGGGACTTGACCTGACCGACTATTTCAGAAAAGTTTTCACGCTCGATTATATCGTGCTTAACGAGGACAGGCATTTTCATAACCTGGGAATAATTATGGATGCAGAAGGCAGTTATAAACCCGCGCCGATATTCGATAACGGTAAGAGCTTGCTGAACTGTAATCTGTCGGTAAACCGCGATTTGCCGATGGAAGAAAACGTTCGCCGAGTAATTGCAAGACCTTTTTCGGGCTTGCACGAAGCCACGTTCGAATATTTCGGCAAGGGGTTCGATATCGACGTGCAAAAAGCCCTGCGTTGGCTTGAAACCGAGCCTGACGGCTATTATAAAAAAGTTTTAGTGTTCAGGTTGAATACTGCGGCGGGCTTATGAGCGTTGAGTTGATAGGATAAGACTGAGCGGGGAAAGCGTTCGTGCGAGTTTCGGGTATAACAAAAAATTACTTTCACATAATACCTTTGCGGGTAAATTTTTCCCGCAGAGGTATTTTTTTATGAAAGCAACAGGAATTGTAAGAAGAATAGACGAACTCGGCAGAGTCGTTATACCTAAAGAAATAAGGAGTACGCTTCGTCTTAAATCGGGCGACCCGCTGGAAATATTCACGGACAGGGACGAGTTGATGCTCAAAAAATATTCGCCCATCGCCTCGCTTGAAAAGTTTTCCGAGGGCACGGCGAAGTCCCTTTCCGACCTTTCGGGGCACGTTGCCGTCATTTGCGACACGGACGGAGTTCTGCACGCTTCGGGCAAGGGGCAGAGGGAATACGACGGTAAAAATATTTCCGATAATATGGAAAAAATCCTGCAAGGCAGAAAAAGCTACGTAGCGAACGCGGTGGAGGGCGGCGACGTAGTTCCCATTTACTCGGGACAGTCTTCCGAAGTCACGGCACAGATAATTGTTCCCATAGTCTGCAACGGCGACTGCCTCGGCGCGGTGGCTCTCGTTTCATACGAACTCGGCGCGAAAATCGAACCCGCCGCTTGCAAGCTCGCGCAGCTTTCCGCAAACATACTTGCGGGGCAATTTGAGTAACGCCGTTATGCGCGGCAAGACTAAAACGGGTCAGTCCTTTCTTGCGGGCGCGGTTATAATTTCGCTGGGCGGGTTTATATCCAAGCTCCTCGGGGCTGTCTACCGTATACCGCTGACCAACGTTTTGGGCGGCGAGGGGATGGGGATTTACCAGATGGTTTATCCCCTTTATTGCATACTGCTCACCGTGTCCGCATCAGGCATTCCCACGGGCATTTCCCGCCTGATATCCTCGGGTAAAGGTGCGGGCGCCGAGCGCCGCGCGTTCCGCCTTTACGGAGTGGTCGGGCTGATCGGCGCGCTCGTAATGTTCACGCTCTCAACCCCGCTCGCCGCAATTCAGGACGAACCCGCAATCGCGCTTTGCTGTAAACTTTTAAGCCCGTCAGTGTTTTTCGTGTCCCTGCTCTCGGTTGTGCGGGGGTATTTTCAGGGACGCGGAAATATGTTTCCCACGGCGGCGACCGAAGTTCTGGAACAGGTTGTAAAGGTAGCCGTGGGCGTTGCGCTTGCTTACGCGTTCCGCGACAATATGCCGCTCGCCGTCGCTTCGACTCTGCTTGCCGTGACGATAAGCGAGGTTTTCGCAACGGGTATCGCCGCCGTCTGGTACTTCAAACGTCGCGCGAAACTGCCCTTGTACCGTCTGCCGTCGGTGCC
>CATLAR010000041.1 GCA_949878495.1 uncultured Christensenella sp.
GTATATTTAGTTTTTGGTAAATTTATATTTAAAAATTTTCATAACCGTATTATAACCGCCATTATGAAAAATTGCAACAAATTTCCGTTAAATAACTTTTCACACGGCAAACTATTGAAATAATAAGGGTTTTGTAGTAAAATATACGAAACACCGTCGGATTTGAAAGGAGATTCAAATGATAAAAATTATCAATAGCGGCGTTTACTATACGGGCGGCGCGCTTCTTGCGGGGTTGCCCGTAGACGCGGGCGACTACGCGATTAAAATTACCGATAACAACGGCAATTACAAGGATTATGCGGGCACGTACACCGTAACGCCCAAAACGGTTGCGGTAGAGTGGTCGGGCGACGAGTACTCGTGCCTCGAAAACGGCGTATATAAGTGGCTCTACGACGGAAAAACGCATTTGCCGCAGGCTAAAGCCGAGGGCGTGGAAATAAGCGTTACGGGCGGCAAAACGGACGTGGGCGCAGGGCTTGCAAAGGCTGTTGCGGTAAGCGGTAATTTCGTGCTTACAAACGCGGAAGCTGCGTTCGAGGTGCTGAGAAGCACGGTCGTTTCCGTAGTATGGCGTGAGTACAACGGCACGGCGGTGGAAGAGGGCAAGACCCCCAACTATCAGTGGATTTCCGTATACGGCGAGAACGGACCCGGACTTGCGGCGGGCGGCGTTCTGGTAAGGTACGACGGCGGTTCGTTCACGAGCGAATTACAGTCGGTTATCGCGCTGAAAGTGTCGTACGCGACGGGCGGGATAGTCGCGCCCGAAAACCTCAACGGGTATTGGTTTGAAAATTACGAGGGCACGGAGCTTAAACTCATTACGGCGAAAGCCGACAACCCCACTATTCCCGCAAACTGCGTGCTCGGCGGCGACGTCGGCGGCAGAACGCAGGATTTCACGGTGTCAGCGCTGCTCGTGCAGACGGATAAGAAGTACGACGAAATCGTATGGGTAGTAGAAAACGAGGTCGGCGGGGTTATAAGCCACGAAACGGTTAAAAGCTGTACCGTGGACGGCGACGGCAACGTTACCGTTACGGAGAACGCGCCAAAGTTCGTTTACAGCGGCGAAGTTATCGCGCCCGTTGCGATAGTCATACTCGACAAGTCTTACGACCCTGCCGCGCCCAAAGCGGGAACTTACAAGGTTCTGACCGTAAAGGGCGGGCAAGTCGGGGTAGGCGAATATTCGGCGTTCATATCGGCGGATAACCCGTACTCGGTGCGCACGGAAATGCTGCTCTGCGCGTTCACCGTCAGTCCGCTCGAGATAGAGAGTATCGTATGGACGGGCAAAGACGGAACTTCGGCGGAAACCGAGGGTAACTTCGCGTGGGATTACGATGGGTTGGCGCACGCGCCTCTTGCCGAGGGCGTTGCCGCCGACGGGACTAAGTGCCCCGTTACGGTGGTGGGCGCGGTCAACGCGGGCAATTATATAGCGCGGGTGACTGCGGACGGCAATTACATCCTGTCGGCGGACGTTGAAAACGCCACGCACGCTTACACGATAAATAAGACGGATATATCCGACTGCGTGGTATGGAGCGCGGCGGGCGGCACGGCGGTAAACGGCGACGACGGAAAGTTCTCGCATTACGAGTACGTTTTCGACGGCGTGACTAAGTTTGCGCCTGCGGCGAGCTTCTCGGTGGAAATAAACGGCGAAACGGTGACGGGCGCGCTTGCGGTTGCGGGCGCGACGGCTAAGGACGGAATGCATTACGCTTACGCGTACATACCGTCGGGCGGCGACCCCGTTTACGCTAATTTCTCGCTGGATTTGAGCAAGGCGGCGCAGAAGTTCGCCGTGGTAAGACCCAACCCCGTTACGGTGCGCTGGGCAGTCGGCGAAAACTCCGCCGAGGTCACGGGCAAGCTCAACTTCACTTACGACGGCAAGCCTCATACGCCGTACGCGTATTTCATTGACGACGACGGCGTGAAAATCGCGCTGAACGTGCTGGGTTCGGGAACGGACGCGGGCGTTTACAGGGCGGTAGTGCACGACCCGAGGTACGCGTTTGCGGAGGGTGCGGAAAAAGAGTTCTCCGTTCTGCCGCAGGCTTTGCGGGTAGTCGTAGAAAAGGACGAGTTCGTGTACGACGGAACGGCTAAGTCGCCCGTAATTTCGTTTGCTTCGGCGGACGGCGGGCTTGCGCGTATGGAAATTGATTACTTTATAACCGAGGCTACGGAAGCGGGCGTGCATCTCGCGGTGATAACGCTTGCCGACAAAAATTACGCGCTCGACGGTTACGAAATCGAGTTTACGGTATTAAAGCAGGTAATTAAAATCGTCTGGGGCGACGGCGTGGCTTTCGGATACGACGGCAAGGCGCACGCGCCCGAAATTAAGGGCGGCGTTATGGATAACACGGCGGTGGACGCTTCGCATTCGGGCGTAGGCGGTTACGAGATAACGGTTGTCGGCGCGGAGTCGGGCGTGGGCAGTTACTTCGCTTACGCGGTTATCGACAACGACAATTATACGCTGGAAAACGCTTCGGTTGCGTTCGAAATCAAGCCCTACGAAATCACGGAAGTAGAGTGGACGGGCGCGGACGACGGGTCGTTTACCTGGGTTTACGCGGCGGGCGTTCGGCGCGTGCCTGCGGCTAAGTTCACCGACTGGAATGGCGACGAGGTCGTTTTGGAAGTGACGGGCGGCGCGGTCAACGCGGGCGAAGATTACGAAGCGGCGGCGGTTGCGCCCGTGAACTGCGCGTTTGCCGAGGGCGTGGGCGTGCAGAAGTTTACCATTCTGCCGCAGACGGTCAGCAACCTCGTTTGGTATTATAACGGCGAGGTCGCGCCCGAGGGCGGTCTGGAAACGGACTTCGACGGCACGGTGCCCGTGCTCAGTGTTAGTGCGGACGGTATGGACGAGGGCGCGATTGTGGTGACGGGCGTCGGCAGCGACGCGGGCGTTTACACGGCGAAAGCCGAACCCAAAAATTCGGGGAATATCGCGCTTGAGGGCGGCGACGAATACGTCGTTACGATCAGACCTAAGGCGGTCAATATAATCTGGACGGCGGGCGAAGGCGCGGCGGTGAACGGCGGCACTTATACCTGGAATTACGACGGTAAAGCGCACGGCGTTACGGCTTCGTTCGAGGATATTACGGGGGCAACGGTAGAGGTGCCCGTCAGCGGCGGGAGCGTTATAAACGTTGGCAACTACACGGCTAAGGCGGTGAACGTGCTGGGTAATTACGCGTTCAGCGAGCTTTCTGACAGCGTTAATATCGAGATTCTGCCGCAGGCGATAGAGTTCGAATGGATTGCAGAAGGCGGCGTTGCCGTGGACGGCGAAGACGGACAGTTCTCGCATTTCGAGTTCACTTACGACGGCAAGGCGCATTTGCCTAAGGTCGGCGTGAAAAATCAGGCGGGAGTGCGGCTAATTTACACCGTTACCGACGAGGACGGAAACCCCGTTACGGCAATTAACGCGGGCGAGTACTTCGTCACGGTAAGAACGGCTACTCCGTCGAGTTTGGCGTTTGCGGACGAGGACGGATTTGTGGACGGCGGCAACGTCGTTACCGTCGCGTTCAAGATCAATAAGCGCGAAGTTGCCGTCGTGTGGGGCGTTACCACGCTCGTCTATGACGGCGGCGAGCAGGCGCCCGAGGCGTGGTTCGTCGACGCGAACAACCAATCGGTGAAACTCGCCGTTACGGGCGCGGAGAGCGAGGTCGGCGAGGGTTATACCGCGGTCGCGGAGTTCATAAACGACGGGCTTGGCGAAAATTACGAGCTTAAAGACGCGACTACGGCGTTTGAAATCGAGCGCAGGTACGCGGATAAGGTCGAGTGGGACTGGGAAAACGGAAAGTGGGTTACGGTAGTAACGAAACCCGAACCCGAGCCCGAAACTCAAACGGAATAATGAAAAACGCGTCCCGCGGTTTAAGCGGGGCGCGTTTGATTTTGCGTTTATTTTTTTACGTTTACGGTTACGCGGTCGTGGGTGTTGCCCTCTACGGTTCCCGCTATAAGCCGTCCTATTATTTCGCCGGCGTTGGGGGCGGTGTCGCCGTAGTTGTTGACAGTCTGGTCGGCTGTGATTACCGCGTCGGTCACTGCGCAATTTTTGACGGCGGTTAAACTGCCGTCCTTGGTGACTGCGCCCGCTATGCCGCCCACGTCGCGGTAGCCCGTAATGCGCAGGTTTTTCGTCGTGCAGTTTTCTACCGTTCCCGAGGCGAAATAACCGACTATGCCGCCCGCCTTGTCGCCGTCGTCGTAAGATTCGCCTTTGGGCGCGGGTACGCAGGTTATTTCAAGTCCGTCCACGTGGCAGTCGTAAATATCTGTGTAGGCGTAGCCCACCACGCCGCCCGCCCAGTGGTTGGCGTTAATTTTTGCGTTTTTGACGGTGACGCCTTCAACTCTTGTGGAGGCGGTGTTGCCCAACACGACGCTTACGGCATTCGTGCCCGTTATATCCGCGCCGTCTACGGTAAAGTTCTTGATAGTCGCTTCAAGCTGCCATTGGTAGCCGAAAAGCCCAATGTTCTCGCCGCTTGAAATTTTAAGGTTTTTAATCGTGTGGTTCTTGCCGTCGAACGTGCCTTTGAAGTTGCTTATGGGTTTCCATTCCTCGTTGGCAAGGTCCATATCCGCGCCCAAGGTCACCGTTTTATTCGCGTAACCGTCGCCGCCGTTGACCGCGTCGCGGAACGCTTTGAATTGGGCTACGGTGGTTATGACGTATTCCCCGCAGGTTTCGCAGTAAGCCGTCTGTCTGTCGTAGTCGGTGTGAGTAGCGGGAACGGGTATTTCCGCGGCGGTAATTTCTTTGCCGTCGCCGTCAAAGTATTTATCGCAGACTTCGCATTGTTCGTACGCTATTGCGCCGTCAACATGTTCCGTTGCGGGTACGGCGGGCGTTTTAACCGTTTTGTGCGCGGCGGGAATAACGAGGTCGCTTGCGGACAACTCGTTGCCCGCTTCGTCGAAGTTTTTACCGCAAAGCGAACAGTGGTCGTACGCTACGTTTCCGTCGGTCGTGCAGCCCGCGTCGGTTGCGGTTACGGGTTCGGTCTTGTGCGCGGCGGGGTAGATATCTATCCTTTCGGTCTGTTTTTCGTTACATTCGGGGTCGGTGCAAACGCGTTCGCGCAAGCCTGTTTGCGTGCAGGTGGGTTCGGTCACCGTTTTCCATTCGCCGAAAGTGCATTCGTGGGTCGCGCAGGCGGCAAGCGCGCCGCTTAAAGCGCATACGGCGCACGCGCCGAGCGCTGCCGATATAATCTTTTTGAACATTTTTCTTTCTCTCCGTTTATTCGTATTTATATTTATAATATAATTTTTTTGCGGATTAGTCAACGGGTAAAAGTAAAATTGATTGCGGCGCAGCCGTTTTTTTATGCGCAAACGGTGACGAATGAATGAAAATCTCGGGGCGCAGGCGTTTCCCGCGTTCAAAAACTTTACTTTTTAATTGCGGCTGTGGTATTATTAGGAAGTAAAGGTGTATTATGGAAGAGAGAAAAGTGCTTTACTCGGCGGTTCAGCCTACGAATAATCTGACAATCGGCAATTATATCGGCGCGATAACCAACTGGGTTGGCTTGCAAAACAATTACGATTGTTATTTCGCAATAGCCAATATGCACGCCATCACCGTAAGGCAGGTGCCCGCAGAGCTTCGTCAGCGCACGCTTTCTCTGCTCGCGCTGTATATCGCTTGCGGGGTCGACCCTGAAAAATGCGTGCTGTACCTGCAATCGCACGTGCCCGCGCACGCGGAGCTGTGCTGGGTGTTGAATACTTTTACCTACGTCGGCGAAATGGAAAGAATGACGCAGTTCAAGGATAAAAGCGCGCGGCATGCGGAAAATATAAATATGGGGCTTATGGATTACCCCGTGTTAATGACGGCGGACATTCTGCTTTATCAGAGCGATATCGTGCCCGTCGGGCTTGACCAGCGCCAGCACGTCGAAATTGCGCGCGATATTGCGCAGAGGTTCAACAACGCGTACTCGCCCACTTTCAAAGTACCCGAAGCGCTGTATCTAAAAGTCGGCGCGAAGATAGGCGACTTGCTCGACCCTACGAAAAAAATGTCCAAATCCGCCGAAAACGCCAACGGCTCGGTTTTTCTTTCGGATGACCGCGACGCGATTATCCGCAAATTCAAGCGCGCCGTGACGGACAGCGAAGCGTGCGTTAAGTACGACCCCGAAAACAAGCCCGGCGTGTCCAATCTTTTGTCGATTTACTCGGCGTTCTCGGGGAAGAGCGTTGCGGAGGCGGAAAAGGAGTTCGCGGGGGCGGGTTACGGAGATTTCAAACTCGCGGTAGGCGAAACGGTTGCAGACAGACTTGCGCCCATTCAGGCGGAACAGGCTAAACTTTTAGCCGACAAAGCGTATTTAGACGGCGTTTTGCGGTCGGGCGCGGAGCGAGCGGCGCGTACGGCGAATAAAACTTTGGCAAAAGTCTATAAAAAAATAGGGTTTTATAGTTAAATTCACGAATATTAGCTTTATTCTGC
This sequence comes from uncultured Christensenella sp., assembly GCA_949878495.1. GTDB lineage: Bacteria > Bacillota > Clostridia > Christensenellales > Borkfalkiaceae > Coproplasma. Next base: position 6,524 of record CATLAR010000041.1, read on the forward strand.
GAAGCAAATATTCCGTGATTCGAGGGCTTCTCGCCCTCTGCCCGCGATATTAATGGCACAGACGTATATAATCGCGGGCATTCACCTCGCCGAGGCGAAAGTTTTCGCAAATTGGGTGCGCAACCCAAAATCGTGGTTTTGTGTTGCGCCGTTAAGTGTTTGGAGGTTCACGAATATTAGCTTCTATTCTGCGAAGCAAACGTTCCGTGATTTGATAGTTACGACTATTTAAGAGAGAGGATTATGTTCGGTTATATCAGTCCCGACGCGCCGTACCTTTTCAAAAAGGACGAAACGCTCTACAAAGCGTTGTATTGCGGGCTTTGCAAGAGCATCGGCGCGGGATGCGGACAGACAGCGCGGACGGCGCTGACTTACGATATGGCGTTTACTTCCGCGCTCGTTCATAATATTCTCGGCGAGGACGTAAAAATAGAGAAAGCGCGGTGCTGTCTGCATATTTTCAGGCGCAGACCTATTGCAAAAGTTGACGACACGTCTATAGCAATCGGGTGCGTGAATACCGTTTTGGCGTATTTCAAACTCTGCGACGACAAAAACGACGGCGACGGGCGCGGGATTTTTCGGCATTTATACAGGCGCGGCTACAAAAAAACGCTTAAACGCCACTCCCGTGTGTGCGAAATCGTGTCCGCGTACACCGCCGAACAGGAAAAGGTGGAGAAATCGGGCTGCGCTGTAATCGACGCGGCGTGCGAGCCTTCGGCGAATATGATGGCGGAGCTCTCCGATTATCTTTTAAAAGACAGGGCTACGGAGCATACGCGCAAGCTGTTTTACGCTTTGGGTAAGTGGGTGTATCTTGCCGACGCGCTGGACGATTACGACAAAGACGTTAAAAAAGGACGGTACAACGTTTTGTATAACGCCTACGGCGAAAAATGCAAATGCGAAGCCGTTTCAAAGGGCAAAGCAGAAATGGAGTTTATCTTCGACAGTCTGTTTGCGGATATGCGTTTCGCGCTTGCCAATATCAAATTTTATTTTAATCACGACCTGACGGACAATATAATTCTGCGCGGAATACCTTTGAAAACGCGCGCGCTGTTTTACGGCAAGAGTTGTTGCGGACGGTCGGGTGAAAATTCAGGAGTTGAAAATGAACAAAAAAAATCTTGAGCTGTTGGGGCTTAGCGAGGGCGCAACCGCCGACGAAATAAAAGCGGCTTACGACGGTTTGCGCGAGAAATATCTCGAAGAGAGGTTTCAGGACGGCGAAGTCGGCAACAACGCCGCGAGAATGCTCACTAGGCTGGAAACGGCTTATTCCGAGCTTATGGACGAGTTGAAAGAAAACGCAACTATGGGCGAGGGCGGCGGAGATTTATACGAAAAGGTAGAGGCCTGCCTCAAAGACGGGAATATCAACGAAGCCCAGCGCGTGCTCGACGGGTTCAACGAGCGCGGCGCGCAGTGGCATTATTACCAGAGCGTGGTGTTCTACCGTAAGAATTGGGTCAACGAGAGCAAGAAACAGCTTGAAATCGCCATTCAGCTCGACTCCGAAAATGCCAAGTACAAGGAAACTTACCGTAAACTTAACGATAAAATAAGTTTCGACGCGCAAAACGGCGGCGCGCAGCAACAGCAGACGTATCAGGGGCAGACTATGTCCGACCGCGCGGACGACAACCAGATGGGCGGCAGTTTCTGTGCAAACTGTATAGAATGCTGCTACTGCAATATGCTTTTGAACTGTCTTTGCAACGGCTGTTGCAGATAAAGCGTGGGCGGAAAAAGGAATAACCGCGCCTTTGAAATCGCGCTTTCGGGCGTGTCCTGCGCGGTCGCGGCGGGCGCGCTTGCGCTCGGAATACTAAGCGGGTACCTCGTTGCAACGGGGTATATTATAGCGGTAACCGCCATAATGGTACCCCTTTCAAAGCAATATATCCGCGGGGCAACGCTCGCCTATATAGGTACTTGCATACTCGCGGTGGCTCTCGGCGCGGCGGTGCAGTTCTGGGATCTGGTGCCCTTTGCTCTGTTCTTCGGGTTGCATCCCATAGTCAACGTTCTGCAAATAAAATACAGGGTAAACAGATGGCTTGCGCTCGCAATCAAAGCCTTATGGTTTGACGGAACGCTTATTGCCGCGTATTTTCTCATCTACGTGCTCGGCGGGCTGTCGTTTCCGCCTCAGATAGAGCAGTATCTCACGGGCTGGCGGCTTTACGCGGTGATTTTTACCGTCGGTTCGGTCGTGCTGTTTGCGTACGATTACCTGCTTTTCAAAGGGCAGATAGCGTTGAACGCGCTTGTGCGGCGCATAATCAAAAAGTAGTTATGGAAAAGAACGGAATTTACGAAGGAAGGGTCGAAGGGCTCGGTTCGGACGGCGAAGGAATAATAAAATACGAAGGCGCGACCGTGTTCGTGCCTTTTTGTCTCGTTGGGGAGAAAGTGCGTTTTAAGGCGCTTAAAGTAAAGGGAAACGTAGCGTACGGCAAGCTCGAAAAGGTGTTAAACGCGGCATATGCCCGCACCAATCCGCCCTGCCCCGTGTTTTACCGTTGCGGCGGTTGCGATTTGCAGCATATGGAATACGCCGCCCAGCTTGCTTTTAAACGGGAGTCGGTAAAGGGAACGCTCTTTAAAATCGGCGGCGTTTCGTGCGAGGTCGGCGAGGTCGTGCCCTGCGCCGAAGAATACCGTTATCGCAATAAACTCGCGCTTCCTATCGGCGAAGTGAACGGACGCGTGCGTTGCGGGTTTTACCGACCGAGAAGTCACGATATTTTACCGATAGACGACTGCCTGATTCAATGCGGGTTCGTCAAAGACGTTATCGCCGAGGTGGAAAAGTTCGCCGCGGAGCGCAATATCTCCGCTTACGACGAGACGACGGGCAAGGGCGTTTTGCGGCGAATCGTCGTGCGCGAAATCAAGGGTAAATACATCGTCGCGCTTGTTACGGCAAGGGTTATTGACGCGGGTGCGCTCATTGACGGGTTGGAAAAAAGGTTTGGAGAGCTTACTTTTTTAATCAACGTAAACGCCTCGCAAGGCAATGCTATTTTTTCGAAAGAGTGGCATATATGTCGCGGTAACGGCTATTTCAGCGCCGAAGAATGCGGAATCAAATACAGGGCGGGGGCTAATACGTTTTTGCAGGTCAACGACGACGTTCGCGCAAAACTTTACAATCGGGTATTGGAAGAAGTGCGGGAGGGCGAAGTTGCCCTCGACCTTTACAGCGGCGGCGGAATGCTTACGGCAATGCTCGCAAAAAAATGCGGCGCGGCGTACGGCGTTGAGGTCGTTGCCGAGGCTTCGCAATGCGCCGACGGGTTGAAAGCGGCTAACGGGCTTGAAAACGTGATGTTCAATATTTGCGGCAAGGTAGAAGAGGAAATTGACAAAGTGTTCGCTATGACGGAGGGGAAAAAACGCGTTATCGTCTGCGATCCGCCGAGAAAGGGGATGGAGCGCAGCGTAGTCCGCGCGATTGCAAACTCGGGAGCGGACAGGGTCGTTCTGGTTTCTTGCAATCCCGCAACGCTCGCGCGCGACCTCGGGCTGCTTACGGGAACGCTTGAAGAAATCGGCGGCGCGCTTTATAAGATGGGCGGCTCGGACGGCGCGTACGAAATCGAAAGCGTAACGCCTTTCGATATGTTCCCACAGACCAAACACGTCGAGACGCTGGTTGTTCTTTCCCACAAAAAACCCGACGGACATATCAACATAAAGGTTGAGTTCGGCGAAGAGGAAGGGCAAGTATCTTTGAAAGAAGTTGCCAAACGTGCCGAAGAACGCAAGCC
>CATLAR010000042.1 GCA_949878495.1 uncultured Christensenella sp.
TTATATCCTGCTCGGCGGTAAGGGTCGCGCTGAGAAAATCCCTCGCCCGCAAAATCGAGGTCCGTCTTTGATTGCGGCGGTTAAAAAAATCAAAACCGCAGAAAAAACCGGGAAAGTAGTGCTTGCGGGCAACCCTAACGCGGGCAAAACTACTCTTTTCAACGCACTCACACGGTCAAGCTTAAAGACGGGCAATTTCCACGGCGTAACCACTTCGCCCTCGCGCAAGACGGTCGGCGGCGTAGAGTTCGTGGACGTGCCGGGCGCGTACGCGTTTCAGGCGTTTTCTATGGAAGAGGTCAGCGCGGTGGAGGAAATAAAAACCGCGGATACCGTAATTAACGTAGTAGACGCGCTCACCCTTGAAAACTCGCTCAACTTCACCCGCGGCATTATCGCTTCGGGCGCGCCTACGGCGGTATATGTGACCAAGTATGCAAGTCTTTTGCGCCGCGGCGGAAAAATAGACTTTGAAAAGCTCTCGGCGCACCTTGGCGTGCCCGTCCTTAATTGCCCGCCCAAAAAGTTAAAAGAATATATAAAAAGCGGCTTCCCCGCCCCCGCGGCGGGCAGTTATACGCTCAAAGACGCCTACCAAAGCGGAAACACGCGCATTTCAAGGACGGACAGACTGTTTTATAACGGTCGTTTTGCGCTGCCGTTTTTTATTTTTTCCGTTATCCTGATGTTTTTCCTTGCTTTCCATCCGATAATGCCCGGCGCGCTTTTAAAGGGGCTTGCCGAAGACTTTCTCGGTTGGTGCGGTGACTCGGTTACGGACAAAACTTCAAGTCCCGCCGTTGCGTCGCTGTTTTCCGAGGCGATAATAGGCGGCGCGGGCAGCGTAATAAGTTTCGTTCCCCAGCTTGCCGTTTTATATCTTTTTCTCATTCTGCTCGACGAAAGCGGGATAACTTCGGCATTATCGTTCGCTACCGACGGCTTGTTCGAGAAAGTGCGCCTGTCGGGCAGAGCGGCGTTCTCGCTCGTGACGGGCTTCGGCTGCACGGCGGCGGCAATTCTTACTACGCGCGGCTATTCGACTACCGCCGCGCAAAAGCGCACGGTCGCCGTCTTGCCGTTCGTGCCTTGCGGCGCAAAATTGCCCGTGTTCTTAACGCTGCTGTCGCCGTTGTTCGAAAATCCCTTTCCCGTGATAACCTGCTTCTATTTTGCGGGACTTGCCGCTGCGGTGGGCGCGTCGTACTTCCTCAAAGGCGGCAACGAGGGTATGCTCTCGGAAGTTACGCCCATAATTCCGCCCAATCTGAAAGCCGTCGCATTTAAGTTGTGTTTTCAGCTAAGAGCGTTTATAATAAAGGTAGCGGGCGTAGTCACGCTGTTTTGTCTGTTTAACTGGGTGTTATCGCATTATTCGTTTTCGTTCGCGTTCGTGGAGGTGGGTGAAAGTATGCTCGCGCAGATAAGCCGCGCGCTCGTGCCGGCGTTTCTGCCAATGGGCATTGCCGATTGGCGTATCGCTTACGCCGCGATTTGCGGGTTCGTGGCAAAGGAAAACGTTGCCGCAACGCTCGCGCTGTTAATGCCCGAAGGAACGGGAATGGGCGTATCGCCCGCGCTCGCGCTTTGCACGTTCATTCTGCTTTGTCCCGCGTGCATTTCGGCTTTTTCGGCTTCGTGTAAAGAAGTCGGCTTAAAATTCACTTTAAAATGTTTTGCCGTACAGCTCGTTTTGGCGCTTGCGGGCGGGTACGTCGTAAGGCTTGCAACTATCTGGTTATGAAAAAATTCACCGTTACAGAGAATACCGATTTAAGAACTTTTACCGACGCGGTTTTTCCGCAGGCGGGCTTTTGCTTTAATATCCTTACCAAAAATAAGGATATTAAGGTCAACGGCGTTCGCGTGAACGCCAACGCCGCGCTGAAAGCGGGCGACGAGGTCGCGTATTACACGACCGCCAAACAGGAAAAAATGTCCAGCCATACCGTAGTATACGAGGACGAAAACGTGCTCGTCGCGGACAAGCTATCGGGCGTTACGAGCGAGGGACTTTTGAGCGAGCTAACCGAAAAGGGCGGGTACTACGCCGTTCACAGGCTTGACAGAAACACCGGCGGGCTTATCGTTTACGCCAAAAACGAAGAGGCGCGTGACGAGCTGTTAGCCGCGTTCAAGGCGCGTTCGGTCGAAAAAATATATATCGCGCTCTGCAAAAACGCGTTCGTAAAAAAGAGCGACACGCTTACGGCGTATTTGACTAAAAATCAAAAAACCTCGACCGTCAAAGTCAGTGCGGACGAGGTTTCGGGCAGCGTTAAAATCGTTACCCAATATTCGGTTAAAGAGGAGCGCGGGGATATCGCGCTGGTTGAAGTGCGCCTGCACACGGGCAAAACGCACCAGATACGCGCGCATTTGGCGTTTATCGGCTGTCCCGTCGTCGGCGATACCAAGTACGGCGACAACGCGCTCAATAAGAAATACGGCGCGGCACGGCAACGACTCACGGCAAAACGCCTGCAATTCTCGCTCGGCGGCAAGCTCGCTTATTTGAACGGTAAGAGGTTTGAAAGCGCGTTCGGCTATTGATTTTCGCGCAGTGTGAGCGGAACGTATTCCCTGCGTTCCTGAACGCACGCGTATGCGGGGCGTATAATCTTGTTCCCGCAGACGAGTTCTTCCATTCTGTGCGCCGCCCAGCCCGCAATTCTCGCAATGGCGAACAGCGGAGTGTAAAGAGCGGTGGGGAGGTTGAGCATCGAATATACGAAGCCCGAATAAAAATCGACGTTGGGGCTTATTGGTTTGTTTAAATTGCGTTTATCGCTTAAAATTTCGCACGCGGCTTGCGCGACGGTTTCGTATAACGAAAACTCGTCCTCAAGCCCTTTTTCTTTCGCTAATTTTTGCGCGTAGACCTTCAGAACTTCGGCGCGGGGGTCGGAAAGCGTGTAAACCGCGTGCCCTACGCCGTAAACCAGACCCGTCTTGTCAAACGCCTTTTTGTCGGCTATTTTCGCAACGTAATCATAAACGTTCGCCCGCGTGGGATTTTTGACGTTTTCTTTAATGTTTTCAAACATTTTCACGACTTGTACGTTCGCACCGCCGTGCTTGGGACCTTTGAGCGAACCCAACGACGCGGCAATCGCCGAATAGGTGTCCGTGCCCGTGCTCGTGGCAACGTGCGTGGTGAAAGTGGAAGCGTTGCCGCCGCCGTGGTCTGCGTGCAGAATAAGGCTGACGTCGAGAACCTTTGCTTCAAGATCGGTGAATGCGTTGTCCTTGCGCAGAATGTGCAGAATGTTTTGCGCCGTCGAGTATTCGGCTACGGGCTTATGTATAATCAGCGAAGCGTCGCCCGCGTCATAATATCGGTATGAGCGGTAGGAGTACGCCGCAATCATCGGCAGCTGCGCAATCAGCGCAAGACTCTGCCGCAGAACGTTGGGGATAGAAACGTTATCGGGGTCGGGGTCGTAACTGTAAAGATTGAGAACGCACCGCGCAAGCATATTCATCATGTCTTTGGAGGGCGATTTCATTATAACGTCGCGTACGAAATTTCGGGGCAGAATGCGCAGTTCCGAGATAATTTCCACAAAATCGTTCAGCTCTGCCTTTGCGGGGAGTTTTCCGAACAACAGCAAAAATACCGCTTCTTCGAAGCCGAACCTGTTTTCTTCAACCGTGTTTTTAATCAGGTCTTTAACGTCGTAACCGCGGTAAAACAGCTCGCCTTTAACGGGGCGGTCGCCTGCGCGTGAAATCACTTCCGAAATCTCCGTCAGCCCGCATAAAACGCCCTTGCCGTTCGCGTCGCGCAGACCCCGTTTAACGTCGTAGCGTTCGTATGCCGACGGTTCTATGTTGTTGTTTTCAAGCGTAAGCGCGGCAAGCGTAGATATTTTGTGTGAAAATTTTATAATCAAATCTGCTTTTTCGAAATCCAAATTCTGCTCCGTTTAAAATACGTTTATTAATTATTTTAACATAACTTCGCCGTTCTGTCAAACGGGGTCGTGTGAAAATTACGTGACCCGGGCTTGACGGCAGGCGTTTTTGCTGTTAAAATAATATTAAACCGTTTGTCCGTCGCTAAACGGGTTTATAAATAAATATAGAATATTTTACAGGTATCGAAATGCAACAGGTTAAACTTTTATCCACCGACCCCCAACTGATTTTTTCGCTTTCGGGCGAGATCGACTCGGCTACGAGCGAGGACTTTTACGCTATGGTCGCCGCCGCTTACGAGCACGACAAAAAGCCCGTCGTTTTCGACTGCGCCGCGCTGACTTTTATCGACAGCACCACGCTCGGCACGTTCGTCAAAATTTTCAAAAAGCTCAAAGCCGACGGAAATTCTATGGTTTTGGATAAAGTGCGCCCCAACGTCAAAAAACTTTTCGGTATCTGCGCGCTCGACACGCTTATGGAGATACGCTAATGAGAGAGTTTACCGTCAGATTTCACCTTGCGGATACGGAATATATGACGGCGCTGCGCCTCGCGTGCGGTGCGCTCGGTTCCGTGCACGAGCTTGACGTCGACAGCATAGAGGACTTTAAAGTCTGTGTCACCGAAAGCGCGATAATCCTCAAAAACTGCGGCTTTGACGAGCTTTGCGCCGTTTTCAGCGGTTGCGGCGGCTTATGCTGTACGCTTACGGGCTTAGGCGGCGAGCCGTGCGTGGGCGATAACGAACTGTCGCTCGCGCTCATTTCCGCGCTCGTCGGCGAATGCGATATAACCCGCAACGGGGAGATTATAGAGAGAGTGAAAATCAGCGTATGATGAAAGAAGAGGAAAACGCGCTCTTTAAAGAATACGCCGAAACCCGCGACGTGCGGCTGCGAAACAGGCTGGTGGAAAAGTATTTTTACATAGCCGAAATTCTCGCCAAAAAATTCGCGGGCAGGGGAGTGGAGTACGACGATTTGTTGCAGGTCGCTTCCGAAGCTCTAATTTCGGGGGTTGAGAAATTCGACCCCGCGCTCGGCAATCAGTTCACAACATTCGTCACCCCTACGGTGACGGGCGCGATAAAAAATTATTTCCGCGATTATTCGAGGACGGTTCGCATTCCGCGCAGAATTTACACCGTTGCCTCTAAGGTACGCGAAGCCGCCAACGACTATTACAAGGAACACGGTTTGAAACCTACCGTAAAACAGCTTGCGGCGGCGACGGGTTTTTCCGAAGAACTCGTTGTAGAAGCGCTTGAATTCCGCGCGCCCGTCAGTCTTGACGCGCCCGTATCTTCGGGCGACGGCGGGAGCGAAACGGCGCTCGGCGACGTTATTGCGGCGAGTGGCGACAGCTTTGAACAGTTCGAGGACGTGGAGTCGTTGAAAACTGAGATAGCAAAACTCGAGCCGACGGAAAAGCAGGTCATTACCTTGCGGTATCTGCAAGGTAAGTCGCAGTCCGAAGTCGGCAAAATTTTGGGCGTCAGCCAGATGTTCGTGTCGCGCGCGGAACGGAAAATCGTCGAGAAATTAAAGGAAGCGTTAAGCGATGGTTAATTTTAAGGTAGACGATTTATCGGAAATGAACGAAAGACTGCGCGCCTTCGCCGAATTTCTGCGCGGGGAAAGCGTGACGGAAGACGACGTGTTCGCAAGCAGGATAGTATCCTGCGAGCTTATCTCTAACGTAATAATCCACGGCGGCGGCGCCGCAGATTTCCGCGGCGAACTCCTCGCCGACGCAATAAAGATAGAGGTTAAAGCCGCGGGCTTCGAGGGGGTGGATATTTGCCCGCCTTTGCCCGACGTGCTCGCCGAAAACGGAAGAGGAATGTATATCGTGCGCAGTATCTGCACGCTCGTGGAAAAGACGGATACGGGGATACGCGTGGTAATAAAAAGAGGTTAAAAAAACCGCCTTGCAAACGCAAGGCGGTTTTGGTTTTGTTCGTTATCTCATCATATTGGCTTGTTTGTAGAGCGCGTTCATAAGTCCGTCGGAAATGTGTTCGCGTATTCTCGCCATATAAATGAATACTGAAGAGAAGAACTTTTCGTTCTGACCGCTTACTACGTAATCGGGAACGCCGGCGAGTTTGCCGTGCTGATGTTCTATGAACATACGCGCAAATTCTATTCTCTGCTCGTTGCTGAGCGTGTTAATGAAATCGTCGGTAGGACCGTCGTAGATAAGCGGCGTATAAAGATTTGCAACGGGTTCTTCCGCGGCAACAGCCTCTTCCGTAACGGACGCGGCTTTTTCCGCAGCTTTTCTTTCGGCTTTCTCCGCTTTTTCTGCCTGTTTAGCTTCGGCAGCAGCGGCAGCCTGAGCGGCTTTTTCTTCGGCGGCAGCCTGTTTAGCGGCTTCGCGTTCAGCCTTTTCTCTTTCTTTTCTTTCCTTCTTGGTCTCTTTCTTTTCAGCTACCGGCTGGGCTGCGGTCTCCGCGTCGTAAGCGGCGGGAGCGGCTTTGACAGCCTTTTTCTTCTTGCCGCAACCTGCAAGGCGGATAATATCGATGACGAGCGCGATTACCGCAAGCACCGCCAAAATTACCGCGTAAAGTCCCAAGGTTTCCTTGATAACGAGCGTCATAACGATAACGAGAATGACAGCGATAAGCTCGAGTCCGTATCTTACGACGTTGCATATAAGCATAAATTTGTTCGTTCTCTTGCCAAGCCCCATAACGTCTATCACGAGGTTGACGATTGCAAGTATGCCTGCGGCGAGAGCGCCGATAATAAGCACGAGTTTAGCCGCGTCGACTTCGAAGGAAAGCGTACCCGCGCAAAGTCCGTTGATAAGCGAAATCGCGGTAACGTCGCCGTAGAGTCCGAGCGAACCGAAGCCGATAGCCGCGGGGATACCCTTGAGGGGTTCGGCAAGCGCAGGGATAATCGCCGTTATGTCGAACACGCAAACGAGAAGGGCGATAGCCGACAGAAGCACGAATAAGAGTTTTGCAAAGCCGGAGCCTTTCTTGTAAATCAAAGCCTGTACGATAAGCATAAGCAACGTGCCGCCGAACGCAACGATAAGCGCAAGGCAGTTGAAACCGCCGATGCCGTCGCCCGAAGTCAGCACGTAATTAAGCCTGAAAATTACGAGTGCGAGAAGGGTAACCGAAGCAAGAACTTCGATAAAGGAAGCCGCCGCAAGCGCGGTGTTTTTAGTCGATTTTTTGCTGATCGCATTGATGATAACGGGCACCAAAGCGACGAGCCCCGCAACAAAAATTACGCCGTATAAAAGCGCGATTATAGCGCCCGCGTCAACCGTGAAGCCGCCGAAAGTGAGGGGCACGCTGACGTAGGTGAAAGGAACGCCGAGCGCGTTGCCGAGCGTAAGGTTGAGCGAAGGCAAGGCGGCGTCTACAGCCGCAAGAAGCTGAAGTCCCAACATGGCTTCCTTTCCGCCGATAGCGCTCAGACCCTGAGCGGGACCCATAGGCAGGAACAAACCAACCGCCATGCATAAAAACGCTATTACGTAGGTAATCAGCACGGCAATTCTATTGGGAGCTTTATTCGTGTAATTCTCGTTTCCCATTTTAGTAAATCTCCGTTTGGTATTTTCCGTCGGTACGGATAACAGTTCTTTTGAGAGCAAGGAGCGGGATATCCCCCCGCAACGCTCGCTACGTTAGTAATATTTTAAACCATAATGCTTAATATGTCAAGGTTTTGCGGCTTATTTTTACCATTAATTTGTTAAACTTTTACACGGCGGACAAGCAGAACGGGGGCGTCGGTGTTAAAAAGTAACAGTTTTTCCGTTTAAAGCTTATAAACAGCCGCATTTTCGCGGTTGGTGCGGTAATATGTGCCGTTTAACGTCAAAATAAGTTTGTGTAAAGTCCGCAAATTAATGTGTTTTCGTCCATAATAAATTGTAAGTAAAAAAAGTATTGCAAAAAATCGCGCGATTTGTTATAATAACGTAAAGGAGTACGTATGACTACTTTGAAAGGCAACGGAAAGTCGCTTGGTTTTCAGGACGGAGGCGGCCTTCCCGTAAATAAAGAAGCCGTTCAGACCGCGCTCGACGGAGTGGATTTCGGCGCGATAGTCGCCTCTATGCCCGAGGATATGCGCGAACGAATAACGTCGCAGTTCGACATGGTAGCGCTCGCCCGCGTGTTCGAAGACGAGAGTTTAATGCACACCGTCGACGTCTTTATAGAAAACGGTTTGAACGTTTCGCTCACCTCCCGCAAGCTGTATATGCACCGCAACACTTTGCAGTACCGGCTGAACGCTATATACAAAATTACAGGCATAAATTTAAAGAGCGTGCGGGTCGCGGTCATCTTCAAAACGTTGCATTATCTGTATTTGAATAAGTAGAGGCAAAATGAAAAAAATTCGTATTTTCGGGCCGGCGCGCAGCTTTGCGGCCGCCCTCGTTTTAACGGTTCTTGCTACTGTGTTTGCGGCGGGTTGCTTTATAACCGACCAGCTCGATTCCGTTAAATGGACGCTTAAAACCATTGAGAACAACTACTATTTTTACGACGATTTCAACGCCGAAGGCGCGGAAAATCTCACCCCTGAGGAAATTGCCGCAAGGCTGGATATTTATTCCGAATATTATACGCGCGAGGAATACGAGGCGGTTATCCGCAGTAACTCGGGCGAAAAGAGCGGCGTGGGCATTTCCTATAACTTTATCGAAGGCAAGGGCGCGTATCTCGTGACGGTAACGGGCTCGTCGCCTGCCGACGCCGCGGGGCTTACCGCGGGCGATCTGATAGTCGCGGGCAGGAAGAACGGCGCGGAAGTCGCTTTTGAAAATTCAAAAAAGTTTACCCAATTTATCGACGGCTGTAAAACGGGTGAAAAGTTCACGCTTATCTCGTCCGACGGCGGCGAATACGAGCTCTCCCGCGAGGCGTTCACGGCAAGCTATACTTTCTACGCAACCAACCGCACGGCGTGGAAGTTTCTCGCTACGGGCGACAAAAACGGTCTTGCCCTCGTTGAGGACAGGGACGCGGCTCGCGGGTATCTTCCCGACGGCGCGGCGTACGTCCGTCTGTCGCAGTTCTACGGTTCGCTTGCGGAAGAGTTCGGGCGGCTTATGTCCAAATTCAACGCCGAAAAATGCACTTCGCTCATTATAGATTTGCGCAACAACGGCGGCGGCTACGTTTCGGCAATGCAGGACATAGCGGGTTATTTTACTTCGTCGCTCGGCAGTCAGTCGCAGGTGGCTATGACCGCGGAGTACAAGAACGGCAAAAAAGAACTTTACAACTGTTACCCGCATAACGAAAACACGGTGCCCGCCGATACGGATATTTACGTGCTTGTAAACTCGGGTACGGCGAGCGCTTCGGAAGCTCTTATAGGGGTGCTCGTCAGCTACGGTCTGCTCGATTATCCCGATATTTTTATCTCCGATTTCGGCGAAGATTACGTCAAGTGGGCGGGCAACGGCGTAAAAAACGCGCAGTCGTACGGCAAGGGCATAATGCAGACGACGTTCACCAACAGCTTTACGGGCGAGGCGTTGAAACTTACGACCGCAAAAATTTTCTGGCCGAACGGCAAATGCATTCACGACATTGCGCTCTCCGCTAAGGACGGCTGCACTTTGGTGCCCGCGCAGTGGACGGCAACCAAGAACGACGAAGAACTGCAAAAGGTAGTCGAAATAATAAAGTCAAGGTAATTTAAGCCCCGCGCGCGTTTTTTACCGCCGCGGGGCTTTTCAACCTCTGTAATATATAAATATGTCGAAAGGAAACAAGGTGAAATGTCGAAAAAGAAAATAGCCGTAGTCACGGGCGCGACGGGCGGGCTGGGCGCCGCATTTTTAAAGGAACTGCTCAAAGAAGATCTGGACGAAATCTGGGCGCTTGGCAGAAACGAAGCCCGTCTTGAAGAGCTTAAAAGTACGTACGGCGAAAAAATCGTAACTTTCGCAAAAGATTTTTCCCGCGCGGACGAAATCTTTTCTATGTCGGAAGAACTTCGTAAAACCGACCCCGTAATTAAATTTTTAATCAATAACGCGGGCGTGGCGCAAATGAAGCCGTCCCGCGAGCTCACCGCGGAAGAGGTTGAAAACACAGTCAACCTTAACTGCAAAGCTCCCGTGCTTTTCACTAACCTTTGTCTGCCTTACGCGCGGCGGGGCACCCGCATACTCAACGTCTGTTCGGAAGCGGCGTTCCAACCAGTGCCGTATCTGAATGTGTACGCGGCGACGAAATCTTTCGACCGCAGTTATTCGCGGGCGATGAACGTA
>CATLAR010000043.1 GCA_949878495.1 uncultured Christensenella sp.
TAATATTGCATCGAATAGATTGCTTGCAAATAACGGCTTTAAGATAAAAAAGAAATCGCAATTTAAAAAATATAAAATGAATATCTGTTTTAATAGTTACATTTATACTTTTAGTTGCGCTAATCAACCTTGAATTACATTTCGATTTAGCTTACTTAATCACAAGCAAAAAGCACTCTCGAACAATTTGTTCGAGAGTGCTTTCTCGTTATTCGTGTTTCATTACTTCTTGGTATCGTGCTTTAAAACAGAATGGTTTTTTTGTTACTGCATTTCGAACGGTTTGGTTGCGGGTTTGCGCTTCGGAAACTTTAAAAAAACCGTCGTTTCGGTTACGAAAGACGGCGTAAAAATCTTGTAAGCGCTTGTTATCGAAAAAGCGGCGCATACTTTTTAAAGCACGAAAAAAGCACGGCGCAACGCTTTCCCGCTACGTATCTGGCAGAACGGATTTTCAGTCGTCGGGGCGCGCTGTTAGTCCTATTTATTCTGCTGTTTTATATACGGTTTGAGAGGCGATCGCCGTATTACGCTATACGAACGCAAGCGCCGTCAGCGGGCGCAAGGTTGTGAATCCGAGCGGCAAAAAAGTATAAAAGCCGCAAGCAAAATAAGCCAATCGTAATTAATGGCTCTTTCTTCGCAACGGGAACAAACAACGGTTTCGCGCGTAAAAAAATCCGTGCGCGGTTCGTGCAGATAAATATTACTCATCAATAAATTATATGCCGCGGCTGTCGACTTTGGTCACATAGCCGCATTTTGTTTTACCTTGAAAGATTGCGGGCAGTAAATGCTCTCCGTCACGAACTCGGCGATGCCCTCGGAAATAATTTCCGCCATTTTATATATAATATTAAGACGGGTGGCTGAAAACAGCGAGTAGTTAAAAACCGACTTTTCGGCAACAATGCCCATAACCGAAACGTCCCCGACTTTGGAAAGTTTTTTGTTTGCTCCGCTGCCCGGCTTTAAACCCCTGCCCGAAAGTTTTATAAGCCCCACGTCGCCCGCAATACCTACGGCGGCGTCAACGGCTATAATAGGACTTTTGGGGTGGGTTTCGCGTAGGAAGTCGTTCATGTACTTGACTTCGTGCGCAGTAATGGGCTTTGCCAGCGTTCCGTAAACGTAACAGCTTCCGCCGAGCTTTTCTTTCAGCTTGGTGCCCGTAATAGGACCCAAGCTGTCGCCCACCGAAAGATCGCTGCCAATGCATATAATAGCGGGCGCAACGCCGCTCATTGTGACTATTTTTTTGAGCGCAAGACAAATTCCGTGCGGCGCTAACGCGTTATATAAGTTAAAAGAGTAATCCATATTCAAACCTCTCGTCGGTTATTGCCAAATAAGACGTGTTTCAACCGTAATATTTTATTATATTCGTTATTTTATCAACATTTCCACACGGCAAATCGGCGCAAAAATAGTGTTTTGGCGCATTTTATCCACAAAAATAGCTCAAAATAAGCTTTGTTGGGGGTTATTAAGGGAAAACTTCAAAAAATTCATGATTTTTTCCACACAGTTTTTTTAATTTCAGTCAGAAAAGCCGAAAATAATCCCCATTGAGTATTTTTTATCCACAATTACCAAATTTTGAGCGTTATACGTTCCACGTGAAACAATAAATACGTTAAAAAATTTGCCAGAAAGTTCCACGGGAAACATTTTTTGTAATTATTTTGAAAAGGCGCAATAAAAATTCAGGTAAAATTTTGTCAAAATCAGGGTTATTAAGCAATTTATACTAAGTGAAAAAAAGGTAAAAATTGGGTGATATGATAAACTTTTTCAGTTATTTACTTGATAACTGATTGCCATTATGGTAAAATAAGAGATGCAAACGCCATACAGGCTTTTGTATGCTAAAAATTACAGACAAGGAGTTGTATTTTGAGTAAAAAAGGCAAAATTATTTTGTCGGTTTTATTGGTTGCGCTCGTAGCAACTATCGCAGTAGTGCTGATAGTTTCCAACTTAAATGGCGGCGCAAAGAAAATCGACACTTCGATGTTTTCGACCTACGTTGAAAATACGCAGTACATCAACGAGGACGGGACTTTGAAAGAGGGACTGACGGCGGACGATCTGCCCGACGGCTATTATCTGGCTACGGTCGACGGCAAAGAAAAGGTGTGCGAGAAAATCAACGACAAGGATATTCCTATCAGGGCGATTTTCCGCATACAGATAGACGCTTTCGAATTTAAGGGCTACGATAAGGCGCAAAACGGCAGGGCGCTGTTCTATTGCTATTACGGCAACGTTTATAATAATGCGGAAGTAACAAAAATCGTAAACGGCTGGTGTGAGCAGTTCGGAATCACATACGATATGTCCAATCCCAACGCGGGGAGCTGGGTTTCTACGGCGTTTACGGTGCTTTCACTGGTAGTCGTGTGCGTGGTGTTCTTTCTTATCATCCGTTCGTCGATGGGCGGCGGTAATAAGATAATGAGCTTTGCAAAGACCAAAGCAAGGGTTACGACGAATATAAAAGTGCGCTTCTCCGACGTGGCGGGCGCAGAGGAAGAAAAGGTGGAACTTGCCGAAGTCGTAGAGTTCCTGCGCCAGCCCAAAAAATTCTCTGATTTGGGGGCGCGTATTCCTAAGGGCGTGCTCTTGGTCGGTCCTCCGGGAACGGGTAAAACGCTGTTTGCAAAGGCCGTTGCAGGCGAAGCGGGTGTGCCGTTCTTCTCGGTTTCGGGCTCGGATTTCGTTGAAATGTACGTCGGCGTGGGCGCTTCGCGCGTACGCGACTTATTTGAAATGGCTAAGAAAAACCAGCCCTGCATTATATTTATAGACGAAATCGACGCAGTCGGCCGTCACCGCGGCGCGGGTCTTGGCGGCGGAAACGACGAGAGGGAGCAGACCCTCAACCAGATACTCGTGCAGATGGACGGCTTTGAGAACAGCGAGGGTGTTATCGTAATCGCGGCGACCAACCGTTCGGATATTCTCGACCCCGCGTTGACCCGTCCGGGGCGTTTCGACAGACAGGTATTCGTCAACCTTCCCGACGTTAAGGGCAGGGAACAGATATTAAAGGTACACGCGCGGAATAAACCGCTCGCACCCGACGTCAATTTAAGAAATATCGCAAGGCTAAGCGCGGGCTTCTCGGGGGCCGACCTTGCAAACCTTTTGAACGAGGCGGCTATTCTCGCAGCGAGAGCCGACAAAAAGTTCATAGGCAACCCCGACCTTTACGAAGCGTTCGATAAAGTCGCTATGGGCCCCGCAAAGAAGAGTAAGGTAGTCACCGAAGAAGAAAAACGCATTACCGCTTATCACGAGGCGGGTCATGCCATTCTTGCAAAGCTCTGCACGCATTGCGACCCCGTTCACGAAGTAACGATTATCCCCCGCGGTAACGCCGGCGGCTTCACTATGATGCGACCCGAGCACGACCGCAGCTATTATTCCAGAAGCTATATGCTTGACGATATTTGTATGGGGCTCGGCGGGCGCGTTGCCGAAGAACTCGTAATTCACGAAATTTCCTCAGGCGCTTCGGGCGATATTAAAGCCGCAACCAAGTTCGCAAGGGCAATGGTGACGGAGTTCGGTATGAGCGATAAACTGGGGCTTATCAGTTACAGCGACGACTCTCAGCCAGTGTTCCTCGGTAAAGATATGGCTACGCATAACTCGTATTCCGAGGATACCGCGAAGCTCATCGACGACGAAGTGCGCGATATTGTTTCTACGCAGCACGAAAGAGCGAAGAAACTTCTCGGCGAAAACCGTACCGTGCTTGACAATATGGCACGCGTGCTTATCGAACGCGAAACCATTTACACCGAAGAGGTGGAAATGCTTATGGACGGCAAGAGCTACGACGAAGTTATGAAGTATATGGACGAACAGGGCGGTAAAAACGCGGAAAACCGCTTTAAGAAATTCGAGAGTACAGAAGAAAACTGATAATGTTTCCCGTGGAACTATTTGAAAAAAAGTGAGTGGTATGGGTAAGATAATTTCATTTACTAATAAAAAAGGCGGGGTCGGCAAGACCACGACCGCAATTAATATGGCGGCGTATTGCGCGGAGTTCGGTAAAAAGGTGTTGCTCGTGGACATAGATTCACAGGGCAACGCCACGACCGGGCTGGGGTTCTCGAAAAGCGCGTTGAAGAAATCGGTCTACAACGTGCTTATAGAGGACGACAGTGCCGCAAACAATATTCTGCCGACGCAGGTTAAAATGCTTGACGTACTGCCTGCAAACGTCGATCTGACGGGAGCGGAAGTAGACCTCGTATACAAGCGGAACAGGGAAAGTATTTTGAAAAACGCCCTTGAAAAAGTTCGGGCGAATTACGATTACATATTTATCGACTGCCCGCCGTCGCTAGGGCTTTTGACGATTAACGCCTGGACGGCTTCGGATTCGATTATTATACCGTTGCAGAGCGAGTATTACGCCCTTGAAGGCGTGAGCCAGCTTATGAATACAATAGGTATGGTAAAACAGCGGCTCAACCCCCAACTGCAAATAGAGGGGGTAGTCATCACTATGTACGACGGCAGGGCACTTATTGCCAAACAGATTACCGCCGAGATAAAGAAATTTTTCAAAAACAAACTTTACGAAATTATTATTCCCCGGAACGTAAGACTTGCCGAAGCTCCCAGCCACGGTGTTCCCGTGCTGTTACATGACCCGAAGTGTGTCGGGGCGAGGGCTTACAAGGCTTTGACGGAAGAATTTTTGTCACGCCAATTATAAAACGGGTTTTATTAGCGCAAAAGAGGCGTTTTTACGGACTCGGACAGAAAATACGGATAAAAAAATCCGAATTTTCGTCTGAGGGCGGCATTTGCGCCGCATAGTCATACTTTAATTAAAGAGAGGAATGAAAATGGCTAAATCAAAGAACATAGGATTAGGCAAGGGGCTTGACGCTTTGTTCGAGGAAACCGAAGCGGCATACGAAAAGGTTTACGAACACAGAAATGCTTTCGATTACACCGAAGAGGAGAGGAAGAACGCCGAGGAAATGGAGCTTGAAAAGATTTCCGCGAACCCCAACCAGCCGAGAAAGAATTTCGACGAGCAGGCTCTGAGGGAGCTTTCCGACTCCATTAAAAAACACGGCGTAATAATGCCTATCGTCGTCAACGACAATAAAGACGGCACTTATATGATTATTGCGGGAGAACGTCGTTTCCGCGCGTGCAAGCTCGCGGGACGGCAAACCATTCCCGTAGTTATCCGCAATTACACGCCGCGCGAGATAAAGGAAATTTCCCTTATCGAAAACCTGCAAAGGGAGGACCTCAACCCCATAGAAGCGGCAACGGCAATGAAGCAGCTTATGGTCGATTACAAGCTGACGCAGGACGAACTTGCGGAGCGTATCGGGAAGTCCAGACCTGCGATTGCAAACACGCTCAGGCTTTTAAATCTCTGCCCAGAGGTTATTTCGCTCGTTGCGGAAGGCAAGTTGTCGGCGGGGCACGCGCGTACCATAGTACCTTTGCCCGCGGAGGACCAGCAAAACTTTGCAAGGGACGCTATAAAGAGCCAATACTCCGTGCGCGAGCTTGAAAAGAGGGTGCGCGCGTTCAATATCCCGCCCGAAGTGCTTGACGAGCGCAAGAAAAAGAAGCGTGCGCTCGCTTCAATCGAGCTTAAACAGCTAGTCGAGAGAATGCGATTTACCTTTCGCACGAAGGTCAGCCTTATAGGAACGGATAAAAAGGGTCGTATCTACATAGATTACTATTCCCGCGACGATCTGGACAGGATTGCGGAGATCCTCGACATTATCGACAAACAGTAATTTCGACAAACGTAAGCCCCGCCGTGCAAAGCACGGCGGGGCGTTGTTTTATATCGTCGGCAGTCTGATTATAAGAGCGCTCTGCCCTGCGCGGTGCCGATAACGGTGAACACTTCGAGTTCTTCGCCCGTCTTGGCGTCAACATAGATATAATAGTTTGCGCCGTCGAAATCGCCGAAGAATTCGTAAGCAAGTCTTTCGCCGCCGTCGGTAGGGATAACGCATAGTCTGGTCGTTTCTACGTTAAAGTTACCGTTAAGCTGCGCCTTAGCCTCAGCCTTGGAAATGGAGGGAGCGGGAGCTTCGCGCTCGATATGGTTGAGAACGTAGCTCAGACCTTCCATACCCGTAACGATTCCGCGTTCTTCACAGACCTTGACTTTGATTACGTCGGAATAGAATATTACGTCGTCGTCCTCGTAAGCGAAGTTGAGGTTGCACGTCGTGCCGTTCTCGCTCGTCCAGACGGCTTTCATATCGTCGTAACCGAGCGCGTCGAGGAAGTCCTCTGCAATGTCAATGCATCTTTCAACGGAAAAGTTCCTGTCCGAGCAGTCCTTATAGCTGTTGAACTCGACGACCTTGCCGCCTTTCTTGGAAATGGAGGCGCTCATATCGCCGTCGTCCGTGCCGATAACCACGTTATAGCAGGTGAGCTGTTCGGCAATAGTTTCGCCCGTGCATTTTACTGAAGTGGGTTTGTAGTCCTTGAAATAGCCGCTTGCAAGCTCTTCCGCACGCGAAGCCGTTATTTCTTCAAGTCCTTCAAGGTTCTGCGCCGTCACTTTCTTGATATTTTCCGCGAAAGGACCGTCCATAATCTCTTTGGGGGTTTCAACGGTGTTATTTTCAATCGTGTCGAACGCGGTGTAAAGCATTCCGTCCGTCTTGCCGTTCATAGCCGCAAGCATTTCCTTGGGGTTAGCGGTGGCGGTAAGCTCGTTTATAACGCTTTTGAGTTCGGCGTTCATTCTATACATATGCTCTATGGTCGCTACCTGGCTGTCGGTCAGTTTTTTGCCGCTTGCAACCGAGTACAGCATCGACTGCGCGCTGTCGCCCATCTTATTGACGAACGACGTCATATTCTGTGTAAGCTGCGAATCCACGGGTAAACGCTCGAGTACGGTTTCCGCGATTTCGCTGTCAACGGCAATCTGCGAAAGCAGGCGGACCTGTTCGTTCTTGGTGTTTGCAACGCGCGCCTTTGCAAGCTTGGTGTCAAGGTTGTCTACGATTGCGTTCAGCTCGTAAAGGGACTCTGTGTGCACGGTAGCCATATCGGCTTGCATTCCGTTCATATTAATCCAGCCGAAAGTCAGCATCGTGCCAAGCGCAAGGGTGGTTACGCCCAGCGAAATAACCGCCGCAAGCCAGCCGCCGAACCCGGGAGCGTGGCGCTTATCGTTTTTAGCCGCGCGTTTTTCCGCGCGCACCTTTAAGCGGTGTTCGCGCTTAGCGCGTCTGTCTGCAAGCTCGGCTTCACGCTTTGCGACTCTTGCTTCAACTTTCGCGTTACGCGCTTTTCTCGCGCGCTCGATGCGTTGCTGTTTGGTTTCGTGCTTGAGCATATCCTTGCGCTCGCGTCTTTTTTCTTTGCGCTCGGCTTTTGCCTGTTTCGCCAATGCGATTCTGTCAAGGCGCTTTTGCTTGGCGGCGAGCTTCTTCTCGAGTCTTTTCTGTTTCTTCTCCGCGCGGATTTTCGCCGCTTGCAGTTTTTTCTCTACGCGAGCCTGCTTCTTGGCGAGTTTTTTCGCGCTTACCGATTTGGCGGGTTTGCTCTTTTTTCTGGTTTTTACGGTTTTGGCTTCTTCGGCGGGTTTAGCCGTTTTAGTCGCTTTAACGCTCTTCACGCTCTTTTTTTCCGCCGTCTTAACGGGCTTTTCCGTCTGCGCCGTGCGCTTTGTAGGCGTTTTCTTCGCTGTATTACTCTTTTTAGCGGGGGTGCGGGCGAGCTTTTCGGCTTTTTCCGTGCCGCTTGATATTTCTTTCTTATTCATTTACGACCTCCTAAATTGCAAAGACGTGTTTACCGATAGTGGTAACGGTCTTTCTTCCGAATATCCACGAGCTGGTAGCTACCGCGGGGTTGTAGTAGTAAAGGCAACCGTAGGTGGGATCCCAGCCGTTCAAAGCGTCCTGCGCCGCGTTCATAGCCGTCTTATCGGGCGAGAGATTGATTTGCCCGTCGCTGACCGCGGTGAACGCGTTCTTCTGATAGATAACTCCCGAAACGCTGTTGGGGAAGGAAGAGGAAGCCACGCGGTTTAAAATGACCGCGCCGACCGCAACCTGTCCCGTGTAGCTCTCGCCGCGGGCTTCGGCGTAAATGCATTTCGCCAGAAGGTACAAATCCGAGCTGGTGTACGACGAACCGCCGTTATTGTTTCCGCCCTGATTTTCAAGTACCTTGACGCTGTCGTTCATACCGAGCGCCGCGAAAGTCGATTTACCGGCAACGCCGTCGGCGGTCAGACCGTTCTTGCGCTGGAAGTATTTCACCGCCGCAACGGTCTTGGGGCCGTAAACGCCGTCGACTTCGCCCGAGTAGTAGCCCCACTGTTTGAGCCGTCTTTGTAGTTCCTTGACTTCGCCGCCCGTCGCGCCCTGCTTTAATACGGCAGTCTGGACGTAGGGGGTTACGGCAAAGTCGTTGTCGTTTGTTTGTCCCATGTTGAATATGGCGCCCGTCGTGCACACTGCGGCAAACGCAAGCGTGGCCGCGCCTATTCTAAGTGCTTTTTTCATTTTTCCTCCTTGCTCTGCCAAACGGCGAGCGTCAATATGTTCAGCAAATATTTTGCTTTTGCAATTATTATGTAGATAGCGCGCTTTTTTATGCAAAATTTTGTTCGGCATTCTGCAAACTTTATATTTGCTTCGCCGATATCGGGAGTAAAAGAAACGCCCGCGGACGGGACCGTCCGCGGGCGTTATTTTTAAAAAATTTTACAATGCGTTTTGTCTGCGCGCTTAAATTTGTTTTACTGACCGGAAAGAAAAATTTTCAGCCGTTATTTATTGAAAAATTTATTTATTATGTCGGCGATTACCGATCGGTATTCAACGTCGGCGGTCGCCGAAGTGAAGCAGAGCGGGGGATAGATTACGCACCACCAGTTGTCGCCTGCGCCCGAGCCGAGTTCGATTATCAGCGCGTCGTAAACGCCTTGCTCGAGAGTGTGCTCGCCGTAAACGCGTGTGGGGAAATTTTCGCTGCGGACTTCCGCGCGGGAGCGGTAGTCGTAGCCGTTCGCTTCGAGTGTGCGGTCGCAGACCTCGCAGATTTGGGGAATGAGAGCGTTGACGACGGCTATCGCGCTTTCTTTGTCGACGCATTCGCCGATATAGGGAGTGATGAATTTGACTACTTCGTCCTTTACTTTATATTTAACGTTTTGGTCGGTTTGCAGGTTGGAGTTTGCGCGGACGTGAATGCGCAGGTAGTCGGTTTCCGCGGCGGCGGCGGGGGAATAGGCGTTTACCGCGTAAACGGTTGCGGCGAGCATTGCGATAATAAAAATAGCGACGGCGATTTTTTTCATAGTTTGGGGTCCTCGTTGTTTTGGTTACGCATCGTTTATTAACGCAAATTTTATAATTTATACGTTCATTTAAAAAAATTTTCGGCGGAACTTTTAACGGGGTGTGACGAATACAATATATTGTGGTGGAAGCGGCGTGCGGCCACTACTTTGAAAAAATTAATAAAAAAAATAAAAAACCGCAAAAAAACGCTTGATTTTTATCTGGTTATTTGTTATATTAATTAAGCGTTTGGGAGCTTAGCTCAGTTGGGAGAGCAACTGCCCTACAAGCAGTGGGTCACAGGTTCGAGCCCTGTAGCTCCCACCAAAGAAAAATAGTGCGGCTTATATGCGGGAGTGGCTCAGTGGTAGAGCGTCACCTTGCCAAGGTGAATGTCGCGGGTTCGAATCTCGTCTCCCGCTCCAAAAAGCCGGCACTATTTTTTTTATAAGGCGTCATAGCCAAGCGGTAAGGCAAGGGTCTGCAAAACCCTGACTCCCCGGTTCAAATCCGGGTGGCGCCTCCAAATAACAACCGCCTTTTAAGGCGGTTGTTTTCGTTTATACGCCACCCGCAGCTACCGAAATAACGTAACGCGATTGACGCAAAGCGTAACAATCGCTATTCCGTCGCTACGCTCCTTACAAATCCGGGTGGCGCCTCCAAAAACACAATATATTGTGGTTGAATTGACACTGTATCTACAAGATATAGTGTCAATTTTCTTTTTTCTACACAAAAATTGCACCTTTTGGGGAGTAATTTGGGGAGTAGAATTCAACTCTCGGTTTTGTCGCCAAGAGGATGGCGACAAAACGCTACGAATTCAGGGCGTTGCCCTCTTTGCAAAATATTTAAAT
>CATLAR010000044.1 GCA_949878495.1 uncultured Christensenella sp.
AAGAGGGCGCTACCTGCGTGCAGGCGGCAGCAAAAATCAGCGAAGGGCTTGCAAGGTCTGCCGTCGCTGCCAAAGTAAATGGCGAACTGTGCGACCTTTCGCGCAAACTTTGCGGCGGCGAAACGCTGGAAATCGTAACGCTTAAAGACAGGGAAGGGCTTGAAGTTTATCGTCATACCTGCGCGCACGTACTTGCACAGGCAATTAAAAATGTTTTCCCTACGAGCAAACTTGCCATAGGTCCCGTAATAGACAACGGATTTTATTACGATATTGACTTTAACACGCCTATTACGCAGGACGATTTCGGTAAAATCGAAACCGAAATGCAGAAAATAATCAATTCCAAAACGGCTATCGAAAGGTTCGAGCTTCCTCGCGAAGAAGCGCTGAAACTGATGAAAAAGTACGGCGAAACGTACAAAATCGAGCTTATTCACGATTTGCCCGACGACGCGGTTATCTCGTTCTATAAGCAGGGTTCGTTTACCGACCTTTGCCGCGGACCGCATCTTTCCAACACGGGCAAGATTAAGGCGTTCAAACTTACGTCGCTCACTGGCGCGTATTGGCGCGGAAACGAAAACAATAAGATGCTTACCCGAATTTACGGTACCGCGTTCGAAAAGAAAGCGCAGCTCGAAGAGTATCTCGTCGCCGTCGAGGAAGCTAAAAAGCGCGACCATAACAAACTTGGGCGCGACCTCGGCATTTTTATGACCAGCGACGTAGTCGGTCAGGGTTTGCCTATTTTAATGCCCAAGGGCGCTAAAATATTGCAGATTTTGCAGCGCTACGTTGAGGATGAGGAATGTAAACGCGGGTTTATGATAACCAAAACGCCGTATATGGCGAAGTCGGATCTCTATAAAATTTCGGGGCATTGGTCGCATTACCGCGATAAAATGTTTATTCTCGGCGAGGTTGACGACAACGGCGAATCGCCCACGAACGAGGAAATTATGGCGCTCCGTCCTATGACCTGTCCGTTCCAATACCAGATTTTTAAAAACGGTTTGAAGTCCTACCGCGATTTACCTTGTCGCTATTCCGAGACGGCTACTCTGTTCAGAAAAGAGGCTTCCGGCGAAATGCACGGACTTATCCGCGTAAGGCAGTTCACTCTATCCGACGGGCATATAGTGTGCTCAAAAGAACAAATCGAGAGTGAATTCAAGCGTTGCCTTGATCTTTCGTACGATATTCTCGACGCGCTTGGAATGCGCGACGACGTTTCTTTCCGTTTCTCCAAACGAGGTAAGTCCAAGTCCGATAAATATATCGATAATGACGAGGCGTGGAACAATACCGAGGCTATGATGAAAGTCATACTCGACGATTTGGGGCTCGATTACGTCGAAGCCGACGACGAGGCGGCGTTCTACGGACCCAAGCTCGACGTTCAGGCTAAAAACGTTTACGGTAAAGAGGATACGCTCATTACCTTACAAATTGATTTTGCGGCGGGCGAAAGTTTTGAAATGTATTACGTTGACGCCGACGGCACCAAACAAACGCCCTACGTTATACACCGCAGTTCGATCGGTTGTTACGAAAGAACGCTTGCTCTGCTTATCGAGAAATACGCGGGCGCGTTCCCGCTTTGGATGTGCCCCACGCAGGTCAAAGTTTTGCCCATCACCGACAGAACGCTCGACTATGCCGAGAGTGTTTGCGATAAACTTATGAGGTCGGGTATCAGGTGCGAAGTCGACAGACGTAACGAGAAAATCGGTTACAAAATCCGTGAGGCAAAGCTCGAGAAAGTGCCGTACGTGCTTGTCGTTGGAGATAAGGAAGCAGAAGATGGCACGGTCAACGTGAATAAGCGCGGCGTTGAAAACAAAGACACTGTTAAACTTGAAAGTTTTATCAAAAAAGTAATCAAAGAGGACTCGGAAAAGGTTATTTTCTGATAAAATCGTTTGACAACGCAAAAAAAAGCTGTTATTATATTTGAGTAAAGCAAAGGCAACCCCTTTCGCCGTACGGAATTGTTTGTCCGGCAGATATAAGTTTTTGAAACGCTTAAGCGTTCGGAATTTTATCGGGTTGCTCTTTGCAACCCGATTTTTTTGAAAAATCTTTTGAGAGGTATATGATTATAAAAGACTTATATTCCGTAAACGAAGGTATACGCGACAGGGAAGTAAGGGTTATCGGTGCGGACGGCGCAATGCTTGGCGTTATGTCAGGTTTTCAGGCGCAGAAGCTCGCCGCCGAGGCTGAACTCGATCTCGTCAAGATTTCTCCCAACGCGGTTCCGCCCGTATGCAAAATAATGGATTATTCCAAGTTCAAGTACGAGCAGTCCAAGCGCGAAAAGGAAAACCGTAAAAACCAGACGGTCGTGGAATTAAAGGAAATTCGTCTTTCAATGACCATCGACGTCGGCGATATCGCCGTAAAAACCAAGCAATGTCTCAAATTTTTAGAGGCGGGAAACAAGGTTAAGGTTTCGATAAGAATGAAGGGTCGTGAAAATGCCCGCGCATACCAAGGAGTAAAGGTAATGCAGGACTTTTTCGACGGTTTGGAGGGAAAAGCCGTTCAAGACAAGAAACCCTCTACGGAAGGCAGAATGATTATAATGATGCTGTCGCCCGTTAAATCTGAAAAATAAAATCGTAAAATCATTTTGGAGGACAAAATATTATGCCCAAGCAGAAATCGCACAGCGGAACTAAAAAGCGTTTTTGGCTTACTTCGACCGGCAAGGTAAAAAGACCTCACGGCGGCAAAAACCACAAGGCAGAAACTAAAAACAGAAAGAGAAAGAGAAATTTGCGTCAGAATACGCTCGTTTCTACTACTCAGGAATCGACTGTTAAGTCTATGATTCCTTACAAGGGTTAATCAGGAGGTTAAATTATGCGTATTAAAAGAAGTGTAAACGCGTTAAAGAAACGCAGAAAAATATTCCGCCTTTCCAAAGGTTATTTCGGTAACAAATCCAAGTCTTACAGAATCGCCCGCGAAGCGGTTATGAAGTCCTTAAACTACGCTTATATCGGCAGAAAGCTGAGAAAGCGCGATATGCGCAGCCTTTGGATCGCGCGTATCAATGCGGCGGCTCGTCTTAACGGACTTTCGTATTCCAAACTTATGCACGGTCTTAAAGTAGCGGGCATTACACTCAACAGAAAAATGCTTGCAGATATAGCGGTCAACGACGCGACGGCTTTCACCGCGCTTGCGGACAAGGCTAAGGCAGCGTTATAATCAAAATTTAAGCCTTTTTATAAGGCTTAATTTTTTATATGGTAATTTCATCGAGATCCAATCCCACAATAAAAGAGATAGCCAAGCTCAACGATAAAAAGTACCGTAAGGAGTACGGACTTTATCTCGTCGAAGGCGTAAAACCCGTAAACGAATGCATCACGGCGGGTTGCACGGTAAAAACAATAGTCTGTACCGAGGAGCTGAGCGAAAACTATCCGCGGGCTATCGTCGTAACGCAGTCGGTTTTCAGCGTGATTTCTTCGGAAAAGACCCCTCAAGGGGTGCTTGCCGTTGTGGAAATTCCGTCGACTGCGGTTAAGCGCGCTCAAAACAGTTGCGTTTTGCTGGATAACGTGCAGGACCCGGGCAATCTCGGAACGATAATCCGCACCGCCAACGCCGCGGGCTACAAAGACGTTTATCTGATTAACTGCGTCGACCCGTACTCGCCGAAAGCTGTTCGGGCGAGTATGAGCGGAATATTTTTCGTGAATATTTATATCGGGAGCAGGGAAGAGGCGCTTGATGCGCTCGGCGGCGTTAAACTCGTTTGTGCTGATATGGACGGAGAGAGCGTTTTCTTATTTAATCCGCCCGATAAATTCTGTCTGTGCATCGGTAACGAGGGTAACGGAATCAGCGACGAAGTAATGCGCGCCGCCGACTATAAAATATCCATACCTATGAACGCTACCTGCGAGAGTCTGAACGCGGCGGTATCGGCCGGAATTGCTATGTATCAATTAAAATACGGTAAAGTGAGGTAATATATAATGTCAGGACATTCCAAATGGCACAATATACAAGCTAAAAAGGGCAAAACCGACGCCGCGCGCGCGGCAGTTTTCACGAAAATCGGCAGAGAGCTTGCCATCGCGGCTAAGGGCAATCCCAACCCCGACACGAACTCCAAACTCGCCGACGTAATCGCCAAGGCGAAAGCGGCTAATATGCCCAACGAGAACATTAAGCGTTCGATTGCCAAAGCTGCGGGCGAACTCGGCGATAAAGACTATAAAGAGCTCGTTTACGAAGGTTACGGAATAGCGGGTTCGGCGGTCATAATCAAGACGCTTACCGATAACGTAAACAGAACCGCCGGTGACATTCGTTCGGCGATGGGCAAATGCGGCGGACAGATGGGGCAGACGGGATGCGTTTCGTATATGTTCGAAAACAAGGGTATTTTCGTAATCGAAAGGACGGTCGCGCTTGACGAGGACACTATGATGGAGTATTGTCTCGAAGCCGAAGCCGACGACTACGTGGTCGAGGACGACGTTTACGAAATCTACACCACGCCCGAGAAGTGGTCGGACGTAAGAAAGTATTTCGAGAGCAAGGGACTTAACTTCCTCGAGGCAGAAATCAAAATGATTCCGCAGAACTATATTACGCTTGACGGCGATAAGCTGGAAACGTTTGAAAAAATGCTCGACAAACTCAACGAACTTGACGACGTGCAGGACGTTTATCACAACGTAGAGCTTCCCGACGAAGAATAAAAATTTTAAAAGCCGTGCAAAAGCACGGCTTTTTGCGTATAAAAAAATCGGCAATGCCCAAATTATTTTTACAAGCGTTACGCTTTATATATATTTGCCCGTTTGTTAAAACGCTTTAAGAGCGTTTCAGCGAATGAGCACGGGGAGTATTCTTTTTCGGATACTCCCCAACGTATTTTTCGGGCGATTTATAAATAGAATATAATATGCCTAAAATTAAAGCAAAATCTCTGATTAAAGCGCTCTGCACCGTTTTATGCATTATGATTACCGTCGGCGCTCCTGTGATAGCGTTTGCAAGTAATAAAGCCGACAATAAGAGCGAATCTCAAATAACCGTTTTGAACGTATGGCAAATCGACTCGTTCGAGGGCGGAAAAGGCTCCCGCGCAAGTTTTCTGCAAAAAACAGCAGATAAATTTTCTGAAAAGAATAACTGTTATTTGACTGTAACCTCTTTAAGCGCAGACGCGGCGCGAATGAATTTGAATAACGGAACCGTTCCGGACGTGATTTCATACGGCGCGGGAGTATACGGATTCGAAAGCTACCTTAAAGGCAAAACACCCTACCGCAAATGGTGCAACGGTGGTTACTGTCTGCTTACGTTGGGTGAAAACGCCGATTTCGGCGACATAACGGCGCAAAATACGGTCGTAAACGCAGGAGTAGGGAATTTGGTCGACGTTGCGGTAGCTTTAGAGGGGTTAAACGGCGTCCAAAAAGATAACCCGACGGGCGCGTACGTCAAACTCATAAACGGAGGTTTTAAGTATCTTTTAGGCACTCAGCGCGACGTGTTCAGGTTAAAAACGAGGGGCGTGCAGTTCAGCGTTAAACCCGTAGAAAGTTTCAACGATTTGTATCAGCTTATTTCCGTAACTTCGCAAAGCCCCGAAAAGACGGTTTACGCAACCGCATTTATCGATTATTTGATTCAGGCGGGGGACGTGAGCGCGCTCGGGCTTATGTGCGAGGGTAAAAAACTTTATTCCGACGAACTTAAGGTTATGGAAGGCGTTGATTACAGATATAAATTATCATCCCCTGTAAGTGAGCAAACACGGCGGGAACTTGAAAACGCCGCGGCAAATTGCGATGAAAATAAGTTGAAAACTTTACTCAAATCATTGAAATAAAAACAAAAAAATGGTATAATATATGAAGCATGATTTGCGCGGAATAAAAACCGACGATAGTTTCAGTTTTTCACGGTATACTACTTACGGGCTTGGCGGCGGAGCAAAAGCCTCGTTTTTTCCGAGAACCAAGGAAGAGGCGGTTACGGTATTCGACTTCGTCAAAGAAAATTACGACCGATACGTAGTACTCGGCAACGGCTCGGACGTGCTTGCCGCGGACGGTGCTTTTGACGGCGCGGTTATCTGCACGAAACTTTTGAGCGGTATAACGCGCAACGGGAACAGACTCACCTGCCTTGGCGGAACAACGGTAAAAACGTTGCTTTCGTACTGCGTGAATAACGGTCTTAGCGGGCTTGAATATCTTGCCGGAATACCTGCAAGCATAGGCGGGCTTGCGTATATGAATGGTGGTGTAAACTCTAAACATATCGGCGACGCTATTTCAGAAGTGGAGTTTTATGACGGAGAATTACGCGTTTTTAATCGCGAAAAGTGTAATTTTTCAAATAAGCATAGTACTATGCGTGACATAAGCTGTATAGTCGTGCAGGTTTCCGTCAATATTACGCAGTCCGACCCTAAAACCGTTAAACAAGATATAGACGAGTTTTTGCAAATGCGTAAGGCGCAGCCCAAGGGAAAAAGTTGCGGTTGCGTATTTAAAAACCCGAGCGGGCTTAACGTGGGTGCAGGAAAGCTAATAGACGGGGCGGGGCTTAAAGGCTTGCGCGTGGGCGGTGCAGAGGTCAGCCGCGAGCACGCAAATTTCATTATCAATCACGGCGGCAGTTCCGCAGACGTGCGCGGACTCATTAAAGTCGTTAAAGCGCGCGTAAAAGAATTTTACGGCATTGACCTTGAAGAAGAGGTCGTTTACATAGGTGAATTTTATGATTCTGACAGCTGATTATCATACGCATACGCCGTATTCGCACGGAAAAAATACCGTTTTGCAGAACGCGCGGGCGGCTGAAAAGACGGGACTTAAAGAAATCGGTATTACCGACCATGGTTTTAACCATCTGCTTTTCGGGCTAAAACGTAAAAATTTGACGGCGTTGCGCGCGGAAATCGAAGAGGCAGAGAAGTTAACGGGCGTTAAAGTGCTGATGGGAATGGAGAGTAATCTCATTTCCGTAGACGGCGATACGGATATGCGTTTAGAAGATTTGCAATATTTCGATTTGTACGTTTGCGGACTTCATGAAGTTTTGAAATACAAAACTTTTTCCGATATGCGCAGAATTATGATATGCAATTATGCTGCGTACAAACTTGGTAGAAAACCGTCGCAAAAAGTTATAGACGATACGACGAACGCGTATATTAATGCCGTTAAAAACAATCCTATCGATATAATTTCGCATATCAACTACAAATGTTGCTGTAATCTGGTTGAAGTTGCTAAATGTTGCGCCGATTACGGGACTTATATTGAAATCAATACGAAAAAGCGGCACATTTCCGCCGAAGAGCTGAATTCAATGGCGCAGACGGGCGTTAAATTCGTTATTGATTCCGACGCGCATTCCGCAGACAGAGTCGGCGATACCAAAATAGCCGAAGAATTGCTTGCCGCAGCGGATATTCCGCTCGAATGCATAGAAAATATCGACGGCAGACTGCCGAGTTTAAGGTTCAGAGAATACAAGGCGAAAAATTTATAAAATGCAGAACTTTACCGAGGAAATTAAAAACGAAATAATTTCAATCGGCGGCAAAGGCGCTTTCGGCGACGCTTTGCTGTCGGCTTTTATACGCACGAGCGGCAGTGTTATCTGTAAAAACGGTGTTTTTGGCTTTGAAATAGTGACCGAAAATGAAAAAACTGCCGAATTTATTTCTTTTCTTTTGGAAGAGGAGTATGGTATTCCGCTCACCGTCAACGGCGCCAAATTCGACTTAATGCGCGGAAAGGACAAGATTTCCTTCGAGTGTTGCAATAAAACGAGCGACGAACTGCTTAAAAAAATCGGTATAGTAGGCGCAGACGAAGAGGGCAATTACCTTATTTTCGGTATCGACAACTCGATAACCGAGAGCGACGAAGATAAAATCGACTATATCCGCGGCGCGTTCCTCGGCAGCGGTAGCTGTACCGTTCCCGACGAGGGCGTTTTCAGCAGAACGGGCTATCATTTAGAGATAGTTTTTTCCAATAAAGTTACCGCAGGCGACTTTTGCGACCTGTTATGCGGGTTTGAAATACTCGCAAAACTCGTTTCGAGAAAGGATAAAGCCGTAGTTTACGTTAAAAGTCAGGCGGTTATTTCAGATATTCTGGCGGTAATCGGTTGCGTTTCGAGTCTTGACAAGTTGAACAGAATAGTCGAGTTCAAGGAAACGCGCAACAATGCAAACCGCATTAATAACTGTTCGGTGTCCAATATCGATAAAACGGTTACCGCGTCGGTAAATCAGGTGCGCGCGATAGAAATAATATCGCAGACGATAGGTCTGCAAAGCCTTGAAAAGCCCCTTTTCGACGTTGCGGAATGCCGACTTGCCGACAAAAACGCTTCGATGCAAGAGCTTGCCGAAAGACTCGGAATTTCAAAGAGTTGTTTAAATCACAGAATGAGAAAAATCAACGAGTTGGCGCAGTCGCTCGCAGATTAAAGGGAAATTATATGACGGAATTTATACATTTACACGTTCACACCGAATATTCGTTGCTCGACGGCGCGTGCAAAATCGATAACCTTATCGACCACTGTAAACAGAACGGCATCGATACCTTATGCATTACCGACCACGGCAATATGTACGGTACGCTTCAGCTCGCCGAAAAAGCCTTTCAGGCGGGCATTAAATACATAATAGGTTGCGAGTTTTACGTTTCTGCGGATATGAACAACAAATCCGCAGACCCGTCTAACAAGACCGAGCACCTTATTTTGCTTGCCAAAAACAGAGCGGGGTATATCAACCTCGTACAGCTTGATTCGATGGCGTTCGTCGACGGCTTTTACAAGAAGCCGAGAATTGATTATAAAGCTCTTAAAGAGCATTCGGAAGGCGTAATTTGTCTTTCTGCGTGCATTGCGGGCGGTATTCCGAGGCGCATTATAAACGGCGACTACGAAGCAGCGAAAAAACTCGCTTTGGAGCTGAAAGATACGTTCGGCGACGATTTTTATATCGAAATCCAGAACCACGGCATAGAAGAGGAGCTTATCGCGTTGCCGCAGCTCGTAAAGCTTGCCGACGAAATCGGGGTTGAGCTCGTTGCGACGAACGACGTGCACTATATAACCAAAGCCGACAGCGAAATGCAGGACGTTCTGATGTGCATTCAGATGAAAAAGCAGCTTGACGATCCCAACAGGCTTAAATTTTCGACCGACGAATTTTACTTCAAGACCTGTGAGGAAATGCGCGCGCTCTTTCCCAATCTGCCAAAAGCCATTTCCAACACCCGCGTTATAGCGGACAAGGTCACGGAACCCGCGTTCAATCTCGACAAAAAGGGTTATCCGATTAAAGATACTTCGCTTATTCCCCTATACGTTCCCGCAGACGGGACAACCGCTGAGCAGTACCTCAGAAACCTTACCGCAGAGGGACTAAAAAAGCGCTACGGCGACAAGCTCTCGCAAAGGGAACTCGACCGCGCGGAGTACGAACTGGGAATTATCTGCGGAATGGGCTACGCCGATTATTACCTCGTAGTCTGGGACTTTATCAACTGGTCGAAAGAACACGACATTCCCGTAGGACCGGGGCGCGGCTCGGGCGTAAGTTCGATAGTCGCGTACTCGATAGGTATTACCGACGTAGAACCACTGCAATACGACTTGCTTTTCGAGCGTTTTCTCAATCCCGACCGTGTATCGATGCCCGACTTCGATATCGACTTTTGCACGGACAGGCGCGAGGACACGATAGAATACGTGCGCGAGAAGTACGGGCACGAAAACGTCTGCCAGATAGTCACTTTCGGTACTATGGCGGCGAAGAACTCGATAAAGGACGTAGGGCGCGTAATGCGCGTTCCCTATTCCGAAACCGACCGTCTGACTAAGATAATGGACGGAAAAACGTCTATAAGCGACTTGCTCGGGCGAAGAATAGACAAAGCCAAAGCTAAGTACGAAGCGGAGACAGACGAGGATAAGAAAGCTGATTTGTTAGGAAAATACAACGAGCTGAAAGCCGCGAAAAATAACGAATTCTGCGAGATTTACGCTACCGACGACGCTCTTAAACGGGTTATCGATATGGCTTTGAACATAGAGGGAATGCCCCGCCAGACTGGAATGCA
>CATLAR010000045.1 GCA_949878495.1 uncultured Christensenella sp.
AGGGCGAGATGAATGAAAACACGCAAAAAGCGTTAAAAGACAACGCCGCCGTTTATTTTGCGGCGATAGGCGGCGCGGGCGCACTTTACGGTGCGTGCATTAAGTCGAGCAAATGTATTGCGTTCCCCGACCTCTTATCGGAAGGCGTTTATAAACTCGAAGTTGAGGATTTTCCCGTAATTGTCGCTTACGACTGCCACGGAAACTCGATATATTGAAAGCGCTTTAAATAGCGATTGAAATCGTTTGACAAGCGTGTTTAAAAATATTATAATTCAGACAATATGCAAAGGCTGTGACCAAGACAGACGCTTAGACGACCCTTTTCAGAGAGGAAAACCCGAAAACGGCTGAAAAGTTTTCCATTGGGTGTAAGCGGTATTCACTTGCGAGCCGAATTTGCGAAAGGTTACGAGTAGCTTATTCCGTAATTCCGCGTTAAGGAACAAATAAGGCGGCTTTTTGCCGTAAAATCAGGTGGTACCGCGAGTTATTTCGCCCTGTGCTTTTTGCACGGGGCGTTTTTATTTTTATTCAGTTAAAATCAGCAGGAGTAAAATATGCAAGACAAAATCAAAGAAATCGAAAAGAGCATTGACGACGCGATAAAAGACGTGCAGTCGAGCAAGAGTTTGCAGGAAATTAAAATGCGTTTCCTTGGCAAAACGGGCGAAATTTCCTCGCTTATGAAGAATATGCGCGACGTTCCGCCCGAACAGCGGCCGTCAATGGGCAAAATCCTCAACGCTTTAAGGGAATGGACGGAAGAAAAGTTTTCCGCGCTGGAAAAGCGTTTGAAGAGTTTCGAGCTGGAAAAGAAATACCGCGACGAGAAAATCGACGTTACTCTGCCGGGGCGAATTGCCGAGGACGGCGCGCTTCACCCCAACACACTCGTAAGAAACGAGCTGATTTCGATATTCTCGGGAATGGGCTTCGAGGTGTTCGAGGGTCCCGAAATCGAGAACGACTATTATAATTTCACTGCTTTGAACACGCCCGCAGACCACCCCGCGCGGGATATGCAGGACACATTCTATCTGTCGAACGATTTGCTTTTGAGAACGCAGACTTCGGCGGGACAGATAAGGGTTATGGAAAACAAAAAGCCGCCCATTAAGATTCTGTCGCCCGGAAAGGTTTATCGCAGCGACGACGACGCGACGCATTCGCCTATGTTCTCGCAGATGGAAGGTCTGGTCGTCGACAGGGGTATTACGCTATGCGACCTCAAGGGAATGCTTGACGAGTTTGCGCGGAAAATTTTCGGCGCGGGCGTAAAAACGCGTCTCCGTCCCTCCTACTTCCCGTTCACGGAGCCGTCTGTCGAAGTCGACGTCAGCTGTTTCGAATGCGGCGGCAAAGGCTGCCGTCTTTGCAAGGGCACGGGCTGGATAGAAGTGCTCGGCGCGGGAATGGTAAACAGACACGTGCTCGAAGGTTGCGACATAGACCCCGACGAGTACACTGGTTTTGCGTTCGGTATGGGCATAGAGAGAATTGCTATGCTCAAATACGGCATTAACAATATGAAACTGCTGTTCGAAGGCGACACGCGCTTTTCAAAACAGTTCAAAGGAGAGAAATAAATATGAAAGCACCTTTAAGTTGGCTTAAAGATTACGTAGATATTGACGTTTCCGCCGAAACGTTACAGGAAAAACTTTTCTCCTGCGGGTTCGAAGTCGAAGAACTTATCGAATTGGGCAAGGATATTTCGGGCGTGGTAGTCGGCGAAGTAGTCGAATGCGAGTCCGTAGAAGGCACGCACCTTTCGAAATGCAAAGTAGACTGCGGCGACAAAGGCGTATTCCGGATTTGTTGCGGCGCGGACAACGTTAAAAAGGGCATTAAAGCGCCTTGCGCACTCGTCGGTGCGACGGTTTACGCCACGGCGAAGGATCACGTAACTATCGAAGGCGTGATGACCATTAAAAAAGGTAAATTGCGCGGCATAGAATCCGAGGGAATGCTTTGCTCTGGCGCGGAACTCGGGCTGAACGACGATCTATACAGCGGCGCGGGATATTGCGGGCTGTTACTCCTGCCCGCCGAATACAAAAACGGCGCGGACGTTAAACCCTATCTGGGCTTGGACGATTATATCTTTGATATAAGCATTACGGCGAACCGCCCCGACTGTCAATCAATAGTCGGCATCGCTCGTGAAGTCGCCGCCGTTTTAAATAAAAAAATGCGCGAACCCGACTGTTCCTACAACCCCGTAAAAGGCAAATACGCGCAAATCAAAATTACGGACGACGCGCCCGATATTTGCCCGAGATATATAGGGCATTACGTGAAGGACGTCAAATGCGGGACTTCGCCCGAGTGGCTGAGAAAACGTCTGGCGCTCTGCGGGTTGCGCTCTATCAGCAACGTAGTAGATATAACAAATTTCGTAATGCTGGAATATGGTCAGCCGATGCATGCGTTTGACCTTAGAACGCTGGAAGGGCGCGAAGTCGTAGTGCGCCGCGCGGCTATGGGTGAAAAAATAGTCACCCTCGACGAGAACGAGTTCGAGCTGACGCCCGAAAACCTCGTAATCTGCGATGGTAAAAAGCCCGTTGCGCTTGCGGGAGTTATGGGCGGACTTAACAGCGAAATTAAGGACGACACGCAGGAAGTACTGTTCGAGGCGGCGAAGTTTGCGCGCGACAGCGTAAGAAAGACGGCGCGCGCGCTCGGTCAACACACCGACTCCTCCGCACTGTTTGAAAAGGGCGTGAACGAGTACTCGGCGGAACGTGCTATGGCGCGGGCTTTGCACCTTATAGAAAAGCTCGGTTGCGGCGTGGTTACGGATATGCATATCGACGTAACTACGGCATATTCCCGCACCAATGAGAAAAAAATGACCGTGAGTGTAGACAAAATCAACGCGCTTCTGGGCATTGAAGTGCCCGCGAAAAGAATGGCTGAAATACTTGGAAACCTCAATTTCGGGACGGCGTTAAAGGGCGATAATCTGACGCTTACCGTGCCCCGTTACCGCGAGGACGTGGACGGTTATCCCGATATTGCCGAGGAAATTATCCGCTTTTACGGTTACGATAATATCGAGGGTACTTTCCTGCCCTCGGCTTCGATTACGAACGGCGGATTCACGGACGAGCAAAAAGCCGAACTTAAACTCAAAGACACGTTGGTAAGCAAAGGCTTATACGAAATTTCGACCTACTCTTTCTATTCGGCGAAAGATCTGGATATGCTGCATTTTGCGGACGACGCGACCGAGCGGCGCGCAATAAGAATTTTAAACCCGATAAGCGAAGATTTATCGATAATGCGCACCACGCTTGCGCCGTCGATGGTCAACGTAATCGTTCGCAACCTCAGGCGCGGCAACGCTTCGGGCAAGCTGTTTGAAATAAGCAAAATTTTCCTTGCGAAGACCTTGCCGATTAATGACTTCCCCGAAGAGAAAATGAGAATTGCCCTCGGTATATGGGGCAAATACGACTTCTTCGACCTCAAAGGCATAGTTGAATGCGTGGGCTCGGCGTTCAACCTTAAATTCGAATACGAGCCGTGCGAAAAGCCTTTCCTCCACCCCGGAATTACGGCGAAAGTTTTATGCGACGGCGTTGAAGTAGGATATCTTGGAATGCTTTCCCCTAGCGTTGCGGAAGAACTCGCGCTCGAGAGATTCG
This sequence comes from uncultured Christensenella sp., assembly GCA_949878495.1. Lineage (GTDB taxonomy): Bacteria > Bacillota > Clostridia > Christensenellales > Borkfalkiaceae > Coproplasma. The sequence goes on from CATLAR010000045.1 coordinate 3,657, forward strand.
CGTACGTTGCAGAGCTTGATTACGAGGCTATAGCGAGCCTTGCCAAGCCGTTCAGATATTCGCCGTTGCCCAAGTTTGCCGAGGTTCAGCGCGACCTTGCGTTGACCTGCAATGCGGATACAACCTGCGCGCAGATCGAGAAAGAAATTTACGCGGCGTGCAAGTATGTCAGCGACGTTAAACTGTTTGACGTGTACCTCGGCGCACAGATAGGAAAAAATAAAAAGTCGATGGCGTTTAAAATAACGTTTACACCTAAGGACGAGCCGATAGAAAACAAAATTGACGGCTTCGTCAAAAAGATACTCAGCAACCTGAAATTCAAGCTGGATATCGAATTGAGATAAACGCAAAAGCCCGCCGCAGAATATCTGCGGCGGGCTACTTTATATACATTATTTTTTTGGCACCAGGGCGGCTCCGCCGTTTGCAAGCGACGCTTGCAAATATGTGTCTGGAATTTTGCCCGCGATTACGCTTTCGCATATGAGCACTTCTATAGTCGACGCAAGGTTGGTGCTCTTCGACGGCAGAATTATGGAAATATCGGACACTATTTCAAGATACAGCGAGTGTTTAGTCTGGTTTATTCCCGCGCCCTCAAACTTGGACACGAAGCGGCATTCTACGTTGGAAATAGGTATGATTTTTATGTTTATTTTCGTGCCGAAACCGGCAAGAGCTTCTATGCCCGTAAGCGCGCCTATAGGCACGAGAATGCCTTCCGCGCTCATTTTATTGAGGTTTTCCTGAGATAAATACGCCGTATCCCTTGCAATGCGGTTGATTTTCAGGCTGTCGGTGGTAATCGAAGTAACGTCTCCCGCTTCGTCGCGCTCAATATAAATCAAGTCCTCGTAGCGCATAGTGTCGTTTAACGTATAATAAATGGCGTCGTTTACGGCGACGGTGGTTATCGAGCGGATCGTGGCTTCGCTGATGGAAATAAGCACGCGCGTTACGTTGCGCTGGAAATAGACGAGCACGCCTATTATAAGAAAGCAGAAAATAACGAGCAAAACCTTGAAGCGTTTGAATTTTTTATTGCGTATTCCATTTGACATACAATATTTTATGTACGACTGTCGCAGTTCTTGATTATTGACAAAATAATATAATAGAATTATAATTAAAAAGATGATTCGTGAAAAAAGCGCCGTCAAGCGTTGGCTTGACGGCGCTTTGCCGTTTTTTTCGTTTATCCGAGCTGTTTTTCGCAAAGCGCGAGCGCAGATTCGATTACTTTATCCATATCGTAGTACTTATACTCGCCGAGCCTGCCGCCGAATATAACGTTGTCTTCACCGTCCGCGAGCCGCCTGTACTTCGCATAAATCGCGGCGTTCTTTTCGTCGTTGACGGGATAATAAGGCTCGTCACCCTTCTTCCATTCCGAACTGTATTCTCGGCTGATAACCGTTTTCGGCTGGGTTCCGAACTCGAAAAATTTATGTTCGATTATACGGGTATAGGGCGTTTCCGCGTCGGTATAGTTGACAACGGCGTTACCCTGATAGTTGGGCACATCGAGAACTTCGGTTTCAAAGCGTACCGAACGGTATTCCAATGCGCCGAGTTTGTAGCCGAAATAAGCGTCGATTGCGCCCGTGTAAACAATATTGTCGGCAAGCGCGTCAAGCTCGGCTTTGTTCTCGAGATAGTCGCATTCCAGCATGACATCTATGCCGTCGAGCATTTTTTCGACCATTTTCGTATAGCCGCCGACGGGAATGCCCTGATACAGAGCGTTAAAATAATTGTTGTCGAAGGTCATTCTAACGGGCAACCGCTTTATTATAAACGCGGGAAGCTCGCTACACGGTCTGCCCCATTGCTTCTGCGTATAGCCTTTAATAAGTTTTTCGTAAACGTCGGTACCGACGAGCGAAATAGCCTGCTCTTCAAGGTTTTTAGGGTCGGTAATACCCGCGGCTTTGCGCTGTTTTTCTATTTTTTCCGCTGCTTCAGACGGAGTGACCACTCCCCAAAGTTTATTGAACGTGTACATATTAAAGGGCAAAGAGTATAACTCGCCCTTATAGTTTGCCACGGGCGAATTTGTGTAGCGATTGAATTCGGCGAATTCGTTGACAAAATCCCATACCCGTTTGTTATTGGTATGGAAAATATGCGCGCCGTACACATGCACGTTAATGCCTTCCGTTTGCGCAGTATAGATATTACCCGCTATATTCGGACGTTTATCTACGACCAAAACTTTTTTGCCGCGTTCTTTTGCCCGATTGGCAAAAACCGCCCCGAAAAGCCCCGCCCCGACAATCAGATAATCGTATTTTCTCATATCTATTATTATAAACTATTTGAGTAGAGATGTCAACGGCTACCCTGCTCTTCTTAAAAAAATAAGGCGCAGTATGTCTATACCGCGCCCGCAATTCAATTTCTTTTAGTTCTCGATTTAAAAATGAGCGCCATTAAAAACGCAAAAACAACCGCCGCGGTAACACCAGCACTAGCCGCCGACAGCGCTCCGGTTATCGCAGAGAATACGCCCTTTTCCGCGCCGCGCATTGCGCCGTTTGCAAGCAGATACCCGAATCCAGAAATAGGCACGGTCGCGCCCGCGCCCGCAAAATCGACTAGAGGCTGGTATACGCCTATCGCCGTAAGCGCCACGCCGGCCAACATAAAATATACGAGAATTTTACCTGCGGTTAAATCGGTGAAATTTATTATTATTTGCGCAATCAAACATATACCGCCGCCAACGGCAAAAGCCTTTACAAACTGCAAGAATATTTCAAGCATTTCGTTTTCCATAATCCCCTCCTATACTTCGAGTTGCACCACATGGCTTATACAGGGAATGCTCTCCCCTTGCCCCGACGATATCGTAGACAACAGCGCGCCCGTCGCTGCAAACAATACCCGTTTATAGAGTCCCGCGTTCATTTTCGAAAGCACGTATGAATTCAACACAGTTGCGGAGCAGCCCGCGCCGCTGCCGCCCTGAAACTCTTTTTCGATTACTTTATAAACTATTTCGCCGCAGTCGACGTGATTGGAGGATATATCGAATCCTTTTTCCCAAGTCAGGTCTTTTACTATGCGGCTTCCGAGCGCACCCAGATCGCCCGTAAGTATCATATCGTAATCCTCGGGCGAGCTGCCCGTATCCTTTAAATGTTGAATTATCGTATCCGCCGCTGCGGGCGCCATTGCCGCGCCCATATTGTTGACGTCGGTTACGCCGTAGTCACAAACCTTGCCCATAGTCCCGCTGACGACTTTTACTCCCGCGCCATCGTTTGCAATTACGCAACCGCCCGCACCCGTAACCGTCCACTGCGCCTGCGGCGGACGCGTACAGCCAAGCTCCAACGGATACCGATACTGTCTTTCCGCAGAAGCAAAGTGCGAGCCCGTCGCCGCAACGACGCGTTGAGCGTACCCCGCGTTTACGAGCATTGCGCCGAGCAGAATGCTTTCGCTCATAGTCGAACACGCCGAATACAGCCCGAGAAAAGGAAAATCGAAATCCCTTGCCGCAAAGCTCGCGGAAATAATCTGATTGAGCAAGTCGCCCGAGAACATTACGTCGATATCCTTTTCGGTGTATCCGCCTTTTTCCAGAGCGAGCGAAATTGCTTTTGACAGCATTTTGCATTCGGCTTTTTCGAACGTGCTTTCCCCGTACATATCGTCGTTTAAAGCCACGTCCGCAAACGAACCGAGAACACCTTCGCTCTCTTTAGAGCCGCATATCGCGGCAAAAGACGTTATCCTCGGCGCGTTATTGAAAAATACGGTATGCCCTTTCGATAAATTAAAATTTCGCATATGTAAAAGAATTAAGAATACTCTTCGATTAGTAGTTTTTTACAATTACGAATTTTTATACGCAAAAGCGGGGTCGGAAATTTCCGACCCCGCCGAGCTTTGAACGTTTAGTTTTCAACGCCGATTGTGTTACCGTCTTTGTCTACTTTGACGTGAGCGCCGTCTTTTAATTTATAATACTCGATTTCCTTGGTTGTGGTATTATAAATTGCTATTTCGTGTTTTGAATAGTTCTCTACCTGATTTTCGTACTCTGCGGTATTATTATACTCTATGAGATAATATTTCACACCGTCCGTTAGCGTTATATCGTCAAACATATCATTATCCGTTATTTGTGAAGCGAAAACGTCGAAATACTTAGCGAAAGTATATCCTCCGTTTAAGAAATGATCTTTGGAACCGAATAACAGCAACGCTTTTTCATGACTTTGTACCGAATCAAAAGTACTCGTTTCATAACCTGCCATAAATACGTCGGGCTTAAAGAATAATATTATCTCTGCAGCAATAGCATTATCCAGCTCGTTTATTGCGTACCCTTCTTCTTTAAGCGTTTCAAAATACCGCTTACGCCCCTCGTATTGAGAGGTAGGATAACCGGGATGCCCTTTATAATAGTAAACGTAATTTTCCGTACCGTAGAGCTCAACCAGCATTTTGATATTGTCGTACAGATTCCCGTCTTCGCCATCCCAACTTGTACCGAGAATTATAATTACTTCTTTATTTTGCTCTTCGGCTTCGCTGAACATTCCGTCGTTGAATTTATATAACTTTTTGAAATTTTCAGCTTCTTCAGGCGACAGTGCCGCAAGCAAATTATTTGTATAAACCTGCTCAACGTGTTTCAAAAGTTCTGTTACAAAATTAGGATCCTTTTCGTTTATTGCATTAAGATTTTCGGTAGCGCGCAATCTGTTAACTATCCATTTAACGTTAGCACGCTCTCTCGCCATAACGTAAGCGTATCTTTCGAGAATTTGATAGTTTCCGTTTGTACCTTTAAATTCTATTTTTGAATTAATGTCCCAAATATTAAACTCACCTCTATCATAAACAAAACGCTCGATTTCTTCGTAATTTTCTTTCATCTGTTGATATTTTTGATCGGGATTATCAACAGCAAAAGTATCCGATAAAATATATGCGGTAGCAGTACCGTCACTTAATAAAGTCGCAGTCCAATTACTTTCGGGGATACGGTTCGCAGTAAACATTTCAAGTATAACTTCCCCGTAATTGTCACCGACGTACAAATTAAATTTCGATTCGGGATTTATCTCGAAAAGTTCTTTAATATATCCGGAAATGCCCGCTCTTAGAGAATGGAAAGCACTGTTGTTCGTTACTTCATTTGATTTCACGAAAGGCATAATCTGCATATTGTAAGGCAAATTATTCCAATTATATTGGTTATACCTATCCATACAAACGAACGTAGGAATTTTACCGTTATCGGTTATTTCATTTAATTTTAAAGAATATACGAGTACGGGATACGATGCAGTTAAAGGAGCAAAATTGTACTCGTCGGCACTGATTGCCACGCCGCCGATATTTTCCAAAGAAATAAATTCTTCCGCGCCATTAAACAATTTTACGTCTATATCTTTAAATAAACCGTAAGTTCCGAAATCCAATTCAAACGATTCTTCTTTCTTAGAAGCGTCCAAATTCACAGTATTTAAGCGCCTGAAATCGGTATTGGAATTAAGCGCGGCACTTACTTCGATTTTAGTAACTTCGGGCAAATTATTCTTGACCGTCATCGAAACTATAGTGTCGTTATCCGAACTGTCATCAATTAGAATCTTCGTTAATGCGAGAGTATCAATGAAAGCTTTTTCACCGATAGCGATATCGCTATCGTAAACGAAGTACTCTTCGTTTACCGACACGCCTTTCAATCGCTCACCGGCAACATAAACGTTTTCTAATTTTTCGCAATATGCAAACTCCCCGTCATACAGTTTATTAACGCTGGCGGGAAGATTTATCGTAGTTAAATTTTCGCAACCCGAAAAATCGTAAACCGCAGTAACCGGCTTATCGTTAAAAGTTTCGGGAACGGATATTTCCGATAATAATATCGCCTGACCTTTACCGACGGCAAAAGTACCGTCATTCAGCGGGTAGAAATCAAGCCCCTGAGGATTTTCCGTCCAAAAGCTATCGCCCTTATCCCCGTTTTCACCGGGAATTCCCTGTTCGCCTTGAATAGGTTGACAACCCGCCAAACCGATAGCCATACAAGTAGCGCCGATTAAAGACGCAATTAATGCAAGTATTCCTTTTTTCATAATTCCTCATTCGTTATTCTAAGTATTTTTATCTATAATAGTTTTTATTCCGTCCGCAAATTTCGTTTTCGCCGTCCAACCGACGTCGGTATATAAATCCGAAACGTCTGCGCATAAATACGTTACTTGTTTCGCGGAATACGGTATCGCGCCAAAATTTAACAAACCGTTTGCGTTCAAAGCATTGGCTATAACGGTTATATAATCTTTTAATGGTATAGCCCGACCGCTTCCGAGAACGTAAACCTTCCCGTCTTTACCTTTTTCGCCCA
>CATLAR010000046.1 GCA_949878495.1 uncultured Christensenella sp.
GATAGAGCCGCTTATCGAGCGCAATCTCGTAAAAGTGCTTACGGAAGAGGACGCGCAGAGCGGCGACGTTTTCAAACCTAGAGATTACGTTGCGGCGCAGGAAGTAAACGAACTCCTCACCGATAATATCGCAATGGCGCTGGTTGAGGACACGGACGAAATTTCCGATAAAACCAAGTCGGGCATTATCAATATCGACACGCTCGGCAAGTATTTTGCCGACGGCGAAACGGTAACCCTCGAAGAAATCAAAAAGCGCGTTCCCAACTTCGCTAAATCGACGACCTGCATTAAAGTTCTCGCCCGCGGCGTGCTCGACAAAAAGCTCAAAGTAATTGCAGACGCGTACTCGACCGAAGCAATCAAAATGATTCTTCTTACGGGCGGCGACGCTTTACGCAAGAAATCAAAGTAAATTTAATTTTTTAGGTAAGCCGTCGGCGAATGATAAGCGTCGACGGCTTTATCGTAAGCTCGGCTTCCCCTTGAGGGCGAGCGTTGATTTCTTTGCGACGGCACGGTGTGCCGTCGCATCAACGCGAGATGAGCGAGCGCATTTCTGCGCGCGAACGGTGACCGAGGCGGCAGATTTTCCTTATCTCCGCCGAGACAGCTGTCCTCAGCGAGGACTGATGAGGTGCTTATATCGCAAACAAAAGTTTATTTTTCTTTAAAATCAGCCTTCAAACAGTTGTAAAAAATTTAAAAAAGGGGTATAATTAAGTAACGTTATGAAGTTTGAATTACACTCCGCATACAGTCCTACGGGCGACCAGCCTCAGGCAATAGAGAGTCTTACCGAAGGCGTGCTCGACGGTATAAGAACGCAGGTTCTCGTCGGCGTTACGGGCAGCGGTAAAACGTTTACAATGGCGAACGTTATCAAGAACGTAAATCGTCCCGCGCTCGTTATTGCCCACAATAAGACCCTCGCCGCGCAGCTTTGCAACGAATTTCGCGATTTTTTTCCCAAAAACCGCGTGGAATATTTCGTGTCGTACTACGATTATTACCAGCCCGAAAGCTACATACCCTCGACCGACACGTATATCGAAAAGGATATGAGTCTGAACGACGAGATAGATAAACTTCGCAACTCGGCAACGAGTTCTCTCGGCGAGCGTGAGGACGTAATAGTCGTGGCTTCCGTCAGTTGCATTTACGGTCTGGGCGCACCCGAAGAATATTTCAGATTGGCGATATCGTTAAGACCGGGCGACGAGTTGGAGCGCGACGCGCTTATAAGAAAACTCGTCGAAATTCAGTACGCTCGCCGTGACGTAGATTTTCAGCGTTCGTCCTTCCGCGTACGCGGCGACGCGGTGGAAATTTTCCCCGCAAGTAACTCGGAAATTGCCGTGCGCGTTGAATTTTTCGGCGACGAAATAGACCGCGTTTGCGAGGTTGAAGCGCTCACGGGCACTATCGTAAGCGAGCTAAAACACGCGCTTATATTCCCCGCAAGCCAATACGCGGTCGGCTCGGATAAAATGAAGAGCGCGCTCGCAATGATCGAGCGCGATATGCACGACGAAGTCAAAGCCTTCCGCGACGACGGAAAACTGCTCGAAGCCCAGCGGCTTGAACAGCGCACGACTTTCGATCTTGAAATGATGCGCGAAATAGGCTATTGCAGCGGCGTAGAAAATTACAGCCGTTATTTCGACGGACGCGCCCCGGGCGAACCCTCGTTTACGCTTCTCGATTATTTCCCCGCGGGCAAATTCCTCACTTTTATAGACGAAAGCCATATGACCATTCCGCAAATCCGCGCAATGTATCACGGCGACCGCTCGCGCAAAGAAAATCTCGTCGGGTACGGGTTCAGGCTTCAATCGGCTTACGATAACCGCCCGCTTACTTTCGAGGAGTTCAACGAGCGCATTCCGCAGCTCATATGCGTTTCCGCAACGCCGGCTCCGTACGAGCTTGAACGCGCGGGAAACGTAGTCGAACAGATTATCAGACCCACGGGGCTTATCGACCCCGAAGTAGTAATCCGACCCACCAAAACGCAGATAGACGATTTGTTGGGCGAGGCTAAGGGCGTAATAGCGACGGGCGGGCGCGTGCTCGTTACCACGCTGACGAAGCGTATGGCGGAGAGCCTTACAGACTACCTCAAAGAACACGGTCTGAAAGTCAGATATATGCACAGCGACATAGACGCGCTGGAAAGAATAGACATAATCAACGGGCTTCGCGCGGGCGAGTTCGATATACTCTGCGGCATTAACCTTCTGCGCGAGGGACTTGACTTGCCCGAAGTGCGGCTCGTAGCCATACTCGACGCCGATAAAGAGGGTTTTTTGCGCAGTGAAACGTCACTCGTCCAGACGATAGGCAGAGCCGCCCGAAACGCCGAAGGTCGGGTTATAATGTACGCCGATACGGTGACGGGCAGTATGAAAAGGGCTATCGACGAAACGGCGCGCCGCCGCAAAATTCAGTCCGAATACAACGCCGAGCACGGTATCGTGCCCAAAACCATAATAAAAGAAGTCAAAAACACCATAGGCATTACGGGTAAAAAGGGCTTGGGCGACGACTTGAAGCCATCCGAGATACCTCAGGAAATAGAAAAGCTGAAAGCGCTTATGAAAGTCGCTTCGGCGCAGCTCGACTTTGAAAAAGCAATCGAAATCCGCGACGCTTTAAACGCGTTGAAGAAAAAATTAACGAAGATTAAAAAGCAATGAAAGAAGAAATATTCGTCAAAGGCGCAAAAGAAAACAACCTCAAAAACGTCGACGTGCGCGTTCCCCGCAATACGCTTACGGTATTTACGGGGCTTTCGGGTAGCGGCAAATCTACGCTGGCTTTCGATACCATATTCGCCGAGGGTCAAAGGCGGTATATCGAGAGCCTTTCCTCGTACGCGCGGCAGTTCCTCGGTCAAATGGAAAAGCCCGACGTAGAGTTTATCGACGGGCTTTCGCCCGCAATTTCCATCGACCAGAAAACGACCTCGCACAACCCGCGCTCAACGGTGGGTACGGTAACGGAAATCTACGATTATTTCCGTCTTTTATTCGCACGCGTCGGCATTCCCCATTGCCCCAAATGCGGGCGAGAGATACGCCGTCAGTCCGTCGACGAGATAGCCGACCGCATTATGGCTTTGCCCGAGGGCAGTAAAATCATAGTTGAAGCCCCCGTCGTACGCGGCAAAAAGGGCGCGTTTGAAAAGGAGCTTGCGGGCTATAAAAAGAGCGGCTACGGCAGGGTTAAAGTGGACGGCAGTATCTACGACCTGCAGGAAGAAATCAAGCTTGATAAGAATATCCGCCATAATATTTCCGTGGTCGTGGACAGGCTCGTCATTAAGGAAAGCGTTATAAAAAGGCTTTCGGACAGCATTGAAAGCGCTTTAAAACTTGCCGACGGGCTGGTGGTAATCGACCGCGGCGAGGACGGCGAGGAGCTGTATTCGTCCAAATACGCCTGCCCCGAATGCGGCATTTCCATCGAGGAAATCGAGCCTCGTCTGTTTTCGTGCAATACGCCTTGGGGTGCGTGTCCCGAATGTTCGGGTCTGGGTTTTCGTCAGACGGTCGATCCCGATCTTATCTGTCCCGACAAAACCAAGACCTTGCGCGACGGCGCGATTAAGATAAGCGGCTGGAATCTCGATTCCTCGTCAATGACGCAAATGTATCTCAACGCTCTGTCCAAAGTCTACGGTTTCTCTCTCGACGTGCCCGTAACCGATCTTCCCAAAGGCGTTTACGAAATGCTTATGTACGGCAATAACGGCGAAAAAATCGAAATGAGCTATAACGCCTACCATTTTTCGGGCAGTTACGAAAAATCGTGGGAGGGCTTCGCTGCCAACTTACAGCGCAGATATTCGCAAACGGCTTCCGACGGCGTGAAAATGGACATAGAACGGTATATGCGCCGCTCGGACTGCCCGTGTTGTAAGGGTAAGCGTTTAAAGCGCGAGGCGCTCGCGGTCACCGTCGGCGGCAAAAACATAGCCGAAGTCTGTGATATGTCGGTCGACGATCTGACTTCGTTCGCCGATTTTGGGTTTTTCAATACGACCGAGCATTTGATTGCCGACAGTATCGTAAAAGAAATTCACGCTCGGCTGAGTTTTTTAAGGAACGTTGGGCTGGGTTATTTAACGCTGTCGCGCAGCGCGGCAACGCTGTCGGGCGGCGAGAGCCAGCGAATCCGCCTTGCAACGCAGATAGGCAGCGCGCTTACGGGCGTTTTGTATATTCTCGACGAGCCGAGTATAGGTCTGCATCAGCGCGATAACGAGAAACTTTTGCATTCCCTTCTTGGCTTGCGCGACCTCGGCAACACGCTCATAGTAGTTGAACACGACGAGGACACGATGCGCGCCGCCGATTATATCGTCGATATCGGACCCAAGGCCGGCGTTCACGGCGGCGAAATAGTCGCTTGCGGCACGATAGAAGATATTATGAAAGAGCCGCGCTCGATAACGGGCGATTACCTTTCGGGCAGGCGCAAAATTCAGACTCCGTCGGTACGTGTAAAACCCGACGGCAGATATCTCAAACTTACGGGTTGCCGCCAGAACAACCTCAAAGGCGTGGACGTAAGCGTTCCCGTCGGTCTTATTACGGCGGTTACGGGCGTTTCGGGAAGCGGCAAATCCAGCCTTGTAAACGAAATTATTTACCCGTATTTAGCCAACAATCTCAACGGCGCGCGCCAGCTTTTAGGCAAATTCGACGGCATAGAGGGCGTTGATAACTTCGACAAAATTATTGCCATCGACCAGCAGCCGATAGGCAGAACACCAAGGAGCAATCCCGCAACTTATACGGGCGTGTTCACTATGATACGCGACCTGTTCGCGGCTACTCCCGACGCGAAAGAGCGGGGCTATAAGAGCGGAAGATTTTCATTTAACGTTGCGGGCGGCAGGTGCGAACACTGTCAGGGCGACGGTATAATTCAGATCGAAATGCATTTCCTTCCAGACGTTTACGTTCCTTGCGAGGTGTGCGGCGGCAAGCGCTACAACCGTGAAACATTGGAAGTAAAATACAAGGGCAAGTCCATTTCCGACGTGCTTGAAATGACGGTGGAAGAGGGGGCGGAATTCTTCAAACCCGTGTCGTCGATACACAACAAGCTCGCCACTTTATGCGACGTCGGGCTCGGGTATATAAGACTCGGACAAAGCGCGACTACGCTTTCGGGCGGCGAGGCTCAGCGCGTAAAACTTGCCACCGAACTGTCAAAGCGCAGTACGGGAAAAACCTTTTATATCCTCGACGAGCCGACTACGGGGCTTCACAGTTACGACGTTGAAAAGCTTGTAAATATCCTGTCGAAGCTGAGGAGCGGCGGGAATACGGTGCTCGTAATCGAACACAATCTCGACGTTATAAAATGTGCGGATTGGCTTATCGACCTCGGTCCGGAGGGCGGCGATAAGGGCGGAACTATAGTCGCAACAGGCTCGCCCGAGGACGTTGCCAAGGTCGAAAGCAGTTATACGGGACAATTTCTTAAAAAGATTTTAAACTGATATTTGACCTTAAATAGCCCCTTAAAAGTGCATTATCAAACTTAATCATAGTACTATGTCACGCATAAACGCCCGATTTTACACAAAATCGGGCGTTGTTTCGTATAATGGTGTTATGCCTAAACCTATCAAAGTCGATTTGCCTTATCCTACCGTAGATGAAATCTGTCCCGACGCTTTAAGCCTTAAAATCATATCGCCCGCGTACGCGACGGCTACGGGCGAACTCAACGCGATACTGCAGTACGTTTATCATTCTTTCTTCTTCGGGAAGGAAGGATACGGCGACGCGTCGGAAACTCTTTTAGACATCGCCATAGCCGAAATGATGCATCTGGATTTACTCGGCAAGACGATACTCGCGCTTGGCGCGGCGCCGCTTTACACGCAGTATCCGCCCAACGCTTTTAACTTTTATTCAACGAAATACGTCGCCTATTCGCGGACTTTAAAGCATATGCTCGAGGACGATATCCGCGGCGAAAGGCAGGCGATTTTCGGCTACGAGAAAATGCTCAGATACCTTAAAAGCGAGCCTGTCAGAAAAATTGTTTCACGGATTTTGGAGGACGAGAAACTGCATTTGACAGTGCTTGAAAAAATGCTTTGCGAATTTAAAGGTTGACACGCGGCGGCAGTTTGTTATAAAATGTAATCTATGGATTACGACGTAATAATTATCGGCGGCGGCGCTTCGGGGCTTGCCTGCGCGGTTACTCTGCTTAAAGGCGCGGAATGCAAAGTCTGCGTTTTAGAGGCGGGCGAACGGCTCGGCAGAAAACTTGCGGCTACGGGCAACGGTCAGGGCAATATATCGAATACCGAGCTGGGCTCTTCACATTATCACGGCGGGAATGTTCCGCTCGCCGAAAAAATCGCCTGCGTCGACCCGTACGAGGGCGCGCGGTTTTTCAACTGCCTTTTCGCGCCCGACGACAAGGGGCGGATTTATCCCGCGGGCAAACAGGCGAGCGCGCTTGTCGACAGTCTCAATTTCACGCTTAAATCTTTGGGCGCGGAAATTTATACGGCTTCCCGCGTAACGGATATAACCCGCATAAACGGCGGCTTTGCCGTAAACACCGCGAATAAAACTTTTACTTCGCGTTTCGTTGCGCTCTGTGCGGGCGGCAAGGCGCAAAAGCATTTCGGCACCGACGGTTCGGCTTACGCTCTCGTCCGCAAGTTCGGGCACGCGGTAACTCCGCTGTATCCTTCGCTCGTTCAACTTAAAACGGACGTTACTCATATAAAAACGCTCAAAGGTATACGCGCCGAATGCAACGCGACCGCAGTTGTTGGCGGTAAGCGCGTAAAGACCGTGCGCGGCGACGTTATATTTACCGAATACGGCGTTTCGGGCAATGCCGTTTTCACGCTGTCTGCGTATCTCACGGACAAGCCCGACTCGGTCGTGTCCCTTGAATTTCTCCCCGATTTCAGCGCGGAAGATATCGAAAAGGACGTAAACGCCAAAATAAACGCGGGTTATCCCGTTGCCGAACTGCTTTCCGGAACGTTGCACAATCAGATAGGCAGAGCCGTCGTCAGGCGCGCTCAAAGCCCCGAAGCGAAGGAAATAGTCCGCGTTCTCAAAAATTTTACGCTCGAGGTAAAGGGCACGCTCGGCTTCGACTATGCTCAGGTGACCAAGGGCGGAATAGATATGCGCGGCGTGACCGACGGGCTGGAAAGCAAGTTTGCGCCCGGTCTGTATTTTGCAGGCGAAATACTCGATATAGACGGCGATTGCGGGGGTTACAACCTGCATTGGGCGTTTACGGGCGGCAAGCGCGCCGCTTTGAGCATTCTTGAAAAATTATGATATTGCGGCTTGATAATTTAAAACTTAATATCGGACAACCCGAATCGCAACTTATTGAAATTGCGCGTAAAAAGCTCAAAAAGCCCTTAAAATACTTTGAAATTCTCAAAAAATCGCTTGACGCGCGCAATAAAAACAACGTTTTCTGGCTGTATTCCGTGGTTTGCTCGGACGAGCCTCAGTCCCCCGAGTGTCCCCTCGAACGCGTCGGAAACGCTCCTGCGGTAGCCGTCGTCGGCAGCGGTCCCGCGGGTCTTTTTTGCGCGCTTAGGCTTGTTGACCGCGGCTTTAAACCCGTAATAATCGAACGCGGCGAGCCCGTCGAAGAACGTCGGCGCACCATTGACGCTTTTTTTTGCGGTCGCGTTCTGAACACGAATTCCAACGTGCAATTCGGCGAGGGTGGCGCAGGTACTTTCTCGGATGGAAAGCTCAACACTCAGACCCACGACGGGCTGAATAAAGACGTTTTAAAACTCTTTCGCCGCTTCGGCGCGCCCGAAGAAATTTTGTACCTTAACAAGCCGCATATCGGCAGCGACAAGCTGTTTGCCGTGCTTGCTAATATGCGCAAGTATATCGAAGAACGGGGCGGGAAGTATCTTTTTAACACGCTTTTTACGGGTTTTGAGGTTAAAAACAGCAAAGTAAGAGGTCTTTACCTCAAAAATACGGTAAGCGGCGAAGAGCAGGTTTTGCCTGCGGAATACGCCGTGCTCGCGCTCGGTCACTCGGCGCGCGACACGTTTTACCGTCTGCACGAGGATGGTATCGCAATGCAACCGCGCGACTTCGCCGTCGGTGTGCGCGTTGAGCATCTTGCCGAAAATATTTCCCGTTCGCAGTACGGCGAAAGCTATAAAAAACTCCCCGCCGCGGACTACAAACTCGTTTCACATGCCCACGAACGCACGGTTTTTACTTTCTGTATGTGCCCCGGCGGCGTGGTAATCCCCGCGGCAAGCGAGGAGGGCGGCGTGGTTACGAACGGAATGAGCCTGTACGCGCGCGACGGCGTAAACTCCAATTCCGCGCTGATGGTACAGCTTAAAAGTTCCGACTTCGGCGGCGGACTTTTCGACGGTATGGAGTTTCAACGCAGAATAGAAAGGGCGGCTTTTGAGGCAGGCGGCAGAAATTATAAGGCGCCCTGTCAGCTTTGCGGCGATTTTCTGCGCGGTAAAAATTCTTCGTCTTTCGGCAATGTATTGCCGACGTTTGCTTCGGGGGCAAGTTTCGCTCCTCTTGATACGGTTTTACCCGTAATTGCGGTTGATGCTTTAAAGGCGGCTATTCCCGATATGGGTAAAAGACTTAAAGGTTTCGACTGTTTTGACGCGGTGCTTACGGGCGCGGAGACCCGTTTTTCATCCCCGATAAGAATTTTGAGGAATGAAGACGGTGAAAGTCCTGTTCTTAAAGGGTTTTATCCCTGCGGTGAGGGCAGCGGATATTCGGGTGGAATTACAAGCTCGGCGGCGGATGGACTTAAAATAGCAGAAATAATTTACAAAAAAAGTAAAAATCATTAAATTATCATATAATTAACACATTCGGGGTTTATAATCTGACCTGTAAATAAGCAATACACAACTTTTTTTCATATTCTCTCTAAGGTAGGAACCGAGCTAAAAAACTGCTCGGTTCCTTACTTTTATTGTATACATAATTGTGCATAATTGTATAAATTCACAATTTATTAATTTGGAAAAATTGCGAATATATTAAGTAATTATAAATAAACGTCAAGTATATACCATATTATTTAAATATTTAATAGGCGCGCTCAATAATATTATTTATAATTTCTTGCTCATCATAATCATAGTTCTCTGGCAAAAGGATATCCTCAGCTCCATTGGCTATTCCACACCAAAGTGCTATATATCCTGCATTTCTTCCCATAACCTCAATGATACTGCACCGCTCATGGGAGGTGGAAGTATCACGGACTTTATCAATAGCCTGCATAGCCGTGTTTACTGCTGTGTCAAAGCCAATGGTATACTCTGTACAGGAAATATCTAAATCAATAGTTCCCGGAACACCAATGGTATTAATCCCCAGGCCTGCCAGTTTCTGAGCGCCCTTAAAGGATCCATCTCCTCCAATTACTACAATGCCGTCAATGCCGTGCTTTTTACAGATCTCAGCCCCCATCTGCTGGCCTTCTTCTGTCATAAACTCTTTACAGCGAGCTGTGAAGAGGATGGTTCCACCCTTCTGAATAGTATTTGATACATCATTGGCTGTCATATCAATAATCTCTTCATTTAGCAATCCAGAATATCCCTTCCGAATTCCTTTTACCTGTTTTCCATTGGCAATTGCCTTTCTTACCACAGCACGAATCGCTGCGTTCATGCCTGGGGCATCGCCTCCGCTGGTTAATACTCCGATGGTTTTAATTTCCTTTGCCATAACTTGCTCCTCCTATTTAAAGTACCGCTCCGCCCTTCCAGCACACGGGCATCTAGAACATATTTCCGGCCACATTCTGTGTCCGTAAATTGTTCTGTGCAC
>CATLAR010000047.1 GCA_949878495.1 uncultured Christensenella sp.
CCACGGTGCATTTGCCGCCCTTGGCGTAACCGAGGTCGTGCGCGAGCTTGCCCACGCAACGCACGCCGTTGCCGCACATTTTGCCCTCCGAACCGTCGGCGTTGAACATACGCATTTTACAGTCTGCTATTTCCGAGCGGCAAAGCAGAATAACGCCGTCGCCGCCGATTGAAAAATGTCTGTCGGAAAGACGGACGGCAAGTTCTTCGGGATTAGCGGGTTCGCCTTTCATACAGTCGAAATAGATATAGTCGTTACCTATACCGTGCATTTTGTAGAATTTCATAGTTATATTATATTACTTTTTTTGCGGCGTTGCAAATAAATATTGACAAAATACGCGTACGGCATTTAAAATAGTATTAAAAAAGGAGGTAAACGCATTGATTGGCAACGACACCGAAGCCGAGCGGCTTGAACGGCTTATTCTTGCGGTAGCCCGCGGACACGCGGAATGCCTTGACGGCGTTTACCTGCTTGCGGGCAAGCGGATGTTCGCCGTCGCCCGCTCGGTAACGGGCGACGGCGCGGAGGACGTAGTTCACGACAGCCTGATTAAAATAGCGAGGTTTGCGCGAAAATACGAGAAAGGCACAAACCCGTTCGGCTGGACGCTGAAAATCACGAGGAACACCGCTTTGGACTATTTGCGGAAAAACGGCAAAACCCTTTCCACGGAGGAGTTTTACAGCCTTTCGTCGCAGGACTACTCCCCCGAACGGCGCGACGAGGCGATAATGCTCGAACAGGCGCTATCCGGACTGGGCGAAAAAGAGCGGCGGGCGATATATCTGAAATATTATCTGGATATGACGGTGCGCGAGATCGCCGACGAAACGGGCGCGAGCAAGTCGGCGGTGCAAAGGCTTGTAGAAAAAGCCGAAAAAGAACTTAAAAGTTTACTGTCTGCGGGACAGGATGGTAATTAAAATCGTTAATAAGGTGAACGATGAAAGATAAAAAGCTCGAAGAGCTGTTCAACGGGTATTTCGATGGCATAGATACCCCCGATACGAGCATTACGGAGAACGCGAAAAAGTTCGTGAAAAAGCCCTCCGTTTTGCCGCGCTTTGCAAAAATAGCGACTGTCGCGGCAAGCGCGGCGCTTTGCGTTACCGCCGCAGTACTTATAACCGTTTATTCTTTGCCCGTTTCCGCGCCGCCCGCAGCCGACGCGCCCGACGGCGGCGAAACCTATCACGACGGAGAACTTTTAACCGAGAGCGTGAGCGCGTACTCGCTTTCGAAAATCGATCCCTCGCTTAAATTCATAGAAAGGCTGTCGTTTTCGCCGAACGCGAACGTAGCCGTGAGCAAAGCGGAATTTACGGACGGCGGGCTGGCGTTCGTGCACGCGAAAGCCGAGTTCGTAACGACGTTAAGATACGACGCGGAAGTTTTCGTGGAGTTTACAGACAAGACGTACTCACCTCTGTCCGGATACGGCGACGGCGAAGCAGGTTATTACCGCGGTATGGAATACGCGCTTACGCGGGAAGTCGCCGAGAACGGCGAGCCGATAAACAAACTTTTTGTGGAAAGCGGCGGCGTGAAATATTATTTCAACGTAATTTCATCCGACCCTTACGCTTATATTGCGTGTCTGCAACTTTTAAAATAATTTTGAGCCGAGCGGGACAAAGGGCTTTTTCAAATCGTTGTAAATACAAATAAAACCAAACGAGGTGGAATTATGAAAAAATCAATCGCTTTATTGGGTTCGCTCATCGTCTCCGCTTGTCTTGCGCTCACTGCGTGCAGTGCGGGAGGCCGGGACTACGGTTACGATTCGCCCGCAGATTATCCCTATTTCGATCCCGACGGAAACGACGGCGAAGGTTACGAATACGGAGCCATTATCGAAAACGGTTTCGTCTCGGCCGAAACGCCCTCCTACTTCTCTCTGGACAGAAACACGGCGGGTTACTCGCTTGTAAGGCGGGCAATCGAGGCGAACGCCAACATTCCGCCCGACTCCGTGCGCATCGAAGAAATGATAAATTATTTCGACTACTCCTACCCTCTGCCCGACGGCGAGGCGGCGGGCGTGTCGGGGTATCTGACCGACTGTCCGTGGACCGTGGGCAACAAACTTTTCGCGGCGGGAGTAAGAACGGTTGAACGCTCGCTGACCGATGGTAACGCCAACTATGTTTTCCTTATAGATACGTCGGGTTCAATGTCGGGCGACGACAGATTGGGGCTTGCGAAATACGGCCTGAATTTGCTGGTTGACGAGCTGGGCGGGAGCGACCTTATTTCGATAGTCACCTACGCGAGCGGTTGCAAGACTTTGCTTGACGGCGGAGAATGCTCCGACGGAAACAAAGCCGACTTGAAAAAGAAAATTTCAAGCCTGCGCGCATACGGCGCAACCTACGGCGAAAAGGGTATTCAGCGCGCCTACGAAGTGGCGGAATCGCACTATATTACGGGGGGTAACAACAGAGTTATTCTCATTTCCGACGGCGATTTCAACTGCGGAATCTCCGACCCCGACGAGATGAAAGAGTTCGTTCAGGAAAAGGCGGCAAGCGGCGTTTACCTGTCCGTTCTGGGCGTGGGAATGGGAAATTTGCGGAGCAACGTACTTGAAACTCTGGCGCTGAACGGCAACGGAAACTATGCTTATCTCGACAGCAAAACGGAAGCCGAGAAAGTGTTCCGCCACGACCTTAAAGGCACGCTGATAACCGTTGCAAAGGACGCGAAAGCTGGCGTTACGTTCACGGAAAACGTTGAAAAATACAGGCTGATAGGTTACGACAGCAAGATTATTTCAGAGGACGATTTCAACGACGAAAACGCCGACACGGGCGAAATAGGCAGCAACCTTTGCGTTACGGCGCTATACGAACTTACCTTGAAAGAGGGCGCAAGCGGCAAGATTGCCGACGTTGAACTGAGATACAAAAACGCGCTTGAAAACGACGAAAGCCGCTCGGTTAAATGCGAAATCGACACGCTCACCCCCTCCTCCGACGACCTGGGTTTTATAAGTTGCGTTGCGGAGTTCGGGCTGATTTTAAGGCAGTCGGAATACAAGGGCGACGCGTCGCTTGAAAACGTTATAAATAGGCTTGAAGATTTAAGCGAGTATATAAGCGGCGACGCTTACAAGAGCGAATTCGTCCGTCTGGTAGGTAAATATTCGGAAAACGCCGCAGGAAAAAGCGGCGGCAAATACTTCAAAATTTAATAAAGCCCGGTGAAAAAACCGTACTTTTGGGGCGGTGGTCTTAATCAGAACAGCTGGTTGCGTTCCGGCCACTATAACGGTGCCACCCATTCGCGTTGTCTTAATACGTCGGACGGCTATGGCAACTCCTATACGACTAATACTTACGCCGTCCGTCCCGCGCTTCACTCGCTTACAAAAGAGGTTTGTAAGATATTTCCCGTATTCTATTCCGTAATGCGTAATAGAACTGATTTGAGTTATGAGATGAAGGGGACCGCCGTCCCGACCGAGCCGAATATATTTCGGCGAGGGCAAAATCTACTCAACCTTAACTTAACGGAGCCGCGTGGACGGAGTCATTTAAGTTATGAGCTTGTTTTAAGCGGTTGAGTATTATTTTGGATTTTTTACAATTTAATAAAGCACGGCGATTCGCCGTACTTTCAGGGCGGTGGTCTGATTTCAAGACGGCTGGTTGCGTTCAGGCAGCAACAATAACGGCGGCACTGCGCACTACCTTCGCACTTCGGGTAGTTATAATCTCTCATATGCGACCAGTGCTAACGCCGTCCGTCCCGCGCTTCACTCTATTTTAAAAACCTCTGAAAAAAGCTCGGTGAAAGCCGTTCTTTTAGGGCGGTGGTCCGATTAAGGGCGGCTGGTTGCGTTCCGGTAATCGCGGTATTGCCTCACTTTTGTATTTTACCGATACATCGGGCAACTTTACGCATATCGGTGCGACAACTGCTATCGCCGTCCGTCCCGCGCTTCACTCTATTTTAAAAACCTCTGAAAAAAGCACGGTGAAACACCATACTTTTTAGGGCGGTGGTCCGATTAAGGACGGCTGGTTGCGTTCCGGCTACCATAGCAATCCCACCGGTCCGTGGGTTATGCTTACTTCGGGTACCTATTCCAGCGACGGTTCGTCTGTTGCGTACGCCGTCCGTCCCGCGCTTCACTCGATTACAAAAAAGGTTTTGTAAAATTTCCCGTATTCTGTCAGGCATAGCGTGACAGAACAGATTAGTGTTATGAGATGAAGGGGATCACCGTCCTGTCTGAGCCGCATATATGGCGGCGAGGACAAAACCTGCTCAACCTTAACTTGACGGAGCCGAATAAACTCGGTATCTTTTAAGTTATGAGCTTGCCTGCAAGCGGTTGAGTATTTTTTTGTACGAAAAAAGCCGAAGCTTAAAGCCTCGGCTTTTGATTTATTTTCTGCCGGTAGAACCGAACCCGCCGCTGCCGCGGACGGTGTCCGAAAGTTCGTCTTTTTCGATAAACTCCGCAGTAATATACGGCGTTATTACGAGTTGCGCGACGCGTTCGCCTACGGCTACCGTCTGCGCCTCGCCCGAATGGTTATGAAGCGCGACCATAACTTCGCCGCGGTAGTCGCAGTCTATTACGCCCACCTTATTTGCCGGCGCAAGCCCGCGCTTACATGCGATACCGCTTCTTGCGTAGACCAGCCCCGCGTAACCTGCGGGAAGTTCTAGCGCAATTCCCGTGGGGATAAAGCGCGTTTCGCCCGCGCCGATAACGACGCTTTCGTCAATGCACGCGCATAAATCCGCGCCCGCCGCAAACTGACTGCCGTAAACGGGAACGACGGCGTTTTCTCTTAATTTCTTGATACCTACTTGCATAGTTTATCCTTCCTCGTCCCAAAGCACGATTTTATCCTGCTCCAAAGTGGGTTGCACGAGTATTATTCTTTGGTTGGACGAGCCGCGGAAGCGCAGGTTCAGGTCTTTGAGTTCCTCAACGAACCTGCCGTCCACGAGCACGTCGATATATTTGAGCATTTCAAGCGCGTTTTCGCCCTTTTTGCCCGTCATTAAATCCTTTTCAAGGTCGTAACCCGTATAGCACCACACGGGTTTTTCGGGGTACGCGCTCTTGACCTTTTTTAAAAACGGCGCAAGCGCCGCCTGATTTTCAGGCTCGAACGGGTCGCCGCCGAGAAGCGTTAAACCCTTTATATGTGCGGGGGAAAGCGCTTTTATTATTGCTTCTTCCACCTCTTTCGTAAACGGTTCTCCGTAGCCGAAATCCCACGTTTCGGGGTTGAAACAGTTCTTGCAACGGTTTCTGCAACCGCTCACGTACAGCGATACGCGAACGCCCGGTCCGTCGGCAACGTCAAACCATTTTATAGTAGCGTAATTCATAAATATTAACCTCACCAAGGTTGCCCGAGGAAAGCGGAGCGCGGTGCTGAACTACCCCTTTGGTTAGAAGCGAGCAGTATTCACCTCATCAGTCTACTTCGTAGACAGCTTCCCCTTTGCGCAATATAATCCGAATCTATTATAATAAGGTGCGCAAAGCGTCGCTACGCTCGCGCAAGGGGAAGCCAAGACGATAATCACAAATGCAATACGCGCGCTTTTATTTCCTTCGTCTTACCTTCGTTCCAGAAATTCTCGCCGAGGTAACCGCACGTGCGGCGGGTTACGTTCATTTTGCGCTGGTCCTTGTTGTGGCAGACGGGGCACTCCCACTCGTTGTCGTCGTTGATGGTTATTTCGCCGTCGAATCCGCAAACGTGGCAATAGTCGCTCTTGGTGTTGAACTCGGCGTACTGGATATTGTCGTAGATATATCTCACGACGTCCTCGATTGCGGTCAGGTTGTGGCGCATATTGGGAATTTCAACGTACGAAATTGCGCCGCCCGACGAAATCTGCTGGAACTGGCTTTCGAAAGTGAATTTTGCGAACGCGTCGATATGCTCGCGCACGTCAACGTGATAACTGTTGGTGTAGTAGCCCTTGTCGGTCACGTCGTCGATAGTTCCGAAAAGTTTTTTGTCTATGCGCGCAAAACGATAGCAAAGCGACTCTGCGGGAGTACCGTAAAGACCGAAGCCCAAGCCCGTTTCTTTCTTCCACTTCTCGCAATGCTCGCGCAAAGTTTTCATTATCTTAACGGCGAATTCGGTGCCGACGGGGTCGGTATGCGATACGCCTTTTACAAGCTTGGTTACCTCGTAGAGCCCTATATATCCCAAAGATATAGTGGAATAACCGTCGAGAAGATACTTGTCGATTTTCTCGCCCGGTTCAAGCCGCGCGATTGCTCCGTACTGCCAATGCACGGGCGAAACGTCGCTCGTAACGCCCATAAGCGCGTTATGGCGGCACATAAGAGCTTCGTAGCAGAGCTGTAACCTTTCTTCGAGGATCTGCCAGAATTTCTTCTCGTCGCCCCTTGCAAGGATACCGCACTGCGGCAGATTGAGCGAAACTACGCCCTGATTGAACCTGCCCTCGAACTTATAGTTGCCGTTTTCGTCCTTCCAGGGCGAAAGAAACGAGCGGCAGCCCATAGGCGAGAAAACGTTGCCCTCGTAATTTTCGCGCATTTTCTTTGCCGAAATATAGTCGGGATAAAGGCGCTTGGAAGAGCATTTGACGGCGAGCTTGGTGAGATAGTCGTACTTACCGCCTTTGAGACAGTTGTTTTCGTCAAGAACGTAAATGAGTTTGGGGAACGCGGGCGTTACGTAAACGCCTTTTTCGTTCTTGATACCCTCGTAACGCTGTTTGAGTATCTCTTCGATAATCATAGCGTTTTCGGCGATATACTCGTCCTTTTCGTCGAGGTATAAAAAGAGCGTGACGAACGGCGACTGACCGTTGGTCGTCATTAACGTGTTAATCTGGTACTGAATGGTCTGAACGCCGGCTTTAAGCGCTTCTTTTACGCGCAGGTCGACGAACTTGGCTTTCATTTCCTCGGTCAGAGTGTCGCCGAAATGCTCGTTGCACTGCTCCGCGTACTTCTCTTTGGTGCGGCGCAGGTATTTGCCGAGGTGCGCGATATTGACGGACTGACCGCCGTACTGCGAGGACGCGACGGAAGCGATTATCTGCGTGGTTATGGTGCAAGCCGTCTGGAACGACTTGGGGCTCTCGATCATTTTGCCGTTCATAACCGTGCCGTTTTCAAGCATATCCTTTATATTTATAAGGCAGCAGTTGAAAATGGGTTGCAGGAAATAGTCCGCGTCGTGGAAATGAATCGCACCCTCTTCGTGAGCTTTGGAAATATGCTCGGGCAAGAGGATGCGCTTGGTTAAGTCTTTGGAAACTTCGCCCGCGATAAGGTCGCGCTGGGTGGAAGCCGTGCGCGCGTTTTTGTTGGAGTTTTCCTCCATAACGTCCTTATTGGAATTGCGTATAAGCGAAAGAATGCTCTCGTCCGTGGTGTTGGCTTTACGGATGAGCGCGCGCTCGTAACGGTAGAGAATATACGCCTTCATAAGCTGATACTTCTGAAGTTCCATCAGCTTTTCTTCGACCATATCCTGAATGTCCTCTACGAGAACGCGCATTCTGTGACGCGAAGCGATATCGTCTACTATTTCCTGAATCTGGGCGTCGGTTATCCTGTCTTCTTCGTCGACGGCGTAGTTTGCCTTGCTGATTGCGACCGCTATTTTCTTTCTGTCAAAGTCGCAGGTAGTACCGTCTCTCTTGATAACTTTCATTTTGTTCCCTCCGTTTTTATCTGTGATGCGAGTATAACTTATGTTATCACTTATTTTGTATAAAGTCAACTACCCAACACACAATATATTGTGTTTATCCATAAAAAAATATTATATATAAATTTTTACGGGCACTTGCGGCTTTAGGAGGGATTAAGCCGTCGGTTATTCCATTTTCTGTTTTGCGCGAACCATTCGGTGTCTTTGAGCAAGGTATCGTTATTCGAGCAGTAGAGTTTAAGCGCGCCGCCCTTTACGTAAAACACGATATTGCCGTTCATTGACTCGTATTCGCCGTTTTTATAATCTGTCATCAGGGTGGTGCAGTAAATTTTGTCTGTGTACACAGACACCCTGTCGATAAACGCCTGCGCGGGGAACGTGTTCGCGGGCGTGGAAGTATACTCCGTAGTTCCGCAGCAACAGCACACCGCAACATTCTTGGGTCTTATCACTTTTAAAAGTTTGTCGGTGGAAGCCGTGTAACT
Source organism: uncultured Christensenella sp. (assembly GCA_949878495.1). Lineage (GTDB taxonomy): Bacteria > Bacillota > Clostridia > Christensenellales > Borkfalkiaceae > Coproplasma. The sequence continues at coordinate 8,174 of CATLAR010000047.1, forward strand.
GCCGTGATGTCCGCCTTTGAAAAGGTCTACCTGCGGCAGGTCGTTGCTGTCTGCAAGACTGCTTTCGCCCTCCTTTTCAAGGTCGCCCGTGAACAGATAGTTATACGATTGACCGCCCGCATTCTGAGAAAGAAGCGCGCAAACGGAATAATCGTTTTCGTCGGAAGTTTCCTCTTCGTAAAAACGCTGGTAGAGGATATTGAGCGAAACGGTTTCGGCTTCGTCAAGGAAGTACTGTCTTTTCGCGCCGTCGGTATTATAATAACATTGTTTTGCCGTATAAACCGCCGTGCCCTGCGATCTGGCGTACTCCACCGCCTCGCAATAGTTTTCGTAAATTTTGGTCGTGGCGTTGGTGCCTGCGAACTGAATGAGCGTGCCGACCTTATACTGATACAGAATACCCGTCTTGGTATCGCCGTCGTTAGAACCGACGAAACCCGCGATATGGTCCTGATGCGCGTGCGTTGCGATAACGTATTCGAGCACGCCGTCCGTGCAGTATTTATCTACGTATTCTTTGATTACAACCGCGCTGTTCTGGCGTGAACCCGCGTCGATAAGCACCTCGGTATCGCCGCATTTAATTAGCGTGCAGTCGCCCGTGTACTTGTTGCCGAGTTCGAGAAAATGTACGGAAAGCTCGGCTTTCGAAATAACCGTCTGCGGGTCGAGGTCGCTCTTGTTTATGCCGCAGACAACGCATTCCTCGCCGTCGCCGAACTCGTGATTGCCCGTTGCGGGAATAACTACGCTTTCGACCTCTTCGCAAACCGTGCAACGGCGCACCTTCTCGCCGTCGTTTCCGCAGTCGGCGGAAGTCAGCGTTTCGTACTCGCTCCAACGGTGCGCAAAAAGCCCCGTGTGCTTGTGCACGACGTCGGGGAAAAGCACGGTGAACACCGCCGCCGCGGCGATTATTATTACGAGAATGATAAGCAGAGCCGCAACTATTTTCGGATGCTTAACGCGCCTGTTGTAGGACATTTTTTAACCTCTCGTTAATCAGACGTTCTTTAATTGGTTGATTATCTTTTCGCGCATTTCGATAAACTTATCGAGTTTTGCGCGCTCGTCGTCTACGAGCTTTTTGGGCGCTTTGCTTATAAAGCCCGTGTTGTTGAGCTTGCCGTCGGCGCGGCGGATCTCATCGGTCACCCTCTCAAGCTCTTTTTCAAGGCGCGCCTTTTCCTTTTCAAGGTCCACCAGCTCGCCCATAGGCATATACAGCGTGCCTACGGAAAGCACTTTTGTTACGGTCTTTTCGCCCGCTTCCGCCGCGGAAGAAATGAATTTGATCTCTTTCGCTCCCGCAAGTTTGAGAATGCTGTCCTGATTTGCGGTAACGAGCCGTTTGTTTTCGGTCACGATATACAGGCTGACCTTTCTTGACGGCGGGCAGTCGAGCTCGGTCTTGACCGCGCGCACGGCTTTTATTATTTCCATAACTCCGCCGAACGCCAAAGCGTCCTTTTTATAGGCGCGGCGGGCGTTGTAACGGGGGAACTCCTGAGTCATTATCGTGCCTTCGGTGCCGGGGATATTGCGGTAAATTTCATCCGTAATGA
>CATLAR010000048.1 GCA_949878495.1 uncultured Christensenella sp.
ACCTTTCGCCTCTTTTTCGGGGTTGGCCAAAAGTTCTTTCATTTCGGCAAGGAGTATAAGGCTTTCAAGCAGGTTATCTATGCCCTCGCCCGTCTTACAGGAAATGGGGCAAACGATGGTTTTGCCGCCGTAGTCCTCGGGGAAAATCTCGTAGCGCATTAAATCCTGCTTTATTTTTTCGACGTTCGCACCGACCTTATCTATCTTATTGACCGCAACGATAACTTCTACACCCGCCGCTTTGGCGTGGTTGATTGCTTCGACCGTCTGTGGCATGATACCGTCGTCAGCTGCGACGACGAGAATAACCACGTCGGTTACCTGCGCGCCGCGGGCACGCATTGCCGTGAACGCTTCGTGTCCGGGCGTATCTATGAAAGTAATGCCTTTATCGCCGACTTTAACAGTATACGCGCCGATATGCTGGGTAATTCCGCCCGCTTCGCCAGCGGTAACTTTGGATTTCCTGATATAGTCGAGAAGGGACGTTTTACCGTGGTCGACGTGTCCCATTACGGTAACAACGGGAGCGCGGGGAACAAGTTTTTCAATCTCTTCAACGGTATCCGCCTGCTGCTCGAAAAGCACTTCTTCAGCGGTCTTTTCGGGCTTGTATTCAAGCTCTACGCCAAAGTCGGCGGCAATAAGCGCCGCGGTGTCGTAATCGATCGAGCCGTTTACGTTGGTCATAACGCCTTCTTTGAAAAGGCGGTTGACTATGACGGTTGCCGTAATACCTATCTTTTCCGACAGCATTTTTACGGGAATATCGTCGGTGGTGACTATAGCGTGCTCTATTTTGATGGTCTGTACGGACTTCTGTTTATCCTTTTTGACCCTCAGTTTTCTGTAACCGCTCTTGTTCTCGTCGAAGTCCGCAATGCTAGTGCCCTGCTGTTTTACGAGAGCACGCTTGTTTATAGTGCGCGATTTCTCTACGTAGGTCTTTTCAAAGCTCTGCTTTTTCTTGTCGGGTCCGAAATTCTTGCCCTTTGCACCCGCCTGAGGCACGGGAGCCTGCGCGGGCGTAAACCTTGTCGCGCCGCCGACGGGTCTCGGCATTTGCGGGCGGGGCTGGAACGCACCGCTTCTGGGAGGGCGGTTATCGCTGTTTATAAACGTTTTACCAGCCGACGGTTTTCTTACCGGAGGGGTATACTGTCCGACGGCGTGAGGCACGACGTAAGACTTCTGACCGTTTAAAGGCTTATTGGGAGTAAACTGTCCGATGGGGCGTATCGGCTGTTTTTCGGGCGGCAAAGGCGCGGGTTCGGCTTTTTTGACTTCCGTCTTTTCGGCTTTTTCCGCTGCGGGAGCTTCCTTTACGGGCTCTTCCGTCTTTTTGACCTCTGCTTTTTGAGCGGTTTTTTTCTCTTCCTTGGTTTCGGGAGCCGGCTCCGTTTTTACTGGTTCGGGCTTAACCTCCGCGATCTCTTCCGCATTAGCTGCGGGAGCGGGCGCAGCCGCCTCTTCTTCCGCTCTTTTGGCGACAAGCTCTGCCTCGGCTTTCTTCTGACGCGCCGCGGCTTCGAGTTCGTTCAATTTTTTAAGTACTTCGGATACGCTTCTCTCCGCGCCCGATATTTTTCTGGAAAGCTCGCCTATCGCGCCGCCGCTGATTAACTGTCCTATTTTTTCTATATTCTCGTATTTTTTTGCCATATAATTATTCGTCGCCTCCCGAATATAATTCGTAATTGCCGTCGCAGTTGTCCAAAATGGCTTTTGCCAACTGCCCGTCGCGTATCGCCGCTACTTTGCAATCCTGTTTATTTACCGCGTCGCCGAAGCCCGACTTACACACGAGCAGGGGACACGAAAATCTTTTTCTGAATTTGAGCGCCGCATCTTTCGAGTTTTTTGCCGCGTTACCGTCGACGATAACAAGGTGCACGCCGCCTTTTAACGCGGTTATTGCGCCGATGCCGAGCGCAATTTTTCTCGCTTTAATACTAAATCCGATAAAAGTTTCAACTTTGCTTTTTGCCAAAGTACTCCTCCTCTACAGAGGCGTAGACGTTGTCGTCCACGTTACAGGAAAAAGTCTTGTTCAGTAATCTTTTGGATTTCAGCCGCTTGACGCATTCGACGTTGTCGCAAATATACGCGCCGCGCCCCGAAGCCTTTGACGAAAAATCAATAAAGATTTTACCTTCCGCGTTCTTCACTATACGGAGCATAGACTTTTTATCTTTGAGTTCTCTGCACGAAACGCACATTCTCAGGGGTAGTTTTTTATCGGGCATACTTTAAATCAGTTTTCCTCTGCTTCTTCCGTAATTTCTTCGTCGCCGACGTTAATGCCGAGCTTTTCCGCGGCGGACTTGCTCTTGACGTCAATCTTCCAGCCCGTAAGCCTTACCGCAAGGCGGGCGTTTTGTCCGTCCTTACCTATTGCAAGCGACAGCTTGTCGTCGGGAACGACCGCCATAGCCGTTTTTTCGCCCTCAAGCTGGGTTACGGAAATAACCTTTGCGGGAGAAAGCGCTTTGGCAATAAATTCAAGCGGATTTTCGCTCCAGGGGATAATGTCGATTTTTTCGCCTTTGAGTTCTTCTACCACGGCGTTTACTCTCGCGCCCTTGTTGCCTACGCACGCGCCTATTGCATCGACGCGCTCGTCCTCGGAATAAATGGCGATCTTCGTTCTCGCGCCGGCTTCACGGCTGATTTCCTTGATAACGACGGTGCCCTGCTTGATTTCGGGAACTTCCTCTTCAAACAGTTTTTTGACAAGACCGGGAGCCGACCTAGATACAAGCACCTGCGCGCTGCGGTAACCGCTCTTGACACGCTTTACGAACACTTTTATTCTGTCGTTGACGTTATATTTTTCGCCGGGGACCTGATCGGAAGGCATCATAAGTCCCTCGACCTGTCCTTTGCCGATTTCTATATAGACGTTCTTAGCGTCGAGCTTTCTTACCACACCGACGATAAGCTCGCCTTCTTTATCGGAAAACTCGGTCATAGCTCTTTCGCGCTCGGTTTCGTGTATTTTCTGTAAAATGACCTGTTTTGCAGTCTGTGCGGCAATACGGCTGAAATCCTTGGGAACAAGTTTTTCGGTGATTTTATCGCCGATTTTACAACTCTTTTTAATCTCGCGCGCATCGGCGAGCGTAATTTCGTTTTCAGCGTCGACGACTTCTTCAACGACCGTTCTGACGGTGTAGAAATCTATGCTGTCCTTTTCGGGGTTCATTTTGATTTCGACCGTGCCCATCGCGCCCGCATACTGCTTTTTGCATGCGGAAACAAGCGCGTTTTCGAGCGCTTCGATAAATACTTCTTTGGGTATACCCTTTTCCTTTTCCAGATCTTCAAGTGCTGCAAAGAAAACTTTATTAGTCATTTTGATTCTCCCGACTGTTTTGGTTTTATTCGAATTTTATTGCTTTGTTTATTTTTGCTATCTTGTTGCGGCTTATTTTAAGTTCTTCCTTACCCGCCGCAACGGTAACGCTGTTTTCGTCGTAAGCCGCCAGCGTACCCTCTATATATTTTTTGCCTTTGAGCGGCGCGAACAGCTTGATTTCTATTTCCTTGTTAAGGTTTCTTGCGAAATCGCGCTCGGTTTTGAACGGACGGTCAAGCCCCGGACTTGATACGTTGAGCGTATACGGAGCGTCGTAAGTTGGATCGAGCTCGTCTATAGGTTCCAAAATAGCGTTGTGAAATTTTTCGCAGGTGTTCAGATCAACGCCGTCAACGGTATCGATATAAACTGTAAGCGAAGCATCCCTATCGTTCCATTCCACGTCGACGAGTTCTATATCCATTGAAGCGGCGATTTTTTCGAGAAACTCGCGTATCTCGGACACGGGTTTGATTTTCATAATACCTCTTATAAAAAGTATTGAGTGCCTTTTGCAAGGCACTCAATCTTAACATTACAATTAAGGTTGATACCATTTTATCACGGCAGCGTAAAAAAATCAAGCGTTTTAACGAATTATTCACAAAATAATCAAAACTTCGGCAGACTCTTTTTGAGTCTGATAAGTTCTATAAATATTTTCGCTGTCGTAAGCGCGTCGTCAATCGCCCTGTGGTGATTGAAAGTAATGCCGAATTTATCGGCTACGGTGTTTAGCTTGTAATTCGGAAGGAACAAAAGCTCCTGTGCAAGCGGAATGGTATCAATTATTTTTCTTTCCAAAACGTAGCCGAGGCTCGCGCAATAATAATCCACGAACTTAAAGTCGAATCCAGCAACGTTGTGCCCGACGAGAATACAACCGTCGCAGAACTTGAAGAAGTCGCCCATTACGCCCTCGTAAACGGGCGCGTCTTTGACCATATCCTCGTTAATACCCGTCAGTGCGGTGATTTCTTCGGAAAGTTTTCTCTGGGGATTGATAAAAGTGGTAAAACTTTCGGAAATTTCGCCGTTTTCGATTTTGAACGCGCCGATTTCAATAATTCTGTCCATATTCCCCGAAACAGGCGAGGAATTAAGCCCCGTTGTTTCGAGGTCGAACACTACGAATTTATGCCCCGAAAGGCACTTAGGCGCGGCTTTTTCCGTAAAGAAATCAGCTTGCTCCAAATCTACGTAAGGTTCGGGCTTGACGGTTTTATAATAGCGCGGAACGGGCTTGGACTTGCGCTTCTCGGGCACGAAACCCGCGGGAGCTTTGCCATAGTCGAGCACCTTTGCGGTGAAACGGCGGTTGCCGCGGAATTCTTCGTTGGTGCCCGTGCACACGATCGACTCGCCGACCTTGATTTGTCTGATCTTCTCAATGGTCTTTAAGCGCGGGAAATAAGTTATGTACGACGTTGCCGTTCCATCGTTCAAAGTATACGTAAAATAGACCTTTTCTTCGTCTTTTTTGTTTTTATAACTGCGTTCGCGCACGTCCTCGACTACGCCGCAGACGACCGCTTCGTCGCCCGCGAAATTGAGGTCGGAAAGATACACCGCGTTCTTTTGTATTTTGTCGCCCTCGATAAACTCGAAGTCGATAATTTCAAAAAAACGCACGGGCATTTCAAACTCCGGCTCGTCGTATTCCTGCTCCACCTCTATATCGTCGAGGTTCTGCTTAGAGCATTCGATTTTACCCGAGAACTCGCCGCAGAAAGATTTTTGCAAATAGTCGGTCACACGGTCGCATAAATCAGCTGAAGAAAGCGATTGGACCGTATATATGCCGTAATTAAAGCCGTTTTCCGTCTTATTTACGACGACGTCGTCCTGCGTTAAAGTAGCGAAAACGGGCTTTGAAAAGATACTTATCGCTTCGTTTATTTTGCGCTTTACCATTTCGCAATCGGGCGTAAGTTTGGAAATTTCCACGTTCAGTTCAAAGTATTCGGGTACGAATTTCTTTATTGCGGCGATTGCGCGCGTTTTATCGGCGGGCGTAAACGCGCTATCCGCAATCAGCTTTACGGTAACGATTTTACTTGACCTTTCAACCGTTACTTCGCGTATTATCGCGCGTTTTAAACTTTCACCCGAAGCACGGATTTCCGATATGATTTTATCCGTCATTTATAAGTTTATGGATCTCCTTCAAAAACTCTTCTTCCGCGTTATCGGGGGCGACTTTACGCATTATCTCGCCGCGCCTGAATATAACGCAGTAATCTTTAGAACCCGCTATCCCTATATCGCAGTCGGCGGCTTCGCCCGGTCCGTTTACCACGCAGCCCATAACGGCTATTTTAAGAGGTTTTCCTATATCTTCCGTAAGCGCGGTTACCTTACGGGCAAGTTGCATTGACTCCCAGCCGCATCTGCCGCAGGTGGGACAGGAAATAACGTTCACGAAATTTTTATCCAGCCCGACGGCGCGGAGAAGCCTGCGGGCGGCTCTGATTTCTTTTGCGGGGTCGTCGGTTATGGAAATACGCAAAGTATCCCCTATACCGTCCAATAGCAACGCGCCGAGCGCCGCGCTCGACTTGACGACCGCCATTTCTTCCGTGCCCGCTTCTGTCACGCCTATATGCAGAGGATAATCGCAAAGCGACGAAAGGTATTTATAGGCTTTGACGGTAAGCGGCACGTCGGATGCCTTGACGGAGAGCACTATATCGTTCACACCGCACTTTTCGAAGTACGACGCACTTTTCAACGCGCTCTCGACGAGCGAACGCTCGTTTTTGCCGTATTTGTGCAGAAACTCTTTCTCTAAACTGCCCGTATTCGATCCGACACGAACGGGTATATTATGAGCTTTAATGCAGTCGGCAACGAGTCTGATATGCTCCTCGCCGCCGATATTGCCGGGGTTAATACGCACTTTGTCCACGCCGTTTTCAATGGCAAGCACGGCAAGCCGCGACGAGAAATGTATATCCGCAACCAACGGTATATTTATCTGCTCTTTGATTCGTTTTATGGCTGCAGCGTCGTATTCGTCAAGCACGGAAACGCGGATAATTTCGCAACCCGCCCGTTCAAGCGATAAAATCTGCTCTACAGTTTTGCCGACGTCCTGTGTTTTAGTCGTACACATCGACTGAATTTTGACGCTTTCGCCGCCGCCGACAATAACCCCGCCGACGTTGACTTTTTTTGTCGTCTTCATATTTTACAATTTTTTATTGTCGATGAGCGTTTGCAACTCGTGCATAAAACTTTCGACGTCTTTGAACGAACGGTATACGCTCGCATAGCGGACGTACGCTACCTCGTCGTGTTTTTTCAGCTCTTCCATTACCATTTCGCCTATTTCCTTAGACGAAATTTCCTGTTCCAGAGAATTGTACACCTTTTTGGTGACAGCCGAAACCATCTCGTCGATTTCCGTAAGCGACACGGGGCGTTTTTCGCAGGACTTTATAATGCCGTTTTTGACCTTGCGCACGTCGAAAGCCTGCCTGAGCCCGCTCGTTTTGACGACGAGTACAGGAGTGTCCTCTATAGTTTCGTATGTAGTATAACGCTTGCCGCAGTTTACACACTCGCGGCGGCGTCTTATCGTTCTGCCCTCGTCGGCAGAACGGCTGTCTATAACCTTGCTGTCTTCACAGCCGCAGAACAGACACTTCATAGCACCGTTTTCTCCTTATTTGAAGTACTTAACGCCGCTTTCGAATATTTTCATATCGAAATTACCGTCAAAGTTTTTGTATAGATTTTCACCCTTTCTTTCGCTGTGTCCCATTTTTCCGAACACCCTTCCGTCGGGCGAGGTAATGCCCTCAATCGCCCAACTGCTTCCGTTGGGGTTGCAGGGCGAAACCATAGTGGGCCTGCCGTCGTAGTCTACGTACTGCGTGGCAATCTGACCGACCGCGCGCATTCTTTCAAGCTCGGCAAGCGGCGCAACTATTTTACCCTCGCCGTGTGAAACGGGCACGGAATAAATTTCTCCCGTTTTACAAGCCGAAAGCCAAGGACTCATAGCCGAAGCAACGCGGATATTTACCATAGTAGAAACGTGGCGGGAAATATTGTTATAGGTCAAAGTAGGCGACTGCGAATTAAGCGGACTGACCTTGCCGTAAGGCACGAGCCCGAGTTTTATAAGCGCCTGAAAACCGTTGCAGATACCAAGAATCAAACCGTCGCGTTTATTAAGAAGCGTCATTACCCTATCGGATATAGCGGGGTTATTGAAGGTCGTGGCGATAAATTTACCCGAACCGTCGGGTTCGTCGCCGCCCGAGAAACCGCCGGGGAAAGCAATTATATTAGCGCGGTCTACCGCTTTGATAATCGCTTCAACGCTCTCTTCTATGTCGCGGGGCGAACGGTTTTTAATTACGAGTATTTCTGTTTCCGCTCCCGCAATTTCAAACGCGCGGGCAGTATCCAGCTCGCAGTTGGTGCCGGGGAACGCGGGAATGAATACGCGCGGTTTTGCCGTTTTTATCGAAATATTTTTATATTTTCCGCCGCCGTTATAGTCGCAGTCGGGAACGTTGCCTTCCGCCGCGGCAGTGGTCGGGAACACGCTCTCCAATCTGCCCTCGTATGCGGCGAGCGCGTCGCCGTGGGCGACTTTTTCGCCGCCGAAAGTAAAGTCTGTTTGAGCCGTTTTGCCAAGATATACGCATTTGACGAACGCAGACGGATCCTCGTTGCAAGATATAATTATGTCACCGTCTCGCTCGGCATAAAGCTCGCCGCAGTCGCATTCGAAGTCGAAACCGAGTCCGTTGCCGAAGCACGATTTCAACACGGCGGCAACCGCGCCGCCCTTCTCGCAGACGGTGGCGAAATGCGTCTTGCCCTCGCCGATTAATTTATAAACTATGTCGTATACCTTACAAAGTTCGGTAAAGTCGGGTACGCCGCTCTCATCCTTTGGAACGGGCACGGCGTATAAAGCAACGCCGTTTTCCGTCAGAACGTTGGTAATAAGCTTGCTTGCCTTCGCGGGTGCAAGCGCAAACGAAATGAGCGTAGGCGGAACGTCGATATCCTCGAAAGTGCCGCTCATACTGTCCTTGCCGCCAATCGCGCCCAAGCCGAGTCCGATTTGCGCGTAGAGCGCGCCGAGCAACGCCGCAAGCGGAACGCCCCATCTCTTTTTGTCGTCGCGCAGGCGCATAAAGAATTCCTGTAAAGTGAGCCTGACGTCTCGGAAATCCGCGCCGCTTGCCACGATTTTGGAAACGGATGTTACGATGGAATAAATCGCGCCCGTAAACGGCGAAGAAGCCATAAGTTCGGGATTATAACCGTAAGCGGATACGGTGCAGTCATCCGTTTCGCCGCCCATAAGTTTTGCCGCCATAGCAGTAACGGGCGTAAGCTGATATTTACCGCCGAAAGGCATATAAACGGACTTTGCGCCTATCGTAGAGTCGAACGTTTCGGCAAGTCCCTTTTTTGAACAAACGTTGAGGTCGGAAATAATTTCTACGACCTTATCTTTGAAACTTCCGCACTTTGCGGGAGCTTTGAACATTCGGGTAGCGTTATCGTTAATTTCCGCGTCCGTAATTTGTTTAACGCCGTTAGTGTCGAGGAAGTCGCGGGAAATATCGACGATCGCCTTACCGCGGTAAGTCATTTTCATTCTTCTGTCGTCGGTAACGACGGCGACTTTTGTTGCCGTAAGATTTTCGCGCGCGGCAAGAGCGGCGAATTTTTCCGCGTCCTCGGCTTTAACGACCACTGCCATACGTTCCTGACTTTCTGAAATTGCAAGCTCGGTACCAGAAAGCCCCTCGTACTTTTTGGGGACTTTGTCAAGCTCGATTATAAGCCCGTCGGCAAGCTCGCCGATAGCGACCGAAACGCCGCCCGCGCCGAAATCGTTGCATTTTTTGATCATCGTCGTGGCATTTTTGTCGAGGAAAAGCCGTTGAAGTTTGCGCTCGGTAAGCGCGTTGCCCTTCTGCACTTCCGCGCCGCACGTCTGCACGGACTTTTTGTCGTGAGCCTTGGAAGAACCCGTAGCCCCGCCGCAACCGTCGCGCCCGGTTTCTCCGCCCAAAAGCAGAATAACGTCGCCCTTAGCGGGTTTTGCACGGTAAATCATATCAGACTTTGCGCCGCCTACGACGAAGCCCGTTTCAAGCCTTTTCGCCTTATAACCGGGGTGATATACTTCGCTTACCTGTCCCGT
>CATLAR010000049.1 GCA_949878495.1 uncultured Christensenella sp.
TGCTTAAATGCAAAGGCTGCCCGTCTGCCGACAGCCGTGAATATCGCTTGAGCTTACAGGCGACTGTAAGATTAGATAGATGACCGTGCACGACAGAACTCGGCTTACAGATTAATCTCAAATTAATACGGGCGCCGCAGCGTAAATACGCTGCGGCGTTCTCTTTATTTTTATAAAACACTTGACAAATCTCTCGGGTTAATATAAAATAACAACTGTTATTAATAACAGTTGTTATATATGAGGAGAAATTTTGCCTGCAAAGAAAGTCGTAACCAAAGAGCGAGTGTTATACGCCGCAATAGATATTATCCGCGAGAGCGGCTCGGAAATGCTTAACGTCAGGGAAATCGCAAAACGGTGCGGTTGTTCCACTCAGCCCGTGTATTCGCTGTTCGGCGGAATGGCGGGGCTGAAAAGCGAGCTTTCGGGTCTGGTCGCAAAGATATATTCGGACTATATCGACGGCGTTATACAAAGCGGGAAATATCCCGAGTATAAGGCGATAGGTATGGGCTATATCGGCTTTGCCAAGGAGCATAAGCAGCTTTTCAAGTATCTTATGATGACCCGGCACGAGGAAAAGCACGATTGGGAAAAGCTCAGTTACGACGTTTCTACGGGTATAATAACCGACCAATACGGTTTGGAACGCGGCGAAGCCGAGCTTTTGCATACAGAGCTGTGGATATTCGTTCACGGCGTGGCGACTATGTTCGCCACGGATTATCTTGATTGGGATTGGGAACTCGTAAGCAAAATGGTCACTGACGCGTTCAAGGGTTTCAGCGCGAATTTAAACGGAGATAAAAAATGATAATAGAGATTGAAAACCTCAAAAAATCTTTCAAAGACGTAAAAGCGGTGGACGGCGTGTCGTTCAAAGTCAAAGAGGGCGAGCTTTTCGCGTTCCTCGGCGTAAACGGCGCGGGCAAGTCGACGACGATAAACGTCATCAGCGGCATTCTTAAAAAAGACGAGGGTGTCGTCAGAATATGCGGAAAGGACGTCGAGTCTGAACCCGACGCCGTTAAAAGCGCCATAGGCATAGTGTTTCAGGGATCCGTGCTCGACAAAAAGTCGTCCGCGTACGACAACCTGAAATCGCGCGCCGCGCTTTACGGCATTTTCGGCGCGGACTTTAAAAAGCGCCTTGCCGAAATGACGGAACTTCTCGATCTGAAGGATATACTCAAACGCCCTGTATGCAAGCTGTCGGGCGGTCAGAAGCGGCGCTTCGATATCGCCCGCGCGCTCTTTCATAACCCGCGGTTGCTTATCCTTGACGAGCCGACTACGGGGCTCGACCCCAAAACGCGCATTACCGTGTGGAGCGTAATAGAAAAGCTCCGCAAAGAAAACGGGCTCACCGTGCTTTTGACTACGCATTATATGGAAGAGGCGGCGACCGCCGACTACGTGGTAATTCTCGACGGCGGCAAGAAGGTGGCGGAGGGCACGCCCCATTATCTTAAAAACGAGTATGCAAGCGACTTTATACGCTTTTATAACAATATCGTCGCGGCGGAAAAACTTGCCGAAAGCAACGGCTACCCCGTTAAGCGCGAGCGCGACTTTCTCGAAGCCGAAATAAACGGCACCGAAGAGGCGGCGCGGCTCATAAAGGAACACCCCGAAGTTTTCAGCGACTTCGAGGTGTTGAAAGGGAATATGGACAACGTATTTCTTAAAGTTACGGGCAAGGATCTGGAGGGCGTGTAAAATGAACGTTAAAACGGTAGAATTTAGAAAATTCGTTTCTCTCGTCGGGCGCAACACCCGCTGTTATTTTAAGGACAAATTCACCTTTTTTATGTCGCTCATAACGCCGATAATTCTGTTCGTTCTGTTCGTGACGTTTTTGAGAAACGTATACATAGACAGCTTCAGTTCGACATTCTCCGAAAATAATATCGTCGTCGACGACAGAATAATCAACGGTTGCGCGGGCGCGTGGCTTATGTCGTCGATACTCAGCGTAAGCGCGGTCACGGTTGCGTTTTGCTCGAATACTATAATGATCGACGATAAAATAAGTTCGGCTTTGAACGATTTCCGCGTATCGCCCGTCAAAGGCACCACCCTTTCTATAGCTTATTTCGTATCCAACTTTTTCGTTACGTTCACGGTGCTTATGTGCGTAATGTTAATCGGACATATCTATCTTGCGTGCGTGGGCTGGTATATACCCGTCGGCGACGCGTTTATGATAATAGTAGACGTTATCGCGGGAATACTTTTCGGCACCTTGCTTGCGGGCGTGGTCGAAAGTTTCGTTTCCACGCAGGGCGGACTTTCGGCGGTTTCCACGCTCGTTTCCTCTATGTACGGCTTTATATGCGGCGCGTATATGCCTATTTCGAGCTTTGCAAAAGGTCTGCAAAACGTTTTGTCGCTCCTGCCCGGTACGTACACGGTCGGCATTATCCGTAACCACTATATGGGCGGGTATATGGACGCTATCGTCGACGCAATGCGCAATCAGTCTATCGACGAAAGCGTTATCACCGAAGTCGTAAATGGAATGCGCGACAGCTTCGACGCAAATCTCTACTGTTTTGGCAACTCCGTGCCTCTGGGCGCTATGTACGGCATAATCGCGGGCGCCTGCGCGCTTCTGCTCGCGGGATATATCGCGGTAGTCATAATCAAAAATAAAAAATAAGAGAAGTTATTATAAAAAAATACGAACACGAACACGTCGTCCTGAAAAACAACTACGTTGCAAACGCGGTAATCACCGCACACAGGGAAATTATCGACGCTTACGCGCAAAAGAGTTACCGTTACGCGGGATATATCCCGACAAAGTACGGTCCGAGCGGTAAAACGGTGGAGCTTGATTTGATTTTTGAAACGGAAGAGTAGTTTTTCTTGCATTCACCCGCGTAAAGTGCTATAATCTGTACAAAGTATCCGAGGTGAAAAAATGCAGAAAGAAAGATTACAAAAATACGCCGAACTTATAATCAAATGCGGCTTAAACGTTCAGAAGGGGCAGGAAGTAATAATCCGCTGCGGACTTGACCAGCCCGACTTCGTGGCTGCCTGCGTTGAGGAATGCTACAAACGCGGCGCGGAAAGAGTAAAGGTCGAGTGGTCGTATATGCCCGTAAGCAAGCTGCACTATAATTACAGAAGTCTGGAAAGCCTTTCGGAGTTTACCGCGGTTGAGAAAGCCGAATGGGAGAGAAAGGTGGAAAAACTCACCTGTCTTTTGTGGTTGGATTCCGACGATCCCGACGGGCTTAACGGCACGGACAGCGAAAAGATTTCCAAGGCGAATCAGGCGAGATTTCCCTTTATCAAGCCCTTCCGCGACGAGTTGGAAAACAAGTATCAGTGGTGCATAGCCGCCGTTCCCGGCAAGGAATGGGCGAAAAAGATTTACCCCGATTTATCCGAAGCGGACGCGGTTGAAAAACTTTGGGAGGATATTCTGCTTTGTTCGCGCGTGGACGGCGACCCCGTCAAGGCGTGGGAGGAACACAACGCCAATCTGGCTAAAAGGTGCAAGTGCCTAAACGACTGCCGTTTCGACAGACTCGTTTACAGGAGTGCGAACGGCACGGACTTTACCGTCGGACTCAACCCTAAGGGCATTTTTATGGGCGGCGGCGAGTACGCGCTCGGCAGTAATATTTATTATAACCCCAATATCCCCAGCGAAGAGGTTTTCACAACGCCTATGCGCGGCAGAGCCGAGGGTAAGGTCGTTTCAACCAAGCCGCTTTCCTATCAGGGCAAGCTCATTGAAAATTTCTGGGTGCGCTTTGAAAACGGAAAGGTGGTGGAAGTCGGCGCGGAAAGCAACGAAGAGCTTCTCAAAAATATGGTGTCTATGGACGAAGGCGCGGCGTACCTCGGCGAAGTTGCGCTCATTGCTCATAATTCGCCTATAAATAACACTGGCATACTTTTCTACAATACGCTTTTCGACGAAAATGCGAGCTGTCATCTCGCTCTCGGACGCGGCTTTACCAACTGTCTCGAAGGCTTCGAGAATATGACGAACGACGAATGCGAAAAAGCGGGAGTAAATTCTTCGATGATACACGTTGATTTTATGATAGGCAGCGCGGATATGTCGATAACGGGAATAACCGCCGACGGCAGAGAAGTGCCCGTATTCGTAAACGGCAACTGGGCTATTTGATTGAAACGACCGCCCGAAAAATATCAGCGGAAATTTCTTTCCAAATATTGACAATTAACGAAACGTAATATATAATTAAAGCTACAATTAAATTTCTTTGGGGCAAGGTGAAAATCCTTACCGGCAGTAATCCCGTTTATGCGGGTAGTCTGAGAAGAACGCGAGTTCCCGAATAGGTGCGATTCCTATACCGACGGTTATAGTCCGGATGAAATAAGAAATACTGTAAATGCATTTTTTTGCACCCAATTTTTGGGTGCATTTTTTTTAAAGACGGAGTATAAATATGAAAGGAATAATTTTCAGGGTAATAGGAGCTTTAATCGGCGTAGTAGGTATTGCGTTTGCTATCGTAGAGAAAAATCCGTTCGGGTTCATCGGCTTTTTCGGTGCGGGCGCAATAATTTACGAGCTTGCTATACTCATTGACAATACTCGGAAATAAAATAAAAGATTGCATTTACGTGTTTTCGGTCGGAATTTTTCCGACCGTTTTCATTTTAAAACGCCTTCCCGTATCAAGGAAGGCGTTTTGCGTTTGTACAATTTATACTACGTGCAACACGAAAAATTTAAGATACTGCGTTTCCTCGGCGGAGAGCAGCGAGGGGTGGTCGGGCGCCTGCGTTTTGGTTTCCACGCACCGCACCGTGCGCCCGCTTTCCCGCGCCGCCTCTATAAGCATTTTTTCAAACAGCGCCGTAGTCATATAATGCGAGCAGGAGCAGGTTATTAAAAATCCGCCCTTTTTAACTATTTTCAGCCCGTTTACGTTTATATCCTTGTATCCGCGGTAAGCGTCCTTGACTTCGCTCGCCGATTTGCAGAACGCGGGCGGGTCGAGTATGACCGCGTCGAACGTTTTCTTTTCCCGTCTGTACGCGCGCAGAATTTCAAACACGTCGCCGCACTGAGTGCGCACGTTACCAAAGCCGTTCAGCGCGGCGTTGTCGGAAACATTTCTGAGCGCAAGCTCGGAAATATCGCAGGCGGTAACTTCGTCGGCGACGGTCGCGGCGTTGAGCGAAAACCCGCCGCTGTTGCAAAAACAGTCCAGAACTTCGCCTTTGCAATACTTTCTCACCGCAAATCTGTTTTCCTTCTGGTCGAGGAAGTATCCCGTTTTCTGACCGTTTTTAACGTCGACGAGCATTTTAATCCCGTTTTCCACTATGGGGCAGTAGTCGGGAACTTCGCCGTACAAAACGCCTTTAACCTCCGGCAAGCCCTCTTTTTTTCTTACCGCAACGTCGCTGCGCTCGTAAATGCCCTTGGGAGCGAATACCTTGACCAGCGCGCCGCAAATAAGTTCTTTGCGCATATCCACGCCCAGCGACAGGAACTGAACGGCAAGATAATCTCCGTATTTATCGACGATAAGCGCGGGAAGGTTGTCCGACTCGGCGAACACCGCGCGGTAACAGTTATCGTAACCGAGACTGCGCCTGTATTCGTTTGCGGCTATTATTGCGTTTTCGTAAAACTCCGCGTCGTCCTCGCCGCCGTTGCGTATAAAAATTCTGACGAGTATTTTCGATGCGTGGTTGATATAGCCCCGCCCGATAAATCTTCCGTCGTTGGAATATACGGCGGCAAGCGCGCCGTTCTTGTCCTTGCCCTCGATTTTGGCAACCTCGTTAGCGTAAACCCAGCTATGCCCCGCGACGATTCTTTTCTCTTCGCCCTTTTTCAGATAAACGTTATAACTCATATAAATAGTTTATCATTTCGGTATTCTAATTGCAATAAATTTGCTTTTTATTTCCATAATATGGTATAATTATCTTCGTATGCGGAAACTACTGAAATATTTAAAAAATTATAAACTCGAATGCGTACTCGCGCCGCTTTTCAAACTTCTGGAAGCGAGTTTCGAGCTGATAGTTCCCCTCGTCGTGTCCGCTATAATCAACGAGATTGGCGGGGGCGCGGGAAGCGCGATATACGTTACCTACGCGTGTTTAATACTCGTCGCGCTCGGCGTAGTGGGGCTGATAAGCGCGGTCGCCGCGCAGTTTTTCGCGGCAAAAGCCGCAGTCGGCTTTTCCAAGGAACTCCGTCACGATCTTTTCGATAAAATGCAGTCGCTGTCGTATGCGGAAATGGACAGACTAGGCACGGGCAAAATGATAACGAGAATGACGAGCGACGTCAATCAGGTGCAGTCGGGTGTAAACCTCGTGCTCCGTCTGTTTATGCGTTCGCCGTTCATAGTTTTCGGCGCAATGATAATGGCGTTTTCGATAAGCGCGCTCGCGGGCGGCGTGTTCGCGGGAGTGATAGGCGTGCTCTGCGTAATCGTTTTCGGTATTATGTTGATAAGCATTCCTCTTTACAAGCGCGTTCAGGGCAATCTTGATAAAGTTACCGTTGCCACGCGCGAAACGCTCACGGGGGCGCGGGTGCTCCGTGCGTTCTGCAAGGAAGAGGACGAAATCGCCGACTACAACGCCAAAAATGCCGCGCTCACCAAATCGCAGCTTTTCGTAGGCAAAATATCCGCGTTAATGAACCCGCTGACTTTTGCGGTAATAAACGCGGGCATTATAATTCTTTTTTATACGGGCGCGATACAGTTTGATTCGGGCGCGCTCGATCGGGGTCAGGTAGTCGCTCTTTACAACTATATGTCGCAGATTCTCGTCGAGCTTATCAAGCTCGCCAACCTGATAATAACCGTAACCAAATCGTTTGCGTGCGCAGGCAGAATAAGCGAAGTGCTCGAAATGCAGTCCTCGCTTAAAAGCGGCGTAAAAGCGCAGGCGGAGAGCGCGCATTTCATCGAATACAAAAACGTAAGCGTCAACTATTCGTCGTCGCCTGCCAACGCACTCGAGGGCGTTAACTTCACCGTAGAAAAGGGTGAAACGGTGGGCGTAATCGGCGGAACGGGCGCGGGAAAAACCACGCTCGTCAACGTTCTGCCGCATTTTTACGACGTAAAGGACGGCGAAATTCTTTTAAACGGCATCAACGTAAACGCCTACGGCGACGAAAAACTCCGCGACGAATGCGGCATAGTCCCCCAACGCGCCGTGCTTTTTAACGGCACTATCCGCGAAAACCTCAAATGGGGCAGCGAGAATGCGAGCGACGAGGATATTTTCTCCGCGCTGGAAGCGGCTCAGGCTTCCGACGTGGTAGCATCCAAGGAAGCGGGGCTGGACGAAAGAGTGGAACAGGGCGGCAAGAATTTTTCGGGCGGTCAACGCCAGAGATTGACTATCGCGCGCGCGCTCGTCAAAAAGCCCGATATTCTCATACTCGACGACAGCGCGTCCGCGCTCGACTACGCGACGGACGCAAGACTGAGGAAATCGCTTAAAAACCTCGACTATAAGCCGACGGTGTTTATCGTATCTCAGAGAACCTCGTCAATCCGCCATGCAGACAAAATCGTCGTGCTCGACGGCGGTAAAATGGTCGGTCTCGGCACACACGACGAACTTTTAAAGTCTTGCGCGGTCTACCGCGAAATCCATAACTCGCAGTTTAAAAAGGAGGGTGAAGCAAATGAATAAACCCTCGCAGAAAGCTATATTCAAACGTATTTTGAGACAGTTGAAGGGCTACAGACTGCTCGTGGCGCTGACGGTGTTCTTCGCGCTCGTGTCGGTTGCGGGCAACCTTATCGCGCCCGTGTTCTTCGGACAGATAATCGACCTGCTCGTAGACGGTACCGCGGTTGATTTCCGCGCCGTGTTCATAAAATTTATCTATATCGGCGTTACGATAGGCGTGACCTGCATTGCGCAGTGGCTTATGAACGTCATAAATAATAAAATTACCTATGCCGTCGTCCGCGACGTCCGCGACGAAGCGTTTGCCAAGTTGCAGAAACTGCCGCTGAAATTTATCGACGCGCGACCTTACGGCGATATCGTCGGCAGAAACATAGCCGACGTAGACCAATTCGCCGATGGACTATTAATGGGCTTTACGCAGCTTTTCACGGGCGTGCTTACCATTGCTGGCACGCTGGGCATTATGCTAGCGATAAATTGGGTAATCGCGCTCATAGTATTCGTTATAACCCCGCTTTCGCTGTTCGTTGCAAAATACATTGCTTCGCGCACGTACTCGCTATTCAGAAAAACGTCGGAAATCCGCGGCGAACAGACGGCGTTTATCGACGAAATGATAGGTAATCTCAAAGTTGTTAAAGCGTTTAACCGCGAGGACGAAAATATCGAAAAATTCGACGAGGTAAACGACAGACTGACGAAGGCCTCGCTGAAATCCATTTTCTATTCTTCGTTGACTAACCCCAGCACACGTTTCGTAAACGCGGTGGTTTACGCGGCGGTAGCGCTTTCGGGCGCGTTAATGCTCGTCTGGAACACGCCGTTGCCCGTTGCGTTTTCGGTGGGAATGCTGACAAGCCTTCTTGCCTACGCCAACCAATACACCAAACCGTTTAACGAAATTTCGGGCGTTATAACCGAATTGCAGAACGCCGTCGCTTGCGCGGGTCGCATTTACGAGATAATCGACGAAGAGGCGCAGACGCCGGATGCGGACGGCGAACTCGAAAATGTTCGCGGCGACGTCGCGTTCGAGAACGTCAGCTTTTCGTACGACCCCGAACGGAAACTTATCCGGAATCTTTCGCTCGCCGCAAAATCGGGTCAGCGCATCGCCATAGTAGGCCCCACGGGTTGCGGCAAAACTACGCTTATAAACCTTTTAATGAGGTTTTACGATACCGACTCGGGAAGAATCACCGTCGACGGCAACGATATCACGCAGGTCACCCGTAAATCTCTGAGGAAAAATTACGGAATGGTGTTGCAGGACACCTGGCTGAAAAACGGAACCGTCGCCGAAAATATCGCGCTCGGCAATCCCGACGCGGCGCTCGGCGAGATAGAGGAAGCGGCGAAGTCCGCGCACGCGCATAGATTTATAATGCAGTTGCCGCAAGGCTACGACACGGTATTGACCGAAGACGGCTTGTCGCAGGGACAGAAGCAGCTTTTGTGTATCGCTCGCATAATGCTCTGTCTGCCGCCGATGCTCATTCTCGACGAGGCGACCTCGTCGATAGACACCCGCACGGAACTCAAAATACAGGAAGCTTTCGCGCGGCTTATGAAGGGCAGGACGAGTTTTATAGTCGCGCACAGGCTTTCGACGATTAAGGAAGCCGACCTTATTCTCGTTATGAATAACGGAAATATCGTCGAACAGGGCACTCACGAAGAACTTCTTGAAAAGCAAGGCTTCTATTCGCGGCTGTATAACAGCCAATTTGCGGTTTAAT
>CATLAR010000050.1 GCA_949878495.1 uncultured Christensenella sp.
TAAAAAATAGGGTCGTTTTCGTCCTCGCCGACGCAGACTTCCTTTCTCTCGCCGCCGCGGAGCATTACTACGCCGTGAAGAGCGAGCGGGGTCGCCGTCCACTGGTACTTTTTAATTCCGCCGTAATAATGCGTTTTGAAATAGCACAGCCCCGCGTCCTCGTACATAGGGTTGGGTTTGAGGTCGAGCCTGGGGCTGTCCACGTGTGCGACCATTATACGCACGCCGTCCTTTGAAACGTCCTCGGTGCCAACGCTGATGAGGAACACGTTTTTGTGTCTGTTGATAAAATATCTCTTATCGCCCGCTTTGAGTTTTTCCGAGAACGAGAAAGGCTTGAAGCCCTTTTCTTCCGCGAGTTTTTTTGCGGTCAGAGCCGCGTCGCGCTCGGTTTTGGAATTGTCCAGAAAGGATTTATAACCTTCGGCGAACTCGTAAATTTTTTCGAGTTCCTTGCCGTCGGCTTCTTTATAAACGTTCTTGCGTTCGTATTTCAAATCCATATTATTCTCCTTGTCATAACGTTTGGTTATACTATTAATTATTATATAAACCGTTTGAAAGCAAGTCAAGCGCAGACGGAGAAATTTTCGCGACGATTTTTTGAAGTTTCCGTGAAAAATAAGCAAAAACTTTAACGATATTCATTTACTTATTATATAATTTGGTGTATAATGGATACGTTATGGGCATAGCAAAAAAAATTGCGACGCTTTCCGTGCTTACGGGACTCAGCCTCGTCACGTTTATAATTGAAGGGCTCTTCCCGCCGCTCGGCATTCCCGGCGCGAAAATGGGGCTTTCGAATATTTTTTCTTTAACGGCGCTGATTATTTATTCGCCGTGGGAAGCGTTCGTAGTCGTCGCGGTAAGGACTCTGCTCGGCGCAATTTACGCGGGCAACGTTTCCGCGCTGATGTACTCGTTTACGGGCGGCGTGGTTTCTATGGCGGTTTCGTCTTTGCTTATTTACACGGCGTACCCTAAAATTTCGGTAATGTCCGTATCCGTCGCGGCGGCGGTCGCCCACAATATAACGCAGAACGCGGTTTTCGCGTTTCTGTCCGGCTCCGCGCTTATGTTCGGTTATATGCCCTACCTCGTACTGCTCGGCGTGCTTGCGGGCGCGATAGTCGGCGGCGCGACGATGCTGGTGTTCCGCGGCATTCCGCAGTCTACTTTCAACAGACTGCTGCCCGAGAAAAAACGATAATTTAACCGCAAAGGTTTTTTTATAACTGATTAACGATAATTAAGGATAATTGGAGGTCAACATTGAAAGCAGTAAAAGGAAAGTACTACTTCGGCGGCGTTCACCCCAAGGGTGCGAAAGAGCTATCCGCTTCCGCTCCCCTTGAAGTAATGCCCGTACCCGAACTTCTGGCAATTTCCCTTTCGCAGTCTTTGGGCAAACCCGCCGTACCCTGCGTAACCGCAGGACAGGCAGTCAGAGAAGGCGAAATAATAGCCAAAGCCGACGGAGCCATATCGTCGGACGTGTTTGCAAGCGCGGCGGGTACTATTGAAAAGATAGCCGAAGAAACGGGCGTAAACGGCGTTAAAGAAACGTTTATCTACGTTAAGCCCACGGAAAACGGTGAAAAGGCGTATTTCCCCGCGCTTAAAGATCCGTCTGCCGAGGAAATTAAAGAGCGTATACGCGAATGCGGTATCGTAGGACTCGGCGGCGCGGGTTTCCCCACGGCGGTTAAGGTTTCGCCTAAAACGCCCGTGGACACGCTTATTTTAAACGGCGCGGAATGCGAGCCTTATCTCACCTGCGACCACCGTTTAATGCTTGAAAAGACCGACGATATAGTCCGCGGCGCGAGATACCTTGCCAAGGCGCTCGGCGTTGCGAACATAATAATCGGCATCGAAGCCAACAAACCAGACGCGATTGCGCTTTTCGAGCCTTACGAGGATATTAAAGTCGTAATTCTCAAAAAGCAGTATCCTATGGGCGGCGAAAGACAGCTTGCGTACGTTACCACTGGGCGCAGAATAGGCGCGGGGAAACTGCCCGCAGACCTCGGTCTCGTAGTCCAGAACGTAGGCACGGCGTACGCCGTATGCGAGGCGGTCGAACTCGGCAAGCCCCTTTACGAGCGCGTCGTCACCGTTTCGGGCAAAGCCGTAAAAGAGCCTAAAAACGTCTGGGTAAGAGTCGGCACTCCGATTAAGGATATAATCGCTTATTGCGGCGGCGAAAACTCGTCGCCCGTGAAAGCGGTGCTCGGCGGACCTATGACGGGCGTTGCGGTTGCGGATTACGAGTCGTACACGCACAAGACAACCTCGGGCGTGCTTTTGCTCACCGCGGCCGAAGCCGAAACCAAGGCTCCCACGCCCTGCCTCAACTGCGGCAAGTGCGCGGACGTTTGCCCTATGCATTTAATGCCTATGAACACCGCGTTTTATTCGGCGGCGGGCGATTTCGAGGCGGCGGCGAAATACGGGCACGTGGCGTCCTGCATAGAATGCGGCGCGTGCGAGTATATCTGCCCTGCAAAACGACCTTTGATTCAGGCAATACGCAAAACGAAGGCTGAACTTCGTAATAAGAAATAAGGAGATAAAAATATGGATAATACGATAGTTATCTCCACTCCCCCCCACGTCAAATCGAAGAAAACGACGCGCGGCATTATGATCGACGTATGCATCGCGCTTGCGCCCGCGGCTATTGCGGGAATAGTGTTCTTCGGACTGACCGCGCTTATGGTGGAACTCGTAGCCGTGGCAGCGTGCGTCGCAACGGAATTCGTATGGTTCTTCATAGCAAACAAAGGCTTTGCGGCAAAGTGCAAAAACGCGGGAAAAGTTTGTGCGGGATGGTGGAAACAGTTTGACTTTACTTCCGTGGTTACGGGACTTATACTCGCGCTGATACTTCCCTCCACCACCAAGTGGTACGAAATACTCATCGGCAGCATTTTCTCGATTGCGGTCGTTAAAATGCTCTTCGGCGGCACGGGCAAAAACCTCGTCAACCCCGCGGCGGCAGGCAGAGGGTTTATGTTCCTCAGCTTCGCCATTACTACTTACGCGGCTTGCAAAATAGGCGCGATAGGCACGGTTGACAGCTCGTTCGTCAATTCCGACGCAACCAACCTTTCGGGACTTCTTCCCTCGGCGGATAAAGTCACCCCCAAAAGCTATCTGGGCGTACTCGATTTGTTCCTCGGCACGGGCGTTAAGGGCTGCATAGGCGAAACGTGCAAAGCCGCGCTGCTCGTCGGCTACGTTTACCTCGCGGTAAGACAGGTCGTCAAATGGTGGCAGCCCCTCCTCTTCATTGCGGTGTTCGGCTTGGCGGCCTGGCTTGCGGGCGGGTTCTATTACGAAAAATACACGCTTGACGCGGCGCTCATTCTTCCCAATATTCTTTCGGGCGGCGTGCTGTTTGCGGCGATATTTATGTTCCCCGACTACGTTACTTCCCCCAAGGGCGTCTACGGACAGATTTTCTATCTCTGCGTATCGGCGGTAGCGCTTGCCGTTCTAAGATACCTGACTAACCTCGAAGTGGCTTCGTTCGTAATTCTTTTAATGAACCTGTTCGTGCCCTTAATCGACAGAGCGTTCATAAGAAAGCCTTTCGGCTATGTAAAAGCTAAAAAGGAGGGCAAATAAATGACCGTTAAACAGTTTTTCAAGAGCAATATTTTTAAATGCCTTGCCGCGCTTTTATGCGTTCTGCTCGTTTGCGGCGTGTTCCTCACGATAATGAACGGACTTTTAGCGGTATCGGACGAAGAAAAATTCCAGCGCGTTTTAAGTGAAATTTACGGTAAATCCGTAACCACGAAAAAACAAGATGTTTCCGACAAAAACACCAATTTAAGCTCGGCGATAATAAACGACGTTTATAAAGTCGAGGACGACGGCAACTATATCGTAAACGCTTCGGGCAAAAACGGCTACGGCGGCAACGTTAAATGCTGGGTAGTCATTCTCACCAAACCGGACGGCAAATCGGTAGGCGGCGTAGGTAAAGTAACCGCGCCCATCGCGGATAACCCCGCGGAATCCTTCCTTAACAAAATCGGCGCGTCCGTTTACGATAAATTTGCCAAAGATTATAAAGACGGCATTGTATATTCGTACGGCAAAGACGAAAACGATAAAGAAGGCGAAATGTTCGTCAAAACCGACGCTTCTTACTCGATGCGCGGTATTTGCAACGCGGTAAACGGCACGATTACGTTTATGAACGCTTTCCTCAGCGGCGGCGATATCGAAGAAGAAGACCCTTACGAAGATTTCGCTTACCATACTCTTATCAATATGGAAGATACGAGCTGGACTAAAAACGGCAAGGAAATTACCTATAACGTAGTTACCAAAGGCAACGGCGAAGCAGAATCTTTCAAAATCAGCGTTACCGTAGGCGAAGATAAGAAGATTAAAACTTATGCTATTACCGTAAACGGCTCCACTTTCGATTACGACGCGGATATGAATCCCGCCATTAAAGACGGTTCTCTCTTCGTAGGCAAAGACCTTGAATACTTCAAATCGATAATAGGCGAGGACGGCGAAAAAGCCGACGATCCCGTAATTGCAACGGGCGCAACCAAGTCTAACAGCCTCTGCTTTGCGGCGGGAGCGTTCGCAGTCGCCAACTACGATTATATTCAGTCGCTCAAAGAATTCGACGCTTATATCGACGTTGAAGAAACCTCTTGCACGGTCAGCGGAACGGACGTTATCTACGCGATAACGACGAAAGGCAACGGCGAAGCCGAATCTTTCAAAATCAGCGTCACCGTAGGCGAAGATAAGAAGATTAAAACTTATGCTATTACCGTAAACGGCTCCACTTTCGATTACGACGCGGATATGAACCCCGCCATCAAGGACGGTTCGCTCTTCGTCGGTAAAGACCTCGATTATTTCAAATCGATAATAGGCGCTGACGGAAACGTAAAGGATAACGCGGTTATCGCTACGGGCGCAACCAAATCTAACTACCTCTGCTTTGCGGCGGGAGCGTTTGCTATCGCCAACTACGATTATTACCTCAATAACGCCGAAGGAGGTGCTGAAAATGAATAAGTATAAGAAAATTACTCTGGACGGGCTTTTCTATCAGAACCCGACGTTTATGCTGGTGCTCGGCACCTGCCCCACGCTCGGACTTATAAACTCGGCGTTTTCGTCTATGGGAATGGGGCTTACCGTTCTCGTAATACTCACTCTCAGCAATATCATAATTTCCGCGCTGAGAAAATTAATTCCCAACGCGGTGCGTATCCCCTGCTACATCGTCGTAATCGCAACTTTGGTTACGTTTGCGAGAATGTTCCTTGAAAAGTTCGTACCGTCGCTGTACGACGGACTCGGCGGCTTCCTTGCGCTGATAGTCGTAAACTGCATCATTCTCGGCAGAGCGGAAGCGTTCGCAAACAAGCACGGCGTGCTCGAAGCGGCGGTCGACGGCGTTGCCAACGGTCTGGGCTTCACGGTTGCGCTCACGCTTATGGGTATTATCTGCGAATTCTTCGGCAAAGGCTCGCTGTTCGGTTTGCAGATTATGAGCTTCAAAATCGGAATGCTCGCATCGCCCGCAGGCGCGTTCTTCGTATACGGTATCTGCATTGCGGTGTTCGTGTACGTTATGGACGGGTTCGAGCGCGCAAGGCGCGTAAAGGCGAACAAGCTCGCGCGTGAAAATCTCTTGAAGGAGGCGGCGTAAATTATGGCGACCTTTATTGCAATAGTACTCTCGGCAGTACTCACGAACAACTTTATAACCGCTAAAACGTACGGCGTGTGCCCCTTCCTCGGCGTTTCCAAAAAGACGTCGAGCGCGGCGGGAATGGGTATTGCGGTAACGCTGGTAATGGTGCTGGCGACCCTCGTGACCTATCCCATTTACACGTACGTAATGGCTCCCCTGCATTTCGAGTTCCTTGAAATTATCTTCTTTATCTTTATCATCGCTTCGCCCGTGCAAATGCTTGAAAAGATTATTCAGAAGATTTCCCCCTCGCTTTACGGTGCAATGGGCATTTACCTGCCCCTTATCACTACGAACTGCGCGGTCCTCGGCGTAACCGAGCTGGTTATCGGCGATATGTCGTCTATACTCGGCGAGGGCGTGGCGATGAATATCGGCTGGGCTGCTTTGTATGCGCTGTTCGCTGGACTCGGCTTCACGCTCGTTATGATTATTATGAGCGGAATGCGCGAAAAGCTCAACTATTACAAAATGCACAAAGCTATAGCGGGCTTCCCCATTGCGATGGTAACGGCGTGTTTTATCTGTATGGCGTTTACGGTGTTTTCGTATATTTCCTAAGGAGGCGGACGAATGAATTTACTTGAAATTACAAACCAGACCTGGATTACGGTCGGGATAGTAGCGGGCATTTTCGCCGGCTCGGCGCTGATAATCGGCGCGCTTATAATTATCGTAGGCAAAGTGTTCAAAGTCAACGTCGACGAGAAAATTACGAAAATTCTCGATAACCTTGCCGGCGCGAACTGCGGCGGTTGCGGCTGTTCGGGTTGTAGCGGGTTTGCCTCCAAACTCGCCGACGGCAGCGGCAATTTGTCAGACTGTCACGTTACCTCGCCCGAAAAGAAAGCCGAGATAGCAAAACTTCTCGGCATAGAGCTTTCCGACGAGGAACCTACCGTCGCCGTTGTAAAATGTAACGGCGGAATAGAAAACTGCGCGGACAAATTCGAATATAACGGCAACCCCACATGCGCTTCCTGCAACTCGCTGTTGGGCGGAAACAAGGCTTGCTCGTACGCCTGCCTCGGTTGCGGCGACTGCAAAGCCGTTTGCCCCGAAAACGCGATAGAAGTCACGGGAAAACTTGCCAAAGTCGACCCCGACAGATGCATCTCCTGCGGCGCGTGCATTACGGCGTGCCCCAAGCACATTATCGAACGCATCCCCTCCTCCGCTCCCGTTTTCGTTGCTTGCTCTTCGCAATGCAAGTTAAAGGAAGTTTCGAGCGTATGCAAAGTAGGTTGTATCGGTTGTAGCGTGTGCGCAAAGGTTTGCCCTCACGGCGCGATTACGATGGAAAACAACTTGCCCAAGTTCGATTATTCCAAATGCACCGGCTGTCTGACCTGCGTTGCAAAATGCCCCCGTCACATAATTATCAGCCGCAAAGTAACCGCGGAGGAAACTCCCGAACAAGCAGCTCCCGAAAAGGGCTCGCAAGACAACAAAATGTAAATTAAAATAAAAATGGCTGTCGGTATTGACCGACAGCCATTTTTTCAATGCTTAAACTATTATAATTCCGTCGTCGGGGTCGAAATCGAACGGCACGACGCGCAGACCGTGCGGGGAACAAAAGATAATCCCGCCGTTATCCCTTATTTCCGGGATATAAACGCAGTCCTTGTTTTTACAGTCCGCGGAAACAACTTTTACCCCGCCGCTCTTATCTACGCAAAGCTCGTTGTAGCCGTCTTCCGTAGTCACCCTGACCGTCAGAACGCCGTCGCCGTCCTCTACGGCAATTTCCGCGCCGTCGCCGAGTATTTTATACTCGTCTTTGGCGAAAACGTATTCGAATACGAGCTCGCCGCGGGAATACACCCTTACGCCCTCAAGCGGGCTTGAATCCCGCGTGAGAAACACCGCAAGGAAAATTGCCACGGCAATAAGCGCGACGATTGCGTAGACGAGCAAGTCCCATATTTTAAAGCCCTTATCGGCTTTTACGGCTTTTACCTTTTTGAACGACATTAATTCTCCAATACGATTTTTCCGTCTACGACCTTGCTTACGACCTTAAACCTCTCATCCTTGACTTCGTATTCGTTCTCCGCCGCGTTGGTTATAATCTCGTAACCCGTTCCGTTGTCGTAAGTAAAAAACACCCTTTCCGCAGAAAGATATTCGTTTATAAATTCAATCGCGCGTTCCTTGCCCATTGCCATTATAGCCGTTGTATACGCGTCGTTGCGCGCCGCGCTTGCGCCTATTACCGTAGCCGACATAACGCCCGTCTGCACGGGTTTGCCCGTCGTAGGGTCTATTACGTGGCTGTAACGCACGCCGCCTATCTCGTAATACTGCACGTTGTCGCCGCTCGTGGACAGACGGGAATCGGAAACGTACGTATGCGCGTACTGAGACTTGCCCGCCGTGTACCTCGGCGAACTTAGCCCGAGCGTATAATTTCCGTCGCCGTCGTGGAAGCGTTTAAGCGCTATACTGCTTTCGCCGAAAGTAAAATACCCGTTCTTAATATTGTGCTTATCCATAAGCCCGTCGGCTTTTTCAACCGCGTAACCCTTTCCAAGACCGCCCAGGTCTATTTTCATAGAGTAGACCGCGCCGTCTATTTCCACCGTAGTATCGGGCTTTACTGCGTAATATCTGCCGCCTTCTTCGGACAGTTCAACCTGCGCGAAACTCGCCGAAAGAACGTTATATTCGGCTATAACTTCGTCGGACGGCAAGTCGTCCTCGGTTTTTGGCATTTCCGTCGCGCCGCCGAAACCGTACGCCTGAACGTTGTAATAAACGGCGGGGTTATAGTAACCGTCGGTTATTTCGTAAAGCTCCATAGCAAGCGAAAACACTTGGTAGGCGTGCTCGTCAAGCTCGACTTTTTCGCCCGCCGCCGCGCCGTTGAATCTGGATATACACGAACCGGACACGGTGGAACTTAACGAACGGTCAAGCTCGTTCAAAAGCCCGCGCGTTTCGCCGTAAAGAGCGTAACAGTCGCTTTCCTGCGACTCCTTAACGGTCGACGGCAAGACGTACGCGGCGTCCGCCACCATTGCAAAGAAAAACGGCGAAGTATCGGGCGCGGCAGGTTTTTGGGTGCAGCCCGCGAGAGGCACGGCAAAGAGCGTGCTCAATAAAATAGGCGCGAATTTTTTCATAAGTATATTATATAATTTTTCACAATTAAAATCAAATAAAAATACCCGTCGTAAAGACGGGTATTTCAACCTTTTAAGCGTTATTTAACTTGAATTTTGGAAAGCGCGTTCTGAATAGCTTTCAAAACTCTCGCGCTGCCCTGCGTTGCGTCCGCGATAACGAGATTGCTGTCGGAAACGGTGTTTTTGGTAGCTTCTTCTACGCCTTTGATGGTTGC
>CATLAR010000051.1 GCA_949878495.1 uncultured Christensenella sp.
CCCGAAAGCGGGTGGCGTATAGCTCCGCCGAGGCAGGTAGCCGCGCCGCCGAAAGGCTCTATTTCCGTAGGATGGTTATGCGTTTCGTTTTTGAACATAACCGTATATTTCTGAGGCTTGCCGTCGAGCACCGCGTCGATTTTAATCGAACAAGCATTGATTTCGTCGGACTCGTCGAGGTTATCGAGCTTCCCGTCCTTTTTGAGCTTTTTCGCGCCGATAGTCGCTATATCCATAAGACAGGGATATTTGTCCTTTCTGTCAGCGTAAAGCTCGGCAAACAGCCCGTTATACAGCCTTAGCGCCTTTTCGATGTGCGGGTTATCGCTGTTGATTTTTATATTTTTGATTTCCGTTGCAAAAGTCGTGTGACGGCAATGGTCCGACCAATACGTGTCTATAACGCGTATTTCCGTTTCGGTGGGGTTTCTGCACTCTTTACCGAAATAATCGCGGACGAAAGCCAGGTCATCTTTGGACATAGCAAGACCCATTTTCGCGTGATATTCTGCGACTTCATTATCGGTGAACCCGATAAAACCGTCTACGGTCTTTACGTCCTCGGCAACGACTGCGGCGTGAGCGAGCGAGACGGGTTTTTCAAGTCCGACTTCCTGACTTTCCACGGGGTTAATAAGGTGGTTTTTGAGCTTTTCAAGCTGTTTAGCATCGACGCCCGAAACTGCGTAAACGTTTGCGCATTTTATGAGCGGGCGTTCCTTCTGCGTGAGAAGCTGCACGCATTGCGCCGCACTGTCTGCTCTCTGATCGTACTGACCCGTGAGATACGCCGTTGCAAACACCGAATATTCCTTGCCGAACTCTACCTCTTCATAGTAAACGTCGTCTACGGGCGGCTCGGAGAACACGCACGGAACCGCCGCGGCAAATTCTTCCGCAGTCAGACCTTCCACGTCGTATCTGATAAGTTTGCGAACGTCTTTCACGTTTATTTTAAGTAGATTTCTTGCGTCTTCCTTAACCTTTTCAGCCTGCAAATTATCCTTTTTTTCAACGAAAATTCTGTAAATCATATTTTTAACCTTACTCCGCAACGCTCAGCCTTTGCGGTATTTAATTCCTATATCCTTGCGGTAATGCATATTTTCCCAACTGACGTTTTCCGCGGCGTTATACGCTTTGAGCCGCGCCTCTTCCAAGTTTTTACCCTTGGCAACCACGCCGAGCACGCGCCCGCCGTTGGTTACGAGCTTACCGTCCTTTAAAGCAGTGCCAGCGTGAACGAGCACCGCGTCGCCCAAATCGCCGACGGTGATTTCCTTGCCCTTTGCATAGCTTAAAGGATAGCCGCCGCTGGCAAGCACGACGCATACGCACGCGCCGCTCTCCCACTCGATTTTTATATCCGATAGCCGCTCGTCGGTCACCGCCTCGAAAATATCCAGAAGGTCGGTTTTCAGCATAGGCAGAACAACTTGAGTTTCGGGGTCGCCGAAGCGCGAATTATACTCGACGACTTTCATTCCCTTGTCGGTGCGCATCAGTCCGAAGTACAGACAGCCTTTAAACGTTCTGCCCTCGGCGTTCATTGCGTTCATAGTGGGAATCATTATCTTTTCAAGCACTTCTTTTTCAAGCTCTTCCGTCCAGAACGGGCAGGGCGAAAACGTGCCCATACCGCCCGTATTCAAGCCTTCGTCCCCGTCGCCCGCGCGTTTATGATCGCACGAGGTTATCATAGGCACTATGGCCTTGCCGTCGGTAAACGCAAGAACGGAAACTTCTTCGCCGGGGTTGTATTTCAGCCCCTGCATTTTCTCTTCGATTACGACTACGTTCCCCGCTTGCCCGAACGACTTGTCGAGCATTATTTCCTTTAAGCCCTCTTCGGCTTGCTTCAACGTATCGCAGATAAGCACGCCTTTGCCGAGAGCAAGCCCGTCGGCTTTCAGAACGAGGGGCGCACCCTTTTCGCGGACGTACGATAACGCTTTGTCGTAGTCGTCGAAAGTCCGAGCTTCGGCGGTGGGAATGCCGTATTTATGCATTAAATTCTTGGAAAACGCTTTGCTCGCTTCGATTATAGCGGCGTTTTTCCTCGGTCCGAAACAACGTTTGCCTACGCTTTCCAGCTCGTCGACGATGCCTATAGCCAAAGGGTCGTCGGGAGCGACTACGTAATAGTCGATTTCGGGGTGTTCGAGCGCGAATTTTTTCACGGCTTCGGCGTTCATATAGTCGACGTCGACGTTTTCGGCGATTTCCGCCGTGCCTGCGTTGCCTTTCATACAATAGAGTTTTTCAACTCTCTTAGATTTTTTCAGCGCGAGCAGAATTGCGTGTTCGCGCCCGCCGTTTCCTATAACGAGTACGTTCATTTGTTCTCCGTATGTAGATTAAATCAATGTTTAAAGTGTCTGTCGCCGACGAATACCATTGCAATGCCCACTTTATCGCACGCCTCAACCGAAGCCTTATCCTGAATGGAACCGCCCGGCTGGATAATAGCTGAGATTCCCGCCTTAATGCATTCTTCAACGCAGTCGGGGAACGGGAAGAACGCGTCCGAAGCCATAACCGAGCCTCTTGCTTCCTTGCCCGCGTGCGCAATAGCTTGCTGCGCCGCCCAGATGCGGTTGGTCTGCCCCATTCCTATGCCCGTAGTCCTGCCGTCTTTTCCTATAACGATGGCGTTAGATTTAGTGTGTTTAACTACTTTCCAAACGAATTTCAGAGCTTCGATCTCGTGTTCCGACGGCGCGCAGGCGGTAACTACGCCCAGCCCGTAAGTAGTTTTGACCTTGCCCGAAGGAAGAACCGTTTCCTCGACGGTGGCTCTCTTAGAGAAAATTTCGTCGTCCTCGTCGTGTATAAGGCTTTCGTCGTACTGCTGAACGAGCAAGCCGCCGTAGACTTTTTTCATATCGTACGCGTCGCTTGCGCGCTTTGCCGAAATATCGTCTATCTGCAAAAGCCGTATATTCTTTTTCTGTTCGAGCACGGCAAGCGCTTCGTCGGTGTACGCGGGCGCCATAACTATTTCAATGAAAATTTTATTGATTTCTTCCGCAGTTGCTTTATCGACGGTGCCGTTAATGGCAAGAATGCCGCCGAACACG
Source organism: uncultured Christensenella sp. (assembly GCA_949878495.1). Classification (GTDB taxonomy): domain Bacteria; phylum Bacillota; class Clostridia; order Christensenellales; family Borkfalkiaceae; genus Coproplasma. The sequence continues at coordinate 3,081 of CATLAR010000051.1, forward strand.
GAAACGGGGTCGCTCTCGTAAGCGCGCATATACGCTTCGTACACGCTGTCGCCCGTGCCTACTCCGCAGGGGTTAGCGTGCTTGCAAGCGACTACCGCGTACGTATCGCCGAATTCTTTTAAAAGTTCGAGCGCGCCGTTTGCGTCATTGATATTGTTGTAGGAAAGTTCCTTGCCCCAAAGCTGTTTAGCCGATGAAAGCGAGCCCTTTCTGATAAACTGCTCATTATAGAATACGGCTTTTTGTTGTGGATTTTCGCCGTAGCGCATATCCTGAGCCTTGGAATACGCGAAAGTTACTTCGTCGGGGAAGATAATGCCGAGCTGTGAGGCAAGATAGTTGGATATAAGACTGTCGTAAACCGCCGTATGCGCAAAGACCTTGTACTGAAGATATTTCTTCGTTTCAAGCGTAACGCCGCCGTTTGCAAGCTCCTCCAGAACCTTAGAATAATCCTTGGGGTCGACTATGACGGCTACGTCCTGATAGTTCTTAGCCGCGGCGCGTATCATAGTAGGACCGCCTATATCGATATTCTCGACGCATTCCGCGAAATCCGCGCCTTTTGCAAGCGTAGCTTTGAAGGGATAAAGATTTACGCAGACGACGTCAATCGTGTTGATATTGAGCTTTTCGAGCTGTTGCATATGCTCGGAATTAGAGCGCATTGCAAGCAATCCCGCGTGAACGTTGGGGTGAAGAGTTTTGACTCTGCCGTCAAGACATTCGGGGAAGCCCGTAATATCGGAAATGCCGATTACCGACAACCCCGCGTCTTTGAGCGCCTTTGCCGTGCCGCCCGTGGATATGATTTCAAATCCGTTTTCAACGAGACCTTTACAGAACTCTACCACGCCCGTTTTATCGGACACGCTGACGAGCGCGCGCTTTTTCATTTTCATAACTATCTACCTCGTAAATTTTTTCGTATTTTCCGCCGCGGTTAAAAAACCGTCACTATTCTGCCGTTTACGGCGATTTTGCCCTCGCAAAGTTTTTTAACGCAGTAAGGCAAAAGTTCGTGCTCTTTTTCGAGAACGCGCAGTTGCAGACTTTCGGGGGTGTCGTCGTGTCTGACCTCGACGACGGCTTGGGCAATTATCTCGCCGCCGTCGGGTACCTCGTTGACAAAATGAACCGTACAACCCGACACTTTTGCGCCGTATTCCACCACGGCGCGGTGCACTTTTAAACCGTAAAACCCCGCGCCGCAAAACGAAGGTATCAGCGAGGGGTGAATATTTATTATTCTGCCTTGGAACTTCTTTATAAAACTTTCGGGAATGATTTTCAGCCAGCCTGCAAGCACGATATAGTCCACCCTGTGCATGTTGAGAAAATACGTCAGCTCCCCGTACAGTTTTTCAACGTCGGGATAGGCGTTTTTTTCGAATACACCCACGGATATATTGTGTTTACGCGCTCTGTCGATTGCACCGATACAGTCTTTGGAAGCGACGAGACAGGCAATTTCGCAAAACTTTTCGCGTTCGTTGGCGTCGATTACCGACTGAAAATCGGTACCCCCGCCCGAGGCAAAAACGGCTATTCTTTTCATTTGAATTTGACTCCGCTTCCCTTGACGGTTTTGCCGATAACCACGCATTCTTCACCCGTGCTTTCAAGCTGTGCAATCGTCTTTTCCACATCGGCTTTCTTAACGCATACGACCATACCTATACCCATATTGAAAGTATTGTAAACCTGCTCGTCGGAAAGCGCGGCGCGCTTTTGCATTATTTTGAAAACCTTAGGTATTTCGTAAGATTTTTTGTTGATTACGCAGCCGATGCCATCGGGGAAAATTCTTGGAATATTCTCGATAAACCCGCCGCCCGTCACATGCGCTATTCCCTTGACCTTAACGGTTTTGATAAGTTCGAGAATGCTGTTTACGTAAATTTTAGTAGGCGTAAGCAAAACGTCGATGGGCTTTGCGCCGAGTTCTTCGTCGTATTTTTCAAGCTCTTCCATGTTCTCGCCCCAAAGTTTTCTTACGAGAGAATAACCGTTGGAATGCACGCCGCTCGACTTGATACCGATAAGCACGTCGCCCGATTTGATGGTGCTGCCGTTGATAATTTTCTTTTCGTCGACAACGCCCACGGCGAAACCAGCTATGTCGTAGTCGCCTTCGGGATAGAAACCGGGCATTTCCGCAGTTTCGCCGCCGATAAGAGCCGCGCCCGATTGACGGCAGCCCTCCGCAATGCCCGAAACGACGGTTGCAACCTTTTCGGGGCTGAGCGCGCCCGTAGCGAAATAGTCGAGGAAAAACAAAGGCTGAGCGCCCTGACAAACTATGTCGTTTACGCACATAGCAACCGCGTCAATGCCTATCGTATCGTGTTTGTTTGCGAGTATTGCGTATTTGAGCTTGGTGCCCACGCCATCCGTACCTGCTACGAGAACGGGATTTTTTACGTTCTTAGGCATACGGAAAAATCCGCCGAACGAGCCGATATCGCCCAGAACGCCGTCGGTATAAGTCGACTTTACGTGCTCTTTCATAAGCTTAACCGCCTGATACCCTCTCTCTACGTCCACGCCGCTGTCTTTGTAGGAAATTGCCATTTCAACCCTCCGAGGTTTTATTCTAATTTAAGTTTGTCCGCCTTGTAATCGTCGAGCGGATAAGGATAGTGACCGTTGAAGCAACCGAGGCAGAAGCCCGTCTTTGCGCCCGAACACGTGCTGAGCAGCTGGTCGACGGTGAGATATCTCACGCTGTCCGCGCCGAGGCTCTCGCAAATGCCGTCCTCGTCTTTATACGCGCCGATAAGCTGGGAATAGGTCTGAATGTCTATCCCGAGGTGGCACGGGTGCTTGATTATGGGCGAGCATATTCTGATATGTACTTCTTTCGCGCCCGCTTCACGGAGCATTTTTATAATTTTTTTCATAGTCGTGCCGCGGACGATGGAATCGTCTATGAGCACGACGCGCTTGCCGCGGACGTTACCGCGCAGAGCGTTCATTTTTACGCTTAAACTGTTTTCGCGCTGGTTCTGGTCGGGCTGGATAAACGTACGCCCGACATATCTGTTCCGTGCCAACGCTTCGACGAACGGCACGCCGCTTTCTTCGGAATAACCGCGCGCCGCAACGTTGCCGGAATCTGGTACGCCCGAAACTATGTCGGCTTCGACCGGGTAATACCGCGCAAGCAGTTTGCCCGCCTCTTTCCTTGCCTCGTACACGCTGTAACCGTTCAGAACGGAATCGTGACGGGCGAAATACACGTACTCGAAAATGCACATACTCGACTTTTCGGGCACACCGTCCATCATATACGAATGTAAGCCATCGCTGTCGATAACGACTATTTCGCCCGCCTTTACGTCGCGCAGAAAATTTGCGCCGACGGCGTCGAGCGCGCATGTTTCGCTGGCTATTATATAGTCGCCATCCGCGGCGCCTATACAGAGCGGACGGATACCGTAAGGGTCGCGCACGGCGATAAGTTTGTCGCAAGTCATAATGGCAAGCGCGTAAGAACCTTTAAGTTTTGCGCAAGCGCGTTTTACGCCCGTAAGTATGTCTCCGTCTGAAAGACTGTTAATGAGTATTGCGACGACTTCTGAATCGATTGTCGTCTGAAACACCGCGTTTTGCGAGATAAGTTCGTCTCGTAGCTGCTTGGTGTTGGTGAGATTTCCGTTGTGCGCAACCGCCATTTTACCGCATTTGCCTGTAAAAACAACGGGTTGTGCGTTAAGAAGCTGGCTTGCGCCCGTCGTGGAATAACGGACGTGCCCTATTGCAACGTCGCCTTCGGGCAAACAATCGAGTTTACCGCCCGCAAAGACCTCGGCGACAAGCCCCATACCCTTATAATAGGCTATTTTATTGGCGTATGCAACGGCTATGCCGCTCGATTCCTGTCCGCGGTGCTGAAGCGCGTAAAGCCCGTAATATACGGTGTGCGCAACGTTGCGGTTTTCCTGCGAGTATACGCCGAAAACGCCGCATTCCTCGTGAAGTTCGTCCATAAATTACTCCTTACCCGTCCAGCAATACGTGCAGAGTTTGCAAGGCTCTATGCCTATTGCCTCTATCAAGCCCTCCACGGACTGAAATTCAAGCGATTCGAACCTGAATTTTTCGCAAATGGTTTTGCGCATTGCCTTGCCGCGCTCCGTTTCCGAACTACTATACTCTTCTATATGCTTTACGGCTTCGTCGCCTTCGAGTTCAGCCATAGTGCGGCGGGTAATGAGGTCCATATCGCTCGTGGACCGCGAGAAATTAAGATACTTGCAACCGTACATTATCGGGGGGCACGCCGAGCGCATATGCACTGCTTTCGCGCCGTGCGAATATAGGAACTCGACCGTTTCTTTGAGCTGAGTACCGCGGACGATAGAGTCGTCGACGAGAAGCAGGCTCTTACCCTCTATAAACTCGTGTACGGGTATGAGTTTCATTTTTGCTATTTTATTGCGTTCGCTCTGATTGACGGGCATAAAACTGCGCGACCACGTAGGCGTATATTTTATGTAGGGGCGCGCAAAGGGTATTTTGCTTTCGTTCGAATAACCGATCGCGTGCGGCGTGCCCGAATCGGGAACACCGCCTACGAAATCCACGCCGTGCAAATCGCGGTTCTTTGCGTCGTTACGGGCAAAAATCGCGCCGTTTCTGCAACGCATCATTTCGACGTTTACCCCCTCGTAAGTCGAAGTGGGATAACCGTAGTACGACCAAAGGAACGCGCAAATGCGCATTTCCTTGCCCGCAGGCGCAAGCCGAACTACTTTATCGGCTGAAATTTCAACGATTTCGGCGGGACCCAACTCCCTCTCGTCCGCATAGCCGAGCTTTTTATATGCAAAACTTTCAAAAGAAACGCAGTAACCCTCGCCGTTCTTGCCGACGAGAACGGGCAGTCTGCCGAACTTGTCCCTTGCGGCGATAATAGTCCCTTTATCCGTCAGGATAAGTATGGAAACCGTGCCGTCAATGCATTCCTGCGCGTGACGTATGCCCTCAACGTAGCTGTTTTTGCTGTTTATAAGCGCGGCGACGATTTCGTTCGAGTTGACTTTACTGCCCGTCATCGCGTCAAAGTAACCGCCGCTTGAAATCAAATCCGCCATTACCTTCTGAGCGTTGTTGATAACGCCGACGGTGCAAATGGCGTAAGTGCCCAGCCTTGAAACCATCAGAAGGGGTTGCGGGTCGGTATCGCTTATACAGCCTATCGCCGCGTTACCCTTCATTTCGGAAAGCACGCGCTCGAACTTGGTTCTGAAAGGCGCGTTTTCGATATTGTGAATTTCACGTTGCAACCCGATATCGGCGTCGTAAGCCGCCATACCGCCGCGCCGCGTGCCAAGGTGCGAATGATAGTCGGTTCCGAGAAAAACGTCGAAAACCGCGCTCTTTTTCTTAACCGCGCCGAAAAATCCGCCCATCCGTTACTCTCCCGTCAGGCGTTTGAAAACTTCCTGATAAGCGTCCTCAACACCACCGAGGTCGCGGCGGAATCTGTCTTTGTCAAGACTTACGTGCTTGGTTGTATCCCAGCTGCCCGCTTCCCAGAAACGGCAGGTATCGGGAGAAATTTCGTCGGCAAGGACGATTTGTCCCTTGAATCTGCCGAATTCGAGTTTAAAGTCGATAAGGTCGATATTGAGTTCTTTAAAGAACGCGATCATAGCGTCGTTTACGGCAAAAGCCATTTTCTTTATGGTATCGATTTCCGCCGCCGTTGCGAGATTGAGCGCAAGCGCGTGATACTCGTTGATAAGCGGGTCGCCCAGATCGTCGTTTTTATAGGAAAATTCAATGGTCGGAGCAGAAAACCGCGTGCCTTCGTCAACGCCGTATCTCTTGGAAAAACTGCCAGCG
>CATLAR010000052.1 GCA_949878495.1 uncultured Christensenella sp.
TAATTATGCCCATTACGGAAGTTATATCGTTGCCCTGCAAGTTGTCGAGCATTGCGCGGATAACGGGCACGCCGCCTACGCAGGTTGCCTCGTAAAAAAGTCCGCAGTTATTCTTTTTCGCAACTCTTTCAAGCTCGTGACTATACTTGCAGTAAAGCTCCTTATTGGAAGTTACGACCGATTTACCCGCTTTGAGCGCAGCGAGAACGAACGACTTTGCGGGTTCTATACCGCCTATAACCTCCACTACGATATCGATTTCGGGGTTAGAGCAAATTTCCGCTATATTGGAGCAGATTTTCGCTTCCTCTACGCCGAGGTCAAGCGCGCGCTGTCTGTTAAGTTCGAGCACGCTTTCCACGACGACGTCAACGCAGTGATTTTTTTTGTAAAACTCACGTTTTTCGGTAAGTATTTTATACGTACCGCCGCCGACTACACCTAAACCGAGTATGGCAACCCCGACTTTTTTCATTTTATTCCTCCGTTTTATTGAGATTATACAGATAATTGAGTCCGTCCAGAGTCAGAAGTTTATCAACCTTGTCAATGCACGATATTTCTTTTGCAATAACTTCCGAGAAACCGCCCGTCGCAACGACGGTCACTTCCCCGCAATTCATTTCTTTCTTTATTTTTCTTACGATATATTCTACGAGTCCCGCAAAACCGTAAAATATACCCGCCTGCATATTGGTAACGGTATTTTTTGCGATTATCGAAGCGGGTCGCTCTATCTCTACCCTCGGTAATTTGGCCGTGCCGTTGACAAGGCTGTCAAGCGAGCCTTTTATCCCCGGCGCGATAACACCGCCGATGAACTCGCCCTTTTTATCTATAACGTTGAAAGTCGTCGCCGTGCCGAAATCTATTACGACGAGCGGATAACCGTATTTTCTGACGGCGGATACATTGTTGACGACCCTGTCCGCGCCGACTTCCTTGGCGTTGTCTACCTTTAAATTCAAACCCGTTTTAAGCCCCGGTGCAAGCATTAAGGGCTTGAAATTAAGATAAGTAAGGCAGGTTCGCTCCAACGTGTAGTCGAGTTGGGGCACGACGGAAGAGATAATCCCTCCCGTTATGTCGCTCACGCAAATGCCGCTGTTGCGCAGAATGCCGAGAAGCTGACCGCCGTACTCGTCGGAAGTCTTTTTATAGTCTGTGGCGACGCGGAAACTCACTTTAAGCTCGTCCCCGCCGTACACCGCGAATTTGATATTGGTATTACCCACGTCAAGACAAATGATCATAATTAACCGTTGAACCTTATTCTTTTACCGACCGCGTTATCGACCGTATACAATGCTGGCGCGCAAATAAGATTGATAGCAAGCTCCACGAAGAAATTCACGCCTACGCAGAGAACGAATACGATATAGAAAGGCGAAACTCCCGTAAGGTCAAGCCCCGCGCCCGACAAAAACGAACTTATCGTTCCCGTCATAAAAAACGCGCCGACCACAAAAATACCCGTATTTATGATTGGCGTTACCGCCGCCGCGACGAAAGCCGCCGCGTACTTGTTTTTCTTTGCAACCAATTTGAAGCAAAGCGCGGACACCGCCCCCGCCGCGCCGCCTTTTACGAGACACAGAATTACCGTAAAAAAAGGCTGTTCGCCCAAAAGATAGAGCGTAAACGGGTCAAGACCGCCGAGCGCGTCGAATATTACGACCAGCCCGAACACAAGCCCGAGAATTAACGCGGGCAACACGCCCATAATCATTCCGCCGAGCACGATGGGCACTAGCACGAAGCTGAGGCTGGTCGCGCCGATTTTGAAATACCCGCTGAAAACCTGCAAAACGATTACGAGAGCCGTTAAAACCGCCAAATAAGTTACGTTTTTGGCGGAAAAGAACTTCTTTTTTTCCTTTTCCATTTAAAACCTCCGTCGGATTTCATAAAGAATATCCGCAGTAAAAAAATTATTATACCTTTAATCGGTCCGACCCCAAACGCGTATCAGCCGAAAGTACGGTGTATTAATAATATTACCACAGCCCGAGGAATTATTGCAAGTAAATTAAAAGCCGAGTAACATTTTTGAGTTAATTTAAATATTATTTAATATACGATATCCGTTAAAAGATATAACTTTTACGGTAAAAATCCCGCGGGCAAAAACAAAAATAAATTTACATAGCGCGCGCGGGGATTTAAGGAGGATACTTATGAACTTATTTTCAAGCTGCGGAAACAACAGTTGCCTTTGGATTTTAATACTTTTATTGCTTGCGGCAAGCTGCAGCGGCAACGGTATCGAAGGCGTGCTCTCGGGTAGCTGTACCCCCATCCTCATCGCTTTGATTTACAGCATGTGGAAAAACGGAACTCTCTCAAATCTGTTGTGCGGAAGCGGTTGTAGCTGCGGTTGCGGCTGCAACTAAGCGCAAAAAGGGTTGCCTCTCGGCAACCCTTTTATTTTTTCGTTTCCAGAGCGTATTTGTACGCCGCGGCAACCGTTTTCGAGTCGCATACTTCACCGCAGGCTATCATTTCCAGCAATTCTTCGGGCGCGACTGCGTGAACGCTCAAAAATTCGCCGTCGTCGAGTTTCTGCTCAGATTTTCTGCATTTATCGGCTTTATACACGCGAATTATCTCGTCGGTATACCCCGGCGTGGGATAAATCGTCAGATACGGAGTAACGCTTTCCGCTATATAGCCCGTTTCTTCCTCAAGTTCGCGCTTTGCAGCCGCCGCGGGGTCCTCGCCGTATTCGAGCTTGCCCGCGGGTATCTCGTAAATTTCCTTACCGTACAAGTAACGGTATTGTCTGACAAGCAGTATCTTGCTGTCGACCACGCAAAACACCGCTGCGCCGCCGTGATGCCGTACGCATTCGCGTTTTGATTCCGTTCCGTCGGGAAGCAGAACGTCGTCCACCTCGAGTCTCAGAATTTTTCCGTCGTAAACGGTTCCGCCTCGGAGTTTTTTCTCTTCCATACTCATAATAACCGCTCGTACGCCTCTATCAGCCCCAAAAGCTCGGCAATGCCGTCCGAAACGCAACCGAATTTCAGAACGAAATAATTGTACCCGCAAAGCAGTCCGTCAATCAACGTTTCATCGCCGCGCTCGACAGCCTTTACAAGCGCGTTAAGTATTTTAAGCCCGTTATCCTTATCCTCTTGCGGGACGGCGCTGTCGGTCAAAAACTGTACTTCCTGAGCCAAGGTAATGCCGAGCGCCGATAATAACTCCGCCGTTTGCGCGGCTGGAGCGTTTTCTTCTGCTTCTACGGCTTGCAGTTCCTCACGGTAAACCTGAATTACACAGTCCTGCAATCCCTTTATAATGACATTGCAGAACGCCTGATAACTTGCAAAGTAACTGCCGTCCTCCGGAAAATAGGCGCGCAAAAAATCGTTAAAGTTAATGTTGTTTCTGTCGAACTCCACCAAAAGGCAGAAAATGAACGCAAGGCGTTGACCGACCGTCTGCGGAAGAGCGACCCGCTTATCGGCAAAAACGCCGCTTGCAGGCGAGATGATGCACTGGGCTTTGACCGTGGGATAGTCGAAATCTTTCGTAACTTCCTCAAACAAACGGTATAAATCGGGACAGTTGACGATACATTTCAAGAGGTCTTTGATTTTTGTCGTAGCCATAATGAATTTACAGCTTTTGAGTTCTTCACACTTATCGGTAAAAGTTGAAATCTGCTCTTTTAAAGAAGCCATTTTAACGCCTCGCACGTTTTTTTATTATTATATCACAGAATATTTTTAAATTAAATTATTTTGCGACAAATTATCTTGATTTTATTGAAATAATTATGTATAATAGATGAAAGTTTGCTCGTTAAGAGCTATTTTTATTATTAAGATTATGTTGAACGTCGGCGAAACCTCTATAAACAAATTAATATTGCTGTTCGTTTTCGATAAAATGGAAAGCGCGTTGTCGGAGCGTACCCTCGTCGATATGTGTTCCACGTCCAATACCTGGATGGGATATATGGACTGCGTGAACGTCATTCACAAGCTCAAAGACGATAATTTTATCTGCGTTGTGGGCGAAAACGACGACACGCTTTATACCATCACCCCCGACGGCAGGGAATCGCTGGCGAATTTTTACATAAACATTCCAAAGAGCGTGCGCGAAGAAATTTCGCAGTTCGTTAAAAAGAACAGCACGCGTTACCGCAACAGGCAGGAATGCCGTTCGGACTATTATCAGAACAAAGACGGCACTTTTACTGTGGTTTTGAAAATTCTCGCCCCCGTTCAGCCTATGATGGATTTGAAATTCGTCGTTCCCGACAAGAAAACGGCGAAAGCTATCTACAAAAAATGGGAAGAAAAAGCCGCCGACGTATACTCGGTATTATACGAAAACCTTTGCGATTAGGAGATTTTTATGTTCAGTTACAAGACTAACGGAACCTGTTCCCAGAAAATTCAGTTCACGGTAGACGAAAACAATAAAATTCACGATATAATTTTCACGGGCGGTTGCCGCGGAAACACACAGGGCGTTGCGCTTCTTGCCGAGGGCAGAGATATAGACGAAGTTTACGCCATAGTTTCCGGCGTGCAATGCCGCAACGGCACGTCCTGCCCCGACCAGCTTTCAAAGGCTATACTCGCCTACAAGAACTCGCTATAACGAAACTCGAAAAGCCCTTGCGCCGTCGGCGCAAGGGCTTTTATTTTAAGAGCGCTTAAACCTGTTACCAAGATTTTCCGCAAAATACGAGTTCAGTTCTTCGAGCGTGCCCTGTTGGAGCGACGCCTTGTCTATTACGTGGCATTGCATTTTTGAAATATACAGAAAATAATAATCCTTATTTTCAAGCACTTTATGTAGATAGCGGTACGACATTACCGCCTTTTCATAATAATCGTAATCTTTAGTCTGCACGATAACGACTTTTTCTCCGTCGAAAGAAAAAACCGATTCCGTGTTCTCGCTCATAAGGGGCATACTTCTGTTCATACGCTTCTGTAATAGAACGGTCAACAACCAGCAAAGCGGAATAAACATTACTCCGAAAACAACTAAAAACACACCCAGATAAAAATCTACCCGATCTTCGGGAAACAAAATTGCAAGCACACCCAACCCGATAAATATTATACTGAATATGACGAATACGAACCATATCCTCTTAAATGCGCTTTTATTTACCGCCATTGCTTTATCCGCGTTGAGCTTTGTCCTGAATTCAACCATTTTTAACCTCACAATTCATTGAATTTTATATATTATGTGTGACATAGTACTATACAAACGTTAAATATTTAGCAATAAGTCGTATAAATCGTTGGTATTTTTACCGAAAAGGTCAAGATAGAAGCATCTTCCCTCGTAACCGTGCTCTGCGGTGTAACGGATCAGATTGAAACCGTAATATTCTCTATCCAAGCCTATAAGCAACTTTTCGAATGGCATTCCGCAGCATTCGTAGACCGTGTCGAAACAAAACTCCAACCAAATCCCGCTTTTAAGTTCCTTTCTCGTATACTCGTCTATACTCACGCCGAGCGCGGGCATCTGATGCGCCGAGCTGATCGTAGTATTCCAGCTTTCGAGAATTTCCCCGTACTTGGGGCTGCCCGCTTTATACGAGGTTTTAACGTCGTTATCGTAAACTATGATTTCTTCCGCTTCGTTAAAAATATTGTCAAGTTCTTCCACTATTACCATACCCCCATTATTTTCAATTTTTCAAAAGATATTCGTCGATGGCTTTCGCTGCGGTTTTTCCCGCTCCCATAGCAAGTATTACCGTAGCCGCGCCCGTAACCGCGTCGCCGCCCGCAAACACGCCTTGCTTCGAAGTCGCGCCCGTACTTTCTTCAACGATAATTCCGCCGCGCCCGTTCACATCGAGCCCCGCGGTTGTACTTTTTATAAGCGGATTGGGGCTTGTGCCTATCGACATAATCACGCACTCCACGTCCAATTCGTATTCGCTGCCCTCGATTTCAACGGGTTTTCTGCGACCGCGCTCGTCGGGTTCGCCAAGCCCGCATTTTATTAATTTTATACCCCGAACAAAGCCGTTTTTTTGGTCGCGCGGATTTTCGGGGTTGTTATAGCCCAGAATTTCCACGGGATTGCGCAGAATTTCAAACTTAACGCCCTCTTCTTCGGCATGCTCGACTTCTTCACGGCGTGCGGGAAGTTCCGTCATAGAACGGCGGTAAACGATATAAACGTTTTTCGCGCCCAATCTCAACGCCGTACGCGCGGCGTCCATAGCCACGTTCCCGCCGCCGACTACTGCGACGTTTTCGGCATGCATTACGGGCGTTTGCGAGTCCTTTTTGTACGCTTTCATCAGATTAGCGCGCGTTAAAAATTCGTTTGCCGAATAGACACCTTTCAGACTTTCGCCCTTAATACTCATAAATCTCGGCAAACCCGCGCCTGAACCTACGAAAACAGCCTCGAAGCCGTCCTCAAACAGTTCGTCAACCGTCAAAGTCTTTCCTATAACGACGTTAGTCTTAATCTCGACACCGTATTTTTTAAGCGTTTCAACTTCTTTGGAAACTATGTCTTTCGGCAATCTGAATTCGGGTATTCCGTACACGAGCACGCCGCCCGCGGTATGTAAAGCCTCGAAAACGGTAACTTTATAGCCTTTTTTTGCCAAATCCCCCGCGCAAGTCAGCCCAGAGGGCCCCGAACCGACTACGGCAACCCTGTGCCCGTTGCTCTCGGGCAAAGCTATTTCGCCCTTAAAATTAGCGTTGTGCCAATCTGCGACGAAGCGTTCGATCCTACCGATGCCTACCGGCTCGAATTTAATGCCCAGCGTGCATTTACTCTCGCACTGCGTTTCCTGCGGGCAGACTCGCCCGCAGACTGCGGGAAGGGACGAACTGAGCGAAATAGTATCATACGCACCCTCGAAGTCGCCCGTTTTTACACGTGAAATGAAATCGGGTATATTTATATTAACGGGACAGCCATCAACACAAGGACGGTTTTTACAGTTTAAGCATCTCTGCGCTTCGGCGACGGCGATTTCGGGAGTATAACCGAGAGCAACCTCGCCGAAATTCCTGGCCCTTTCCTCGGCGCTTTGCACGGGCATTTCGTGTTTTTTAGGATTAATCGCCATTATTCTTCCTCTCTTTCATCAAAAGACAATTCTCACGCGAATGCCTTTCAAACTCCGCGTAAGCATTAGAACGGGCTATCGCTTCGTCGAAATCGACCTCGAAACCGTCGAAATCGGGACCGTCCACACACGCGAAACGTGTTTTCCCGCCTATGGTAAGGCGGCAACCGCCGCACATTCCCGTGCCGTCAATCATTACGGGATTCATAGATACGGTGGTTTTTACTCCGTACGGCTTAGTAGTTGCAACGACGAATTTCATCATTACGAGCGGACCTATCGCTATTACCTCGTCGTAATTTTCACCGCGCTCAATTGCAGCTTTCAGAGGCTGGGTCACAAGTCCTTTTTCGCCGTAACTGCCGTCGTCGGTCATTATTTTCAAGCTATCCGAACACGCGGCGAACTCGTCCTCTAAAATCACGAGCTCCTCAGAGCGGAAACCGATTATCGAATGCACCTCGCAACCGAGTTCGTGAAATTTCTTTGCAACGGGCAACGCGATTGCACAACCCACGCCGCCGCCGACTATGCATACCTTTTTAACGCCGTCCGTTCTCGTGGCACAACCGAGCGGACCGACGAAATCGCTCAGGCATTCGCCCGCGCGTTTTTCGTCGAGAAGCATTGTGGTTGCACCGACTATCTGATAAATAATTCTCACCGTGCCCGCGGATCTGTCGTAACCTGCGATTGTGAGGGGTATTCTCTCTCCCTCACCGTTGACTCTTAAAATAACGAACTGCCCCGCCTCGGCTTTTTTCGCCACGAGCGGCGCGTATATTTCCATCAGCGTAACCGTAGTATTAAGACTGCGTTTTTTGACTATCTCGTAATCACCCGTTTCCGCAACGGGTTTAATGATACGCTTTGCGGCTTCGGGCGGGTAAGGCGCGTGCGTTTCGTCTGTGTAAACTACTTCACGAACCACTCCCGACTGTTCGCCTCCCCTTCTGCCGAGCGGCGCGCAAACCTTGTCGCCTTCTTTAACACCCTCAAAAGGGCAAATATACCAATATTTATTCCCCTTAACCTTGGGGTCGTGCGGAAACTCCACCGCCGCAAAACGAATTTTATTCATAATTTATATTATATAATAATTTTGAATTTTTGCAAAGAAAAAAGGCTTACTTTTCAGCAAGCCTTTTAAAATTTTAAGTATTAATAGAATTTTACTCGTAGTCGACTACATCTATCCAGCCGCGAAGGAACTCCACTTCGCTTTCGGGCGCTTTTACAAGGCGCGAAGCTGCAACTATGGGTATCCAGCGCTGAACGTACTGTATCGCAGTATCGCTCTTTTTGCAATAAAGTTTGAGGTACTTGTCGCCAAGCTCTTTTTTGCCCGCAAGATAGAAAAGAAGGTAACTTCTCGCAACGTCCGCCGAGGAATTGCCCTGCGTTGCGTGCGACCAGTCTATAACGTACGGCGTGCCGTCCTTGGTTATGATGATGTTCGTAGGGTTGAAATCGCCGTGGCACAGACGGTTGTGCTTGTGCATCGAATCGAGACGGGTATGCAAATCATAGCGAGCCGTCGCGTCGAGATCTGTTGCGGAAATCTTGGACTGCATTTTGTCGGTGAGGTTGCTGAGCATAGGCACTTTCTTTGAAAGTACGGTCATCTG
>CATLAR010000053.1 GCA_949878495.1 uncultured Christensenella sp.
GCTGTTCGGGCGTCATAACCGCCGCTTCCTCGTCGCCGTCAAGCTCGGGCACTTCAAAGCCCACTTCCTCAACCGTTTCCTCTTCGGGCGCGTCGTCCACGACCAGCTCGTCCTCGCCGTCGGCGTTCTTGCGTATCTTATACTTTCTGTCCTTATCGTCGTCGATAAGCCGCTCTTCTGCCATAATTATCTCCTTATTTGGGGTATATGTAGGGGTCAATTAAAATTTAGGGTTGACCGTCTTTAACTCGTAAATTGCAAATTTGCCGCGGTAACGGCTTCTTATATACGCGCACATTTCCGCGCTTTCGCACAGCGCGTACACGCCGCTGCCCGAGCCCGTCATATTCACGCCGAGCGGCGCGAACTCTTTAAGTTGCGAATACGCCTCGGCTACGTCCGCGTTTAACGCGGCAGCGCTCCTATAAAGCGCGTTTCCGAGGTTGTTGCCCAGCGCCGCCCCGTCGCCGATTAGAAGCGCGTTCAAAGCCGCCTGACTGCGGGCGTTTTCTTTCGGAAATCCGTCGCTCAGCGCATAACACTCGGCGGTAGATACTCCGCCGTCGGGAACGAGCAAAACAAAGCGTAGCCCCCCTGATATATTGAGGTTTTCAACAATTTCGCCCCTGCCTTTAAGCCGCGCGAACCCGCCTTTGACAAGATAGCCCGTGTCGCTGCCAAGCCCGTCGGCAAGCGTTTTAAGCTCGCCGTAGCCGCCCTTGCCGTAGAGTTTAGCCATACCGCGCAGAACGGCGGCGGCGTCCGTGGACGAACCGCCCAGCCCCGCGCCTACGGGGATATTTTTATAAACTGTAATATCCGCGCCGCCTACGCCGAAAGCCCGCGTATACGCCGTGGCGGCTTTGTAAGCGTTGTTGTTTTCGGGCGGCAGAAATTCCGTGCCCTGCCCCTTCATAATTATAGACACGAGTCCGTCTTTCCGCTTTGTAATCTTTACCAGATCGAAGATATCCACGGTGCAAACGAGACTGTCGAGCATATGAAAGCCGTTTTGCACGCCCGTTATATCGAGCGTGAGATTTATTTTTGCGTAGGCTTTCTCACGGATTCCCATAGAATAATTATAACACAGCCCGCCGCGCATTACAAGTGATTTTTTTGCATTTTTAACAAAAGCGGCGCCCCGTAACGGGGCGCCGCTTTTTTAACCTTTTACTTTTTGGCTCTGAAAATTACAATTCTTTCACTGCCCGAAAGGGGGAAATTCAAATCGGGATTTGACTTTTCTATGACCTCGGGGTCCTCCGAAAGCCTCTTCGCCGTTTCCCACAGACCGTCGCCCGCTTCGGGAATGAACACGCTGATCGCGCTCGACGGGCGGACTTTTTCCGCGCCCTCGCAAGCGTCGGTAATATACCTCGTCTTCTTCTCTTCGCCGTCGCCCGCGGTTATTTTAAGCACGGCTTCGCCCTCGCACTCGCCCTCCGCGCGCTGTCTTAAACTCAGTCCGCACACAGCCGCGTTTACGCATTTGCAGTCCGCGCTAAGCCCAGAAAGTCTGAGTTCGAATGGCATATTTACCTCGGTCGAGCGGTATTCCCCGCCCTGCTCGTATAAAAGCGTCGCCGTCACGCTGCCCTCGATGCCGTCGGCAGTGCGCGAGTATTCGACCGACGGAAGCGTTGCCGTAAGGAACGCGCAGGTGTAGTCAAGCTTGGCTTTCGTCGCGCAAAGTCCGCCCACGCGCTCGGAATACACCTTTATGTCGGTGTCGACGCGAGTACATTCCTCCGAGTAGCCAAGCGTGATTTCGCATTCCTTGGAGAACGCATCCGACACGAAGGAAACTTCCTCTTCTTCGAAGAAGTGTCCGCTGAAAGCGAGAGTAGCGGAGAAGTCAACGCCGCATTTACCCTTATCCTCGTTGACCTTGCAGTTAACGTTGACGGTTTTGACTTCGGCACGGCAGAATGCGCGCTGGCTGAACACGGCTTCGTCGCAGGATATCTCGCATTTAAAGGGTATAACTCTGTCGAGGCTGACGGGCGCGCCGTCACGCACGGCGAGCAACGAAAGGTAGATTTCGCCGCCGATTTCCACCACGCCCGCCTTGACGTTGCAGTCAAGCACGAGCGCGTGCGCCGAGGGGATAAGCACGTCTGAAGCCGCGCAGTCGAAGTCGTCCTCGACTTCGCTTTCGCCCGAAAACGCCGTGTATGAATAGAGTCTTGCGCTCTCCGTTTTGCAGACCGCGCCGTCGATACGCGCCGCAAAGCTGCGCCGCGCGTTGTCGTAAACGTTGATTTTGGCGTCTACGACTACCGCGACCACGTACGACGAACCGTCGCGTTTAAGCTGGTAACGCGCGCAGTCTAACGTGCAGTCGCCGAACTGCGAGGGCGTGAGACTCTCGTCGTCGATATAGTGGGTGAACTCCGCGCCGCGCTGAACGCGGCAGAGCTTACCGTCCTCGCCCACGTATGCGAGAGTTACTATCAGCCTGCCGCCGTAGTTGACTCTGCCCGAAGAAATTTCGCACGAGGTCAAAGAGATTTGCGGGCACACCGCAACCGCTTCGCCCGCGTCCTGTGCGGAAAATTTGATTTCCACCATACTCTGCGCCGACAGCACGGCTGTGTTCTTGGTGTAAGTTCCCGTTTGATATTGTGCGTTGATTGACATATTTCACCTCGTACCGTAATTGGTTAACCGTAGCGTTCGCCTATCGGTTACAGGTTATCATATGCCGCCGAAGCACGGATTATGCCCCTATTTTTCCTGAATTTTTACCCTGCCGCAAAGAATTTCGGAGTACGAATACGCCGTTTTGCCCAAGAAATTTTTATCGAAAGGGCTTACGGTGAACAGCGACGGATAAATGCCGTTTACCGTTGCGGGGAAGGTCACGAACTTGTTCCTGCCTAGGTTGAGTTTTACCGTAACGTCCTTGCCGCTGAGCGCTTTGACTTTGTCTTTGATAGCGTTGATGGTCATATCTACTTTAATCATACATATATTTTTGACAATTCAGCCAAAATTATGCAAAAAGCCCGCGCGGAATACTCCGCGCGGGCTTTAATCAGCCGTTAAAAATCTTCGTCGTCATCGTCCTCGTCGTAATCTTCGTCGTCGTCAAACTCCTCGTCTTCGAGTTCGGAAAGGGAATCTACGTCCTCGCTCTCATAAAAGTCGTCTACTTCTTCGTACTCCTCGTCCTCGCCGTCGTCGGAGAACTCCTCCTCGATTTCCTCCTGCAAGTCCTCGTCGACGGTAAGGTCGCCGTCGTCCTCTTCGAGGTAGTTCTTCCACTCCTCGTCGTTTTCTATGTCTACGTCGTCCTCTTCGTAATCCTGCTGCTGTTTGCACGCTTCGCACGTCTTTTCGCCCGCGCGGAGCCTGTTTACGCCGCATACAGGGCAAAGCTCTTCGGTTTCGAGTTCCGCGTCAAGCTCCTCGAAATCCTCCTCTTCGAGGTCGGCAAACTGCAGTTTCCTGCCCTTCATTTCGGCGATACAAACGTCGCAATACTCCTGCTTTTCGGAATCAATATAGTTGAGTTCGCATCTCGGGCATTTGATATATTTAACCATAACATCTCCGTTCGGGGCGCCAGCCGCCGTCGCGCAAATTTAAAAGCCGTTCAAGCCGAAATCTCGGCACTTTTAATCTGCTAACATTATATTAATATTTATGTTTTTTGTAAACTGTTTTTTTATTCTTTTTTTATAAAATTTTATTTTAATTTACGAAAAAAAGCGGAAGCAAAACTCAGTTTTGCTTCCGCATATATTTTTGAACCGTTATTCCTGCTCGGAACTGTCTTCCGCAACGCTCTCGGTTGCTTCCGACTGTTGAGCCTCGGACTCGTCGACCGCGTAAACGTCGATATCCTTGTCGTCCGTCGTATCGATCT
This sequence comes from uncultured Christensenella sp., assembly GCA_949878495.1. GTDB lineage: Bacteria > Bacillota > Clostridia > Christensenellales > Borkfalkiaceae > Coproplasma. The sequence continues at coordinate 3,875 of CATLAR010000053.1, forward strand.
TAATGCGCTTTCTCTTGGGTTCGCCGCTTTCGATTCTTCTGCTACGGCGTACGAGCCAGATTACGAGTACCGCCGCGCCGCCAAGCACGAGCAAGCCCGCCGCGCACATACCGACAATAAAGCCCGCTTTCGCGCCCGTGGACAAGCCGGCGTACCAGCCGTTGTCCTCTTCGGCAGGTTCGGCTACGAGATAAGCCGTTTTAAGCCCGTTAGCATACGCTTCGGCATCGGCTTCGCTCATTTCACCGAGAACGGAATAATAATAGTCGCGGTTGTTTGCGTATACCTTTACGCCGTTGACCGTCTTGCTGTCCTTATAATCAGCCCAGGCGTTTCCGTCGGCAGGGGCGAGGAACTCCGCGTACAGAGCCAGAGTCTGTTCCGAATAAACGGGATCTGCATCCTTTTCGAGGTCGGCGTTCACAAGCTCGGCAAGCTCTTTGATATACTCGCCTTCGCCCGTGTAGAACGCATAACGCAACGCGTTCTGCAAATTGGCGTAGAGCTTGGTAGGATACTTGTCGGTGTCGCCGAAAGTTTTGTCAATAATTTTTTCTATTCCTTCAAACTGCTTGGTAAGCTCGCGGATTTCGGCGTTCGTCATAAGTCCGCTTTCGGTATTCATATCGAATACCATTACGTAATTATACGAGGTCATATTCGTAGTTTCGCTTGCAAAAAGCAGATAGTTGGAGATAACTTCGGGTTTGAACCAGGTGCTCGAAGCGTCCAGATCGAGAATTTTTACGGGCGTGTAGTTGGTTTCGCCAGCGGCAAGCGGCTCGTAGTCGGACACGTTGCCCGTATAATCAACGCGGTTCAAAGTGAGACCGTTTCCGACCGAAACGGAATAATATAAAAGGTGGTTGGCAGTATCCGTCCACAGCAGTGTAGCCGTACCGCTCTTTACGATTTTAAAGTAACCCGAAGTCGAAGCAATGCCGAGTTCGGTACTCAGTTTACCGCTTTCCGATACCTTGTTAATCGAAATGCCCTCGCCCTCGGCAATAAGCACCGCCGAAAGTTCGCCGTTTTCGAAAAGATATTCGTAGTCCTTGGCTTTGGAGCCGTCGGAGAGCAGTCTTTTCTCTGCCGCGGGGTTGTTATCGATAGGCTCGCGCTCTATCCCGTCTTTAATCGAGAACAGATACGCGCCGCTGTTGTTGGAAGTCGTACGCGTGTAGAACAGCGTGCCGTTGGTATATTTGACGGGCGAATAGGTATAGCTGAGTTCGTTTACCGCGTCCTTATTATCGGGTTCGTGGTTGAGGGGCGATTTGTCCGCGCCGTTTACGTCCTTTTTGCCTACGCCGTCAAGTACGAGGTCGCCGCAGTTGATATACCTGTCCGTTTCGTCGTTCCAGCCCGTAACGTTTTCCGAGCCGAGTTTGTCCTTGAATTTATCTTCGGTCGCGTCTGCGGTAACGGTGTAAAGCTGATTGTAGCCGTAATTGGAGGAAGTAGCGTAATTTTTAACGCCCATCGTGTAATAAACGCGGGGGTTAGTTTTATCTTCCGCGTCGAACGTTACGTTTGAAACGTTGTACGCAAGCAGAGTATCCTCGCCCGTCGCCGTGTTATAGCTGTGAAGATTGTTTACGCCCGTGCTCTCGTCGTAAAGTTTTTCGCTCGTGGCGACGTACATAAGATAGACGGTGTCGTCCTCTCCCGCCTCGACGAATCTGTATTCGTAGGAGGTTGAGGGGAACTGCACGTAAGCGTTTTTCATAGCTTCCGTACCGTCGAGCTTAGCGCTCTTCATATCGAGATTGGAGTTCTGAACCGCGCCCTCGGAGTTTTTGGCCGTGGACGGCGTTCCGTAATAAATTCTGTCGCCGTAAACGAAGATACCCGCTTTATAGTCGGCGGTATAAGCTACCTGCGGGATTACGCATTCCGCAGACGAATAGTCGCGGTTTTTAAGGTCGGTTTTGGAAACGCGGTAAATAGCGCCTTTTACGGGAGCGCCGTAGTCGTTGAGGGCGGTGTTTGCTTCAACGCCGTTTATAAAATATACGTAGTTGCCTTTTTCAACCGCAAAACCGCCGTTGGAAACTGCGGGCGTATCGGTGAACACGCCGTCGGTGGAAAGGGGATTGGATTTGTAATAATTACTGCACCCTGCCGAAAAAGCCGCGCCGACGACTGCAATAGCGGACACGGTTAAGCATATAATTTTAGTGAAACGTTTACCCATATTTAACTCCGTTTTGGAACTGTTTAGAATTTCAGTCATTGTTAATTATATACCAAACTGACTTTTTAAGCAATAAAAAACGTATTGATTTTAAAAAAAATGCTGAATAAGGAGCAACAATTTGGAAAAATTTGCGCTTTTGAATTTATTAAAAGCCCTTGAAACGCTTTCCCCCGCCGACAAAAAGCCGAAAAACGACGACCCGCCCCAAACCGAGCCCGAAACGGCGAACGAAAAATCCGCCGCGCCCCAAAAATCAGCCGCCGTTTATCCCGAAAATAACGTGATGGCGAGCGTGCTTTCAAGGCACGAACAAATCTCAAACAGGCTCAAAAATAAAAAGTAACGCCGCGCGGAATACTTACCGCGCGGCGGACGGATACGCCTGATTATTTTATGGTGGATTTCGCGTGCAGACGGATATGACGGGGCAGACCGTTTATCCACAGCGGCGTGATTTCCGCCTGAATGAGCGGCATTATATATTGGACAAGCCCTGCCGTAACGTCCGTGCCGTCATCGGTTATCCACTCCCGCGGCACTTTCTTTTCAACGTTGGCTATAAGGTGCACGTCGGCGACCTCGGTAATGCACATATACGGGTTTTCCGACACCCTTTTAAGGGTTATGACCACGCCGCTCTTGCCCTCGAACGCCGCTTTCACGCCCGCGCCGCCGCAGTTGAACGCTTCGGTAACGTCTATGCGCGACTGAATGTGCGCCGCACAGCGTTGCAGGGACGAAAGCTCGATAGCCCTCGTCTTAACGCCGTACTTTTCAGCAATTTTTCCCGCGAGGAACCTCGCCGTGCCCGCAAGCTGTTTATGCCCGAACGCGTCCACGTAATCGACGTGGTCGGAAAGTTCGCAGACGTATCTGCCGTCGGCGACTTTTACGCCCTCGGATACGGCGATTACTATAGACCGCTCCTCTTTTAAAAGTTTACCTACCCGTTTGACGAACGCGTCGATATCGAAAGTAACTTCGGGCAGGTAAACGAGGTCCACACCCTCGCAGTCCTCGCCCTTTGCAAGCGCGGTTGCCGCGGTAAGCCAGCCCGCGTTGCGCCCCATCACCTCGATAACCGAAACCACGGGATAGTCGTATACGAGTCCGTCGCGGATAATTTCTTTGGTTGTCGCCGCGATATATTTAGCCGCGCTGCCGAAGCCGGGCGTGTGGTCGGTTATGGCAAGGTCATTGTCAATCGTCTTGGGCACGCCGATAAATTTAATAGGGCTGTCGATTATCGCCGCGTAGTCGGAAAGGCGCATTATCGTGTCCATAGAGTCGTTGCCGCCGATATAGAAAAACGCGTAAATTTCAAGCTCTTCCAGAATGGAAAAGATCTTTTCGTACGTCTTTTCGTTGCCCTTTATTTCGGGCAGTTTGTACCGGCAGGAGCCGAGAAAGGACGACGGCGTGCGCTTTAAAAGGTCCATATCGAGGTCGTTTTTCAGGCGCGTGGACAGGTCGACTATTTCCCTGTCAAGCAGTCCTTTTATGCCGTGAACCATACCGTAAACTATGTCCGCGCCTCTGTCGCGCGCCGTTTTATACACTCCGAGAAGAGATGAGTTTATGACCGCGGTCGGTCCGCCAGATTGTCCTACTATAACGTTTTTCATTAATCCCCCCCTTATATTTGATAAGTAATCGCTAATATTATATAGCCGTATTCAACAAAAATCAATATCAAAACGAAAAAAATCTCTGCCGAAAAGCAGAGATTTTTTCGTTTAATTTACGCTTTTGAGAAAATATCCTTTACCGCGATGCCTACGGGTATGGCGAGCCAGCAGTTTCCGTTGACCAAGCCGCCTTCAACCGCCTTGTTATAACCCTCCTCGCCGAGGAAGTCTACGATTTCGTCCTTGGACGAGAACTTGACTATTGTTGCGCTCTGCAAGCCTTTAACGCAGAAGATAACGCTGTACTGGTCGATTTTTTCTTTCTGGTCGGAACTGAGAATACCCGCAAGTGCAGTGCTTTCTTTCGCGTTCATTTCGGTTACGGTGTATCCCTCGTTTTCAAACGCTTTTTTAACGTTGCCGGACTTGTCGCAACCAGCAAAAGTCAGAGCGATAACGATGGTGATAAGCGCAAGACTGATAGCTGATAAAATTTTTTTCATAATTACACCTCACAAAGATATTATTTAATTATATATTATCACAACGCATTTCGTTTTGCAATAGATTTGTAAAATTTTACGATGCGTTTTTTTCTTATCGACTTACCTCTTGCTTTCTCCTGCTCCACCTCACACGTCCGCTTTCTCGGACGCCATCCCCTCGTGGGGTGGACTCCCTTGCTTACTCTTCGAGGAAAAAGTGGCGCGTAGCGCCGAATAGGGTGTCAAAAGGTGCAAAAAATACTCAACCGCTTAAAATAAGCTCATAACTTAAATGACTCCGTCCACGCGGCTCCGTTAAGTTAAGGTTGAGTAGATTTTGCCCTCGCCGAAATATATTCGGCTCGGTCGGGACGGCGATCCCCTTCATCTCATATCTCTTATCTGTTCCGTTTCGTAATGCGAAACGGAATACGGGAATACTTACTTTTCGCGTGTAAGCCGAGTGAAGCGCGGGACGGACGGCGTACGTA
>CATLAR010000054.1 GCA_949878495.1 uncultured Christensenella sp.
TGTCGACCGATTTCATTAACAGGTTAGTCATATCGAGGCTGGGAACGTCTATCCAGCTTATAATGCCTTCGGGCGCGCCCGCCGCGACCGCCGCTTCATAAACGACTTTGGCCGCAGCAATCGTCGAGTTCTTTGCGCGGGGATGCGGACTGAAAATGCAACCGTTACGCGTTTTAAGACAAAGCAAAGCCTTGAAAATTGCAGTCGAAGTAGGGTTTGTCGTGGGAATGACCGCACCGATAATACCAATGGGGTCGGCAACTTTAATCGTGCCGTAAGCCTCGTCTCGCTCGATAATTCCGCACGTTTTGACGTTGCGGTAAGCATTATAGATATATTCCGCCGCATAGTGGTTTTTGATGACCTTGTCCTCAACTACGCCCATACCCGTTTCCTCTACGGCAAGTTTTGCAAGGGGTATCCTCGCCTTATTCGCCGCAGTGGCGCAAGCTAAAAAGATTTTATCAACCTGCTCCTGCGAGTACGTAGCAAACTTCTCCTGCGCTCTGCGTACGCGGGCAATCTCGCTTTCGAGCTTTTCCACGCCGTCGCAGATTTCATACTGTAACCTGAACTCCATTTTATCTCCTTTTAAAAAAGTTTACGTGTTTGAATTGATAATTACTAATCGATACAAGTTTATCAAATTGACGCTTGTAATGCAATCGTTTGAGTCTGAAAATATAAAAAAGCGCGATTATGTTATAAATTAAAAAAACAAGTAAAAAGTTCACAATATCTAATTAATTAAAGTACGCGAAATTGGCTTGACAAACTCAATTAATTTAATTATAATCTTTATTGTTTTGCGGACGTGGCGAAATTGGCAGACGCGCAGGTTTCAGGTTCCTGTGGGCAACCATGGGGGTTCAAGTCCCTTCGTCCGCACCACTTTGCGGGAGGCTATAAGCCTCCCGTATTTTATATAATCACTTTTACGGTATTTCACGAATGAAACGAATAGTCAACGTAAGGCTTCCCGTCGTCACGGCGTGCGCGCTCGTTCTCGGCGAAGCGACGGCTTACACTTTCCGTTATTTTCATATCGACTTGTTATTCATTTCGGCGGCAGCCGTCGTTGCCGCCGTGCTTTTTATCGTATTTCTTCTGCTCAAACGCAAACGTGCAGTTATTTATACCGCCGTTGCCGTTCTTGCTTTCACAGCAGGATATACCGAATGCATTCTACGCTTCAACTTCTACGATTTGCGCGAAATAGATGCCGATACCGTATATTACATTACGGGTAAGGTCGTCGAAAAGGGCGTTTCGGGCACCAGCGACTACGTCATTTTAAACGGTGCTACCGCCGACGGTCAAAAACTTGGCGGTAAACTTATCGTTTATCTCAGCGGCAGTTACGGTGATTTTTGCGATACGGGTTATAAAATCGAGTTCAGCTCGAAAATTACTTCACTCGACTTATTTACTTACGGAAAATTCAACCGTTTCGCCGAAGAAAACGTCAAATTTTCGTGTACCGTGTCCGAAGGCGTTACTTCCCGTTACGCATTTTCGCTTTTCGGGTCGATACGCTCGGCTATAAGAAGTACTCTTTTCGGAAATCTCGATAAAAATACCGCCGCGGTATGCTACGGAATGCTAGTCGGCGACACGCACGCGGTCGAAGAAGAAACTCTGTCCGCGTTCCGCTACGGCGGTATCGCGCACATTTTTGCGGTGTCGGGTTTGCATATCGGCATAGTTTACGGTCTGATTAATACGATTTGCAAAAAATTGCGAGCAAACAAATTTTTAAACGCGGCAATCAGCACCCTCTTTATACTCTTCTATTCCGCGGTTTGCGGGTTCACCGTTTCTTCCGTACGCGCGGTAATTACCTGCGCCGTTTCTATGGCGACGCGGCTTATGCACGTAAAGCGCGATTCACTGAACACGCTGTCCTTTGCCGTCATACTCATTCTGCTCATAAATCCGCTCAGCCTGTTTTCCGTCGGGTTTCAACTTTCGGTCTGCGCCGTCGGCGGAATCGCCGTGTTTTCAAAAAACATAATCAAGTATTCGTCTAAAATCAAAATTCCCGAGTTTATCTCAAGTAAGTACGCCGTAACATCAGGCGCGCAACTCGGTACTTTGCCGATACTTGCGGCGACTTTCGGGTATATCAGCGGCGCGGGGCTTCTTTTAAACCTCGTATTCGTTCCCATACTTTCGTTTGCTTTCGTAATAATCTTTGCGGCAACGTTTATTTGTCTGATTATCCCCGCCGCGGCGGTAATAATGCCGTCGGCTGTAGTAATCCTCGAAGCGGTAATTTCTTTCGTCGTCGACTTCGGGTTGGAAAAGTCGATAATTTCGGGTTTCGGCGCGGGCGGATTTGCTATCGTTTATTTTACAGGCATACTCAGCGTTTCCGATAAAATCAATTTGCGTGCGTTACCGAGAGCGGTCGGGTTGACCGCGACGTGTTGCGCGTTGGTAATTTTCGTGCTTTTAAAAGCCTATTCGCCTTTTGAGGGGCACGAAATAACCGTTTCCGGCTCCTATTACGGCGGGAGCGTACTCATTAAATCGCAAAACGCCCGCATTCTCGTTATTACCGAAAACGCAAGTCCTTACACTGTCAAAAATTCACTCAACGAAAATTACGCCGCGCAACCCGACGCTATAATACTGCTCTGCAATCAGGAATATACGACGAAATACGGTTACGACTACGACTTCGAATGCAAGGACGTTTACCTCAGCAATCTTCTTTTCCCTGCCCAGCCCGACTCGAGGCTGAATTTTCACTACGAGCATCGTTTCGAACTCTACGGCGTTGCATTCGAGTTTACGGACACGCACAGTCTTGCGTTCGTGTGCGACGGCGTGAGCGTTGCCGTATGCGCCGATGAAAATATGCGCATAAAAAGCTGCGATTTACTTATATCGCAAAAACTCAATTACGATACCGAAAATCATTCGACCATAGTCGACGCGGATAAAACCGTCTATTTTTCACAAAAAGGCTACGCGTACAACGTTGCCGAATACGGCGAAATGAAATTCAAAACCAAAGACGGACGGCTGTCATTTGCAAGACCGCCCGTTAAACGTTAAAAAGCGGCGCTTAAGTTTTACTTAAGCGCCGCTTTTTTATTATTTGCAGTATTTCTTTTCTATCGCGGTTATTTTATCCACGCGGCGCCGGTGTCTGCCGCCCTCGAACTGAGTTTTGAGGAAAATATCGACTATTTCGAGCGCGTAACCCTCGCCGACGACTTTTTCGCCCATAGCCAAAACGTTGGAATCGTTGTGAAGCCGGGTAAACTCCGCGCAGTAAGCGTCGTGACAATGCGCACAGCGTACGCCGGGCACCTTGTTTGCAACGATTGAAACGCCTATGCCCGTCGAGCAAATCAGAATGCCTTTATCGCATTCGCCGTTTGCAACGGCTTCCGCTGCGGGCAGAGCGAACTCGGGATAGTCGCAGCTGTCGAAAGTATCCGTTCCGAAATTGACTGTTTCGTGACCCTGCGCGTTGAGATGCGCAATTATTTTGTTTTTGAGATTAAGACCGCCGTGGTCGCACGCAACGGCAATTTTCATAGTTAGTTCTCCTCTTTATAATTTAAAATAAATTTATCTATTATAATGTCGCACGCGTTTTCAAGCGCGGCGCGGGTTGCCCTGTAATCGTCAAGACTGCCGCCGTAGGGGTCGGGAACGTCGTAACCGCAAAAATCTTTCACGCTGACAACGTTTCCGCACGCTTCGAGCATTGCGCGCTGGTTTTCCGTCATACACACGACGAGCACGCTTTTTTCAATGAGTTTTTGCGTAAGCTGGCGGGGCTTGAAATTGTCGGCGCGAACGCCCACTTCTTCAAGCGCGGTTTTGCTGTTCGCGCTCATCTCGCCGCCGACTTCGGCGTAAACGCCGCAGGACGCGACGTCCCACCATTTGATTTTTCTCGATTTTATCCTGCTTCTGAGCAACGCTTCAGCCATTGGACTGCGGCATGTATTGCCCGTACACACGAACAGTATTTTTTTTCTTTTCATATCAGGAACAAGCCTTTTTCAATCTGTTCATTACCCCGACCATCACGCCGTCCTGCTTTTCGGGCGCAACCGCAATGATAAGTTCGGCGCATTCTTCGCCCTCGCGCAGAGCCGAATACAGTTTTTCAGCCGCCTGCGCTTCCGTTTCGCCGAGGCTTAAAACGTTTTCTACGCCAAGCTCCGCGGCAGTACGCCCGTCGCAAAGCATATACGCTTTAACGCCTTTTTCCCGCTCCGCATTATACGCGGAGAGTGCCGCGCGTCTGTCCGCATAGCAAAAAAGCATTGTGCGGCAATTAGGCGAATAATGCTTGTACTTCATACCCGGAGAAAGCGCGCGTGCACCCTCTTTATAGGTATATTCAAGGCATTCACCCGCAACTGCGGCAATCATTTCGCGGGTAATAAGCCCGCTTCTCAAAATGACTGGTACTTCGCCCGTGCAGTCCAGAACGGTACTTTCTATGCCGCCCGAGCATTTCCCGCCGTCAAGAATCAGCTCTATTTTACCGTCGAGATCACGGCGGACGTGTTCGGCGGAAGTCGGGCTGACGTGCTTTGAAACGTTCGCGGAAGGCGCAGCTATCGGCAACCCTATACACTTTAAAAACGCCTGCGCGCCCTCGTGCGACGGAATGCGCACTGCGAGCGTGGAAAGGCCGCAAGACACCGCAGGACTGACGAGGTTTTTGCTGTTATAAACCATCGTGAGCGGACCGGGCAAAAAGGCTTTTGCAAGGGCTACGGCGTAATCGGGAACTTCGCTGACGAGCTCGGTTATATCGTAATCCTTATGAACGTGCACTATGAGCGGGTTATCGTTCGGTCGACCCTTAATTTTGAAAACGCTTTCAACTGCCTGCGTATCGAAGGCGTTCGCGCCGAGTCCGTACACCGTTTCGGTAGGCATCCCAACTACGCCGCCGCCGAGGATTATACGTTTTGCAAGCCGTAAACTTTCTTCGTTTACGGGTAAAACCTGTGTTTTCATATCAGAACGGGGGCTCCTCGTCGTCGGGCGGAGGCGCGTCCGCGTCGGATACGGGCGGGGGCGGCACGTCGTCGCCGCGTGACGGCGACCTGCCGTACTCCGCGCGCGCTTCCATAGTTTCGTTCATTTCGGGGTTTACGAACTTGGTGAGTTCGCCCTTGAACCGCAGAGGTATTCTCTCTAATCCGCCGTTTCTGTGCTTGGCGATATTGAGGAACGCCTGCCCTTTCTGGACCTTGCCCGCCGCGATATCTTCCGCCGAAGCGGTAACGTCGGGGCGGGAAATAAACATAACGATATCTGCGTCCTGCTCTATCGCTCCCGATTCACGAAGGTCGGAAAGCTGCGGCTCGCCCGATTGAATACGACGGAGCTGCGAAAGTGCGATTACGGGAACGTCAAGTTCCTTAGCCATTATTTTAAGGTCGCGGGTAATGGACGCGACTTCCTGTACCCTGTTTCCGTCGTCGGCTTTCTTGCCGCTGGACATAAGCTGGATATAGTCTATCATTACGAGGTCGAGCTGACCGTCGTTTTTGGATTTGATTCTGCGGCATTTGGACAAAATTTCCGCGGGCGTTACGCGCGACGAGTCGTCGACGAAAATTCGGCATTGCAACAGTTTTTCGTGCGCTTTGGCAAGCTTTTTCCAATCGTTATCGGTAAGTTTGCCCGAGAGCGCGTCCGACATACTGACCTCCGCGGTAGAACAGAGCAACCTTCTTACTATCTGTTCGTTTGGCATTTCGAGCGAGAAAACCGCACAGACCTTGCGCTCTTTTACGGCGGCGTGTTCGACTATGTTCATTGCCAGCGAGGTTTTGCCCATACCGGGACGGGCGGCAAGGACGATAAGGTCGGACTTTTGCAATCCGTTCATAAGTTTATCCAGCCTGATAAATCCCGTGGGCACTCCGCGAAGCGCGTCCTTGTCCTGCGCTATCTTCTGAAAAACGTCGAATACCGCGTTCAAGCCCTCGCCGTCGCGGATATCTTTGATTTGCGAAGTGTCGTTAGTTTGCGACACGGCGTAAATTTTTTCTTCGGCGTATTGGATACTTTTAACATAGTCGTCGCTCGAACGCGAAAATTCGGCGACGTCGCGCGCCGCGCGTATAAGCCCGCGGTTAATACTGTCGCGCTTGACGATATCAAGATAAAATTTGTAGTTAGCCGCCGACGGCGTGACCTGCACGAGTTCGGTAAGATAGGAAATCCCGCCCGCTTTTTGCAGGTTTCCTTCGCTTTCGAGCTTGTCGGAAAGCGTTACGATATCAACCGCCTTGCGCTCGCCGAAAGTATTTTTAATCGCCGAAATGATGTACTTGTGCGAATCGTGATAAAAGTCGCTTTCCGTAAGCATATCGGATAATTCGGGAAGTATCTCGTTATCCATAAGCATACAGCCCAAAAGCGCCTGTTCTGCTTCCAGATTATTGGGCATAGTATTTTGCAAAACCCCTTATATCTTCATTAAGCGTTCGAATTCGGTCAAAGTTTCGTCAAATTCAGCCATTGCAACTTCAAAAGGTTTTTTGTCCGAAAGGTCAACTCCCGCAAGTTTTAAAAGCGAAACGGGATCGGTAGCCCCACCGCCGGAAAGAAATTCGAAGTAATCTTTAACCGCGGGTTCGCCCTCGGAAAGGATACGCTTTACAATATTGATTGCGGCCGTAATTCCCGTCGCGTACTTGTAAACGTAAAACGCTCTGTAAAAGTGCGGTATGCGCGCCCACTCGCAGGATATGTTGTAATCGTGTTCGATCTTATCGCCGTAATACTTTTTGCCGATTTCCGCATAAACACCGCACATTACTTCCTTGGTCAACGGTTCACCGTTCTCCGCAAGTTTATGAACTTCGGCTTCGAACTCGGCAAACATAGTCTGTCTGTGCAAGGTCGCACGCATACTGTCAAGATGATAATTTAAAAGATACTTCCTCAGATTTTCGTCCTTCGCCTCTTTAAGCATATATTTAAGAAGCAAAGTTTCGTTTACCGTGCTTGCAACCTCGGCAACGAAAATTTTATAATCGGCTTTGGAATAAGGCTGATTTTTTTGCGAGAAGTAAGTATGAAGTGCATGCCCCATTTCGTGCGCGATAGTAAAAACGTCGTTTAACTGCGGCTGATAGTTGAGTAAAACGTACGGATGCGTTCCGGGACAGCCTATACTGTATGCGCCGTTGCGCTTACCCTCCGTTTCCTCAACGTCTATCCAGCGCTCGTCAAAACCGCGTTTTAAGAGCTGCTGGTATTCTTTGCCGAGCGGGGCAAGACCTTTTATTACAAGTTCATAGGCGTCCTCGTAGCTGTAACGCACGTCGACACCGTTTACGAGCGGAGCGTATATATCGTAAAAATATTGCTTGTCGTAACCTAAAATCTTCTTTCTGTCGGAGATATAGCGGTGCATC
>CATLAR010000055.1 GCA_949878495.1 uncultured Christensenella sp.
AAGTAAAATTTCCATAAAATCCTCCCAAATAAAAAAGTCCTTAAACAAACAGTTTAAGGACGCATAATCCGCGCGGTTCCACCTTAATTGCCTTTGATAAACAAAGACCGCTCTTTAATACCCGTTTTGTCAAAGTGGTTTCCCGTTCTCTTTGGCAATTATGCGGATTCCAGCATCCCGCACTCTCTGTAAACGCCTCAGCGGTACTTGTCTTCTACGAGTATAGTTATTTTATTACATAAATTTGCGTTTGTCAACAAGAATAAACGGCTTTCGCCTTAAAAATATTTGCCATTTTTTTCAGAAAAATATATAATTGTAGGTAATACGGACGGCGTAGAATAAGCCGCTCGCGCAAAGGAACTTTTTATGGCTTATACCGATTTCGGCAAGATTGAAAAAAAGTGGATAAAGTATTGGGACGAACACAAGACTTTCCACACCGATTTACACGATTTTTCCAAACCAAAATATTATGTTCTCGACATGTTCCCCTACCCTTCCGGCTCGGGACTTCACGTGGGACACCCCGAGGGCTATACCGCCACCGACGTTCTGGCAAGAATGAAGAGAATGCAGGGCTTTAACGTTCTGCACCCGATAGGATTCGACAGCTTCGGTCTGCCCGCGGAACAGTTCGCCATTAAAACGGGCAACCACCCCGGCGGATTTACGCAGAAAAATATAGAAACGTTCACCAAACAGCTTAAAATGCTGGGGTTATCCTACGATTGGGACCAGACTATCTCCACCTGCGACCCCTCTTACTATAAATGGACGCAGTGGATCTTCAAACAACTTTACGAAGCGGGGCTTGCGCGCTATGTCGAGACGCCCGTGAATTGGTGTGAAGAACTTGGCACCGTACTTGCAAACGACGAAATAATCGACGGCAAAAGCGAACGCGGCGGCTATCCTGTAGTCCGCAAGAATATGAAACAGTGGGTTATCGACATAAACAAGTATGCCGAACGCCTGCTTGAAGGTCTTGACGAAATAGATTGGTGGGATTCCTCCAAGGCATCGCAGCGCAACTGGATAGGCAAGTCGGTCGGCGCGAACGTGGATTTCAAAGTAGACGGCTCAGACGAAAAATTCACGGTGTTCACCACGCGTTGCGACACGCTTTTCGGCGTTACCTACTGCGTGCTCGCTCCCGAACATAAACTCGTAGACAAAATCACTACCCCCGCGCAGAAAATCGAAATAGAAGCTTACAAAGCCGTTTGCGCGAGCAAGTCAGAGCTTGAGCGCACCGAACTCAACAAAGAAAAGACGGGCGCGTTTACGGGCGCTTACGCAATTAACCCCGCAAACGGCAATAAACTGCCAATCTATATTTCCGACTACGTTCTCACATCCTACGGCACCGGCGCGATTATGGCGGTGCCCGCGCACGATACGCGCGACTACGAATTCGCAAAAAAATTCAATATCCCCATTATTCAAGTACTCGAAGGCGGCGACGTTTCCAAAGAAGCCTGGACACAGGACGGCAAGCACGTAAATTCGGGCTTCCTCGACGGACTTAATAAGCAGGAAGCGATAGAAAAAACGTGCGCCTGGCTGGAAGAAAACGGCTTCGGTAAAATGACGGTGACTTACAAACTGCGCGAGTGGATATTCGCTCGCCAGAGATACTGGGGCGAGCCTTTGCCTATCGTGCACCTCGAAAACGGCGCAACCGCCGTACTTAAAGACGACGAGCTTCCCCTCGTGCTTCCCGAAATGGACGATTACAAGGCTCACGGAGGGAACGCGCCGCTTGAAAACGCAAAAGATTGGGTCAACACGAACGTAAACGGCGTTAAAGGCAAGCGTGAAACGACGACGATGCCCGGTTCAGCCGGCTCGAGCTGGTACTTTCTGAGGTACTGCGACCCGCACAACGATAAAGAATTCGCTGATTACGAGCTGTTGAAGCATTGGATGCCCGTCGACTTATATATGGGCGGAAAGGAGCACCTCGTCGGACATTTGCTCTACTCCCGTTTCTGGAATAATTTCCTGTTCGATAAGGGGCTCGTTCCGTGCAAAGAACCTTTCAAAAAGCTCTGCCATCAGGGACTGATACTCGGCGAGGACGGCAATAAAATGTCGAAGAGCCTCGGTAATGTGATTAACCCCGACGACGTCGTGGCGAAACACGGTGCGGACGCTTTGAGAATGTATGAAATGTTTATGGGACCTATCGTCGACAGCAAACCGTGGTCCACGGCAAACATCGAGGGCGTTAAAAAGTTCATAGACAGAGTTTACAGAATATACTGCGAACTCGACGTTATAAATAACGCACCGAATAAAAATCTTGATAAAATCTACAACCAGACGGTTAAAAAGGTGACTGAAGATTACGAAGCGCTGAAAATCAATACCGCTATCTCGCAGATGATGATTTTCGTAAACGCCGTATATAAGGAAATTTCCGACGGCAACAAACTGCCGAAAGCGTACGCCGAAGGTCTTATAAAACTACTTAACCCCGTTATTCCCTTTATTACGGAGGAAATCTGGACGACGGTGCTCGGACACGGAGGAACGATTGCTTGCGAGTCTTGGCCTGCGTACGACGAGAGCAAATGCGGCGACGACGAAATAGAATACGCCGTACAGGTAAACAGCAAAATCAAGACGAAAATCACCGTTCCCGCAGATATGCCAGCCGCGGAAATAGAAACGCTGGTAAAAGAAAACGACGAAATCAAACCGTTTATCGAGGGCAAACAGATAAAGAAATTTATTCTCGTACCCAAACGCTTAATTAACCTAATCGTATAAAAAAACGGACGGTTATCCGTCCGTTTTTTTATTGAAATTAAATGCTTTCAAGCATTTTAACTACGTCCCCGACGGTTTTCAGGTCGGAAACCTTTTCTTCGGGAATGGTTTTGCCCGTCCGGTCTTCAAGCGTCATAAGCATTTCGACTACGTCGAGCGAATCCGCGCCCAGATCCTTGATTATATCCTTTTCCGTGGTAACGTCCGAAACGTTCAGGTTCAACTGCTCGGCAAGCACTTTTGCTACTTCTTCAAACATTTTATTATTCTCCTTGGGATTTTAATATAATAAGCTACGCCGTCAGTTCGCCTTTTTGGCAACCTGTTTAAGCGAAAGACCTATCCTTTGTTTCTTTTTGTCAAGCGTAATAATAATCGCTTTGACCTGCTGTCCGACTTTAAGTACGTCCGACGGGTGTTTGATATATCTGTCGGTAATCTCGGAAATATGAACGAGTCCGTCCTGATGCACGCCTATATCTACGAACGCGCCGAAATCGATAACGTTTCTTACCGTGCCTTCGACTATCATTCCCACCGAAAGATCCTCTATGCCTAGAATGTCTTTTCTGAGCTGTCTTTGCGGCAGACTGTCGCGGATATCGCGCCCGGGTTTTACCAGCTCGGTTATAATATCCGACATAGTCGCTTTATCGAGTTCACAGTACTCCGCCGCTTTGTCCTCGCCGTAAGCCTTTACTTTTTTAGGCAGCTCGTCGAGTTTGCGTTCGCGGACGTCCGCCTCGGTATACCCGAAAAGCGAAAGCAATTTTTCGGCTTTTTTGTAGGACTCGGGGTGAACCGCCGTATTATCCAGAATATTTTTACCGTCCGTTATACGCAGGAAACCCGCGCATTGCTCGTAAGCCTTTGCGCCGAGTTTAGAAACCTTTAAAAGTTGCGCGCGCGAGGTGAATTTGCCGTTTTCTTCTCTGTAAGCGACGATATTCTTAGCAATGCCCGAGTTAAGACCCGCAACGAATTTAAGAAGCGAAACGCTCGCCGTATTGAGATCCACGCCTACGTTGTTCACGCAGTCCTCAAGCACGCCGCCAAGCACGCTGTCAAGACGCTTTTTGTCCATATCGTGCTGATACTGACCTACGCCGATGGACTTGGGGTCAATCTTTATAAGCTCTGCAAGCGGATCCTGCAACCGCCTTGCGATGGATATTGCCGAACGCAAAGTAAGATCGTAATCGGGGAATTCCTCTACCGCAAGAGGGCTTGCCGAGTATACGCTCGCGCCCGCTTCGTTTACGACGGCGTAAGATACGCTCTCGGTAATTTCCTTTAAGAGTTCGGCTACGAAAATTTCCGTTTCCTTGCTCGCCGTGCCGTTACCTATAGAAATAACGTTGACGTGGTGCTTGGATATAAGCGCTTTGAGCTTGGCTTTCGCGCCCTCAATATCGTTTTTCGGCGGCACCGGATAAACTACGGAAGTATCCAGAACTTTGCCCGTTTCGTCAACGACCGCTACTTTGCAACCCGTTCTGTACGCTGGGTCGAGCCCGAGCGTAACCTTGCCTTTAACGGGCGGCTGTAACAAAAGCGGGCGCAGATTGACTTCGAACATCTTTATTGCCTGTTCGCTCGCCTTGTCGGTGAGAATTGCGCGCACTTCCCTTTCTATCGACGGCTGGATAAGCCTGTCGTAACCGTCGTCCGCAGCTTCTTCTATGAGCTTCGCGCATTCGGCGTTTCCGTTTGCAATAATATACTTTGCCGTGCAAACGCGCTTTGCAATGTCGGGATTAAAATAAACCTTAACTTTGAGACATTCCTCTTTTTCGCCGCGGTTTATCGCAAGAATTCTGTGGTTTTTGATTTCGGGCACGAGTTCGGCGTATTCCGCGTACATAGCGTAAGTGCCTTTTTCGTCGTCCTTTACCATTTTAACCTGCATTTCGCCGTGATTTTCCAGAAGCGAACGCAGTTTTTTACGCAGTTCTGCGTTATCGGAAATGATTTCCGCAATAATATCTTTCACGCCCGCAATAGCGTCTTTCGCCGTTGCAACGCCCTTTTCTTCGTTGACGTAGTTTTCGGCTTCGGCGTACGGGTCGCCGTTTTGGGCAAGTATGAATTCCGCAAGAGGCTGCAAGCCCTTCTCGATTGCAACCGAAGCGCGCGTTTTTTTCTTCTGCTTGAACGGACGGTAAATATCCTCTATTTCCGTCATCGTCTGCGCACAGGCAATGGAAGCGCTTATTTCCTCGGTCATTTTGTTCTGCTCGGTTATAGCCGCAGCAACTTCCTGTTTACGCTTTTCGAGATTTTTCAGATACTCGTATCTGTCGTTGAGAGCGCGAAGAACCTGATCGTCTATCGCGCCCGTCATCTCTTTGCGGTAGCGCGCAATAAAAGGAATAGTGTTGCCCTCGTCAAGTAGCTTGAGAATATTCTCAACGTGGTCGGGGCGTAAATTGAATTCCTCTGTCAACTGCCGTGAAATTTCCATACTATTTTTTTAACCCTTTTAAATATGTTTTTTGTTCGTCCGAAAGCCTGAAACTTTCGCACGCTTTTTGTATAGCTTTATTATGAGTTTTTGCGTCTAAAACTCCGTTTAACCCGTCAGTCAACAAATTTTTCGCGTAATCGTAGTATTTTACGAGCATTTCCGCAACCAGCCACGCCGCCGCCATATGTACGTAATAATGAGCGGCGTTTACGCTCCCAACGGTGTCCGTAATAGTGCAAAGATATTTTTCTTCAATGTAAAAATGCAACAAAGTCGTTAAAGCGAAACGCTGATAAAATTCCTTATCGCACGCGGCGTATTTGAAAATGTACGGCAAAAATTCATCATTGTGCTTTGCGATACACTTGGGAACGAAACAATCGCAGGTCGCCCAATTATCTATAAGCGATACGCATTCGTCAACGTATTTTATGAAATTTTCCCATTTCAGCAGGGAAACAGCGGTAAGTTTGACGAAAGTGACTTCGTAGTACTCGTCGGGCACGCGCATTAATTCGTCGACCGCGTTTATGTACTTTTTCGCAATTTTTCTAAGAACGGGCACTCTTACGCCGAGCACTTTAATTTCGTCGTTTTTAAGCAGTCGTTTATGAAAATCGCGGTAGGCTTCGTCAGCGACGGCGTTAAGCTCGTCCAAAAGCTCTTGATAGAGCGTCATTCCATTCCTCCGTAGTAAAGCGTGTGTTTGCGGGGCTTGTGGACGAAAGTTTCTCGTACGAAACGCCTATATCGCTGAAATTACGTTCGAAAATCTCGAAAGCCTTGCCGCCGTTAATTATTATAAACCCTATTTGCGTTTTTTGCAATAACTTTTTCACGTCGGCGACTTTAATATTTTTTATAGTATCGTCGCGGCTGCCCTCTATCTCGCATTCGAGCGCGACGTCCCAAAGCGCAATGTGCCTTCTTGCAAGAAAATCTTTCTTTTCCTCAACGGTCGGCGGCACTTCTTCGCCGAAGTACCCGCATACCGTTTTCCAGAACCTGTTTTGTTTGTTGCCGTAATAAAAATCGACCCGCCTCGACTTGACCGACGGAAAACTGCCGAGTATTAAAACTTTGCTGTTACCGTCGTACACGGGCGCGAATCCGCGCTTTATCCCGTCCATCAGTCGAACGGCTTGTCCGCCGCTCCGACGACGGCGATCGCTCTGTTTTCATCGGGGAAATTGAATTCGACGGCTTCGAGAACGTCGTCCAAAGTAACGGAAGTTATCTTGTTGACGCGCTCCTCGAAATTATAAATTTTATTATTGTAGAGCATTTCCTTTCCGAAAAGCAACATCTGCGAGCTGGTGTTTTCCTGCGCGAAAATAGACGACGAAACGAGCTGTTCCTTGCCGCGTAAAAACTCTTCATGAGAAATTTTAGCCTTTTTCAGTTCGTCAATGCACCCGTAAACGGCTTCCAGCGAATGTTTATACTTTTCCGCGTTCACACCCGCGTAAACGCAAAGAGCGCCCGCTTCGGCATAAGCGGAAACGTACGAATACACCGTGTACGCAAGCCCCTGTTCCTCTCTGACTTTCTGAAATAGCCGCGAGGACATACCGCCGCCGAACACCGTGTTAAGCACCTGCGTTGCATCGAACAGTTTGTCGTACCGTTTGACCGACGGGAAGGCCAGACCGATATGCACCTGCTCTATGTCCTTGCGTTTGAATATTTTTTCGCCGCGGAACTCCACGGGGATTTCGCATTGTATGCAACTTCTACGGGGCATTCCCGCAAAATACTTTCCAACCAGCTCTTCCGCGAGATTTTCGTCAATATTCCCCGCCATAGAAACGACGATATTTTCGGGCACATAACGCTTGTCCATATACGCGCCTACGTCCGCGCGGGTAAACTCCGACACGTTTTTCTTAGGTCCGAGAATATTTCTGCCGTAGCCGCGCTCGCCGTAGAACGCCTTGCCCAGCAAATCGAGGCACAAATCGTCGGGGG
>CATLAR010000056.1 GCA_949878495.1 uncultured Christensenella sp.
CGGTGCCGTCGTCATAAGCCGCGCGGAGATTTGCAAGGGATATGACCTCGCGCACGAGCTGTGCGACGGGACTTTCCACCGCAGAGAGAATAAAGCCCTTTAAAAGCTCGGAAAATTCCTTGATTTTATCCCTTGCGCCGCGCGGCAGAGGCAGCCCCTCCGCGTCGATTACGGCGTCGTAAAGCGAATAACCGTAGTTGTTCGCATACTCGTACATCGCGTCTATGGTCTTGCCGCCGATACCACGCCTCGGCACGTTGATAATGCGTTCGAGCGCCTCGTCGTCGTAGGGATTGGAAATAATGCGGAGATACGCAAGCACGTCCTTTATTTCCTTTCTTTCGAAGAAGCGGAAACCGCCGAACACTTTATACGGAATGCCGTATTTAGTGAACTCCTGCTCGTACGAGCGGGTGAGCGCGTTTATGCGCATAAGTACCGCAAAGTCGGAATATTTCGCGCCCTTTGCCACCGCCTCCGAAATTGCGCGGGCGGTGTAAAGCGATTCGCCCGCCTCTTCCTCCGCCTGATAATATACGGGTTTTTCGCCGTCCGCGGCGTTAGTCCAGAGTTCCTTGCCGCGGCGCACGGCGTTGTTCTTTATGATACAGTTGGCAAGCTTTAAAATACTGCCCGTTGAACGGTAGTTGCGTTCGAGCTTGTACACCTTAGCGTCTTTGAAATCCTTGTCGAACTTCAGAATATTCTCTATGTCCGCGCCGCGCCAGCCGTAAATGGACTGGTCATCATCGCCGACGGCAAAGAGATTGCCGTGCCTGGACGCAAGCATTTTGATTATGTTGTACTGCACGGCGTTGGTGTCCTGAAACTCGTCCACGAGCACGTATTTGAATTTGTCCGAAAGGAAATCCAGCGTTTCCGCGTCGTTTCGCAGAAGGCGCAGTGTTTCGATAAGCAGATCGTCGAAGTCGAGCGCGTTGTTCGCCCGCAAATGCGCGTTGTACTTTTCATAAATCCGCATTGCGTCCTCGATTCCTCGCTCGTGCTTGTTGCGCGCGAGATAGCCGTCGGGGTCAAGCCCGAGCATTTTCGCGTTACCGATATGGTATTTTGCGCTTTTAAGTAGTTTTTCGTCGTCGAAGTCCAGCTCGGCAAACGATTTTTTTATGACGTTTGCGCGCTCGGTTTCGCTGTAAATGGAAAAATTGGGCTTTAAACCCGCTCTGTCCGAAAATTCGCGCAGTATTTTAACGCACATAGAGTGTATCGTGCAAATCCACTTGCCGTTGCCGTCGCCGATAACCTTGAAAAGCCTTTCCTTCATTTCGTTGGCGGCTTTGTTTGTGAACGTTATGGCGAGAATCTGCGATAACTCGGCTTTATTTTCGCGTATTAAATAAGCAATGCGCGAGGTTAAAACTCGCGTTTTGCCGCTGCCCGCGCCCGCGAGTACTAGCACCGCGCCCTCGGTATCGCATACGGGTTTTATCTGTTCTTCGTTGAGTTTGTCAAGTATTTCGTCCATCTGTATATGTCCTTGTTCACAAAAATTACTTTCTATTCTACGAAAGTAATTTTTCGTGATTTTTGGAAACTAAGTTTCCCCGCCCGTTTATCATTTCCTTCATTATATCACATAATGCGGAAAAGTAAAATGAAATTCAGATAAGCCCGAGTTCTTTTTCTTTCCTGTAACGGTTGAGCGCGGCGAGATAACGCGTGGAAAGATCGAGCGAGTACCGCTGTTTCTCCTCGTAAGACAGCGAATCGAAATACTCCTTATCGGTAAGCCGACCTATCGCGTCGGAAACTTCGCCCTCCGTTTCAAGCAGATTTTTGACCTTAATATAAAATTCGTCTACTTTTTCGCCGTTGACGCTGTTTTTGACCTTGTCTTTGAGAACGGATTTGAATTTAACTTCGTTCACGCCGCGCTGTTGCGCTTTCAGGGTGTTTTCGTCTATATGCTTTTTGCAATTTTCCCAATAATTAGTTTTGAGTCTGCTTTTCGCGGCGCGAGCCATTTTCACCAAATCTTCCATAATACGACTTTTTTCTCCATAATACGACTTTTTTTACAATAAAAACGGTCTGTCAAACTTCTTTGGTTTGACAGACCGCACTTTTTAGTTTTTATTTCTCTTTCTTGCCGCTTCCGCTTTCTTACGGCGTTTAACCGCGGGGGACTCGTAAAATTCCTTTTTGCGGAGGTCGCCGATTATACCGTCGCGCGAGCATTTTCTCTTGAAACGGCGAAGCGCGCTTTCAACGGATTCGTTTTCACCTACTCTTATAGTGGACATCTCTTTTTCACCTACCCTCGCCAAATGCATTATTGCCGTGACCGACTTTATAAGTATACCAAAGGCGGTAATTATTGTCAAATAATTTTATTAATCAAAAATAATTTTTTGCGCTTTGTTGTCTTGCGCCGAAAAATATGCTAAACTTAAACTATGAACGACAGAAATTTCGACGAACTGATGGCAAAGCAGATAGCAAGCGGCGGCAAAGGCAATCGCCTTTTAATGCATTGTTGCTGCGCGCCGTGCTCTTCCGCCTGTCTGGAACGGCTTAAAGACGACTTTAAAATAACGGTGTTCTTCTATAACCCGAACATCGGCGGCGAGGAATACGCGCGCCGCAAAGCCGAGCTTATACGCTTTATACAAACCACGGGCTGGGCGGACTTTTTAGACTGCGACCATGACGAAAACGAGTTTTATTCGGCGGTTAAGGGCCTGGAGAACGAAAAAGAGGGCGGTGCGAGGTGTGAAAAATGTTTCCGCCTGAGGCTGGAAAAGACGAAAGAGGTTGCCGACGCGGAGGGTTACGATTATTTTGCGACGACTCTTACGGTCAGCCCCTTAAAAAACGCCGCGTTGATAAACGCGCTGGGCGAGGAAATCGGCGGCGAGAAGTGGCTTTATTCGGACTTCAAAAAGAAAAACGGGTACCTGCGGAGTACTCAGCTTTCAAAGGATTATTCGCTTTACCGCCAGAATTACTGCGGCTGTATATTTTCAAAGCGGTAAAAAAGCCAAAAACGCTTGAAAGTGCGCTTACCGTGTGTTATAATTGAACTCGTCGGAGGTTAAAATGGACGTCAACAGGTTTTCACCGTCTTACGGACTTACCCAAAAACATATTACCCGTCTTTCGGATTTTTCGACCGAGGACATTTTCGAGATACTTTACGCGACAAAAGCTATGAAAGCAAAGTTCGCCGCTCACGAGGACACGCGCATTTTAAACGGCGCTACGGTTGCGCTGTTGTTTGCCGACACCTCGCTGAGAACGCGTTGCGCTCTTGAAATCGGCATTCGTCAGCTCGGCGGCGTGTGCGTTAATCTGCCTTACAGCGAAAACGATATGCGCGCGGGCGAAAACTTCCGCGACATAGTAAACGTAATAGCCCGCTACGGGGTGGGCGCGCTCGTCACGCGCGGAGTACCGCAGGAAGAACTCTTCGAATGCTGCTCCGTTTCGGATATTTCGATATTAAACTCGTCCAACGAACACGCGGTGCCCGCTCAGGCGCTGTGCGACTTATATACTATATGGGAAAAGAAAGGCAAGTTGGAGGGCGTTAAGCTGGCTTACGTAGGCAAAGGCACTCCCACCGCCGCTTCGCTGATAACGGGCGCGGTCAAATGCGGTATGGAAGTAGCCGTCGCCACGCCCGAAAAATACGGCGTGAGCGAAAGCACGCTTGACGCGGCAAGACAGTACGGCGATTTCACAACTACCGTAAACCCCGTAGAAGCCGTGCGCGGCGCGGATATAGTTTATACGGACAGCTACGGCTATCACGAAAACGTTCCGGAAAGCGTAGCAAAAGCGCTTTTGCCCTATCAGGTCAATAATTCGCTTATGTCGTACGCGGCGCACAACGCGTGCGTAATGCACCCCTTACCCGCAAAACGCGGTATAGAGGTTACCGCCGAAATAATCGACGGCAAGAACAGCCTCGTTTTAGAGCAGGGCGAAAACAAACTGCACACCATTAAATCGGTGCTGGCTTTGCTCGTTAAATAATAAAAAGCAATCGCGGGAAACGCTTAAAGCGTTTCCCGCGGTTTTTTATTCTATGGCTTTTAGGCTTTCGTTCATATCTATTTTTACTATTTTGCGCTTTAAAAGAAGGGTTACTATAAAAGTGAACGCGTACACGAGCACGGGCGCGGCGAGCCACCAGAACCAGGTCACACCGCCTATCGAGCCCATTCCCATTATATTGAAAAGGAGTAACATTATAAGCGTTGACAGCGGATACCCGAAAATTATTCCTACTGTAGTATCTACGTAAACTTCGCGGTAAACGTAGCCGGATATTTCCTTGTCGTGATAACCGAGCACTTTTAAAGTTGCGAGTTCGCGGTTGCGTTCGCTGATATTGATATTCGTAAGCGTGTAAATTACCACCGCCGTCAAAAGCCCCGCAAACACTATTACGACGAACGCCACGCCCATTACAGACGGCGAGTTGAGTCCGCCGAAAAGGCAGATATCCAAAAGCGCAAGTCCCGCGAGCACGAGCGCGGTTGAAACCGCAACCGAAACGACGGTCATAATAAACCTGTTTGCGTAACGCAGTACGTTGCGCATAGTCGATTTGTGCTTGAAACTAAGCGCGTTCCATATGAACGGAATGCGTTCGAGAAAGACTTTCTTGCCGGCGCGCGGAGGCTTGGGTCTTAAAAGATTGGCGGGCGTTTCACCCGTCATTTTCAAGCCCGCAAACAGCGTTGCCGCAAACGTCGTAACCACGATTACCGAGAACACGGCGAGGTAAAACACCAGCGCGACCTGCGAAGAAATCGGCGGCATTACGAAACTGTAATTGAAAACGTAGCAAATGAGATATGCAAGACCTATGCCGACGAAGTACGAACCCACGCCGCCTATGCCCGTGGCTATCATTGCAAACAGAATATATTTGAATATTATTCTGAACGACGAGTAACCGAGCGTTCTCAAACAGGCTATCTGCCCACGCTCCTCTTCCATCAGCCGCGTCATATTCGACAGCACGACCAGCGCAGTAACGAAAAGGAACGCAACCATAAGTATAATGCCGATATCCATTACCTTATCGGCGTAGCCGACGAGGGAAACGAAGGAATAGTTGTCGTTAAGCGTGACGAATTTAACCGTTTCCGAGTCAGCGCCGAGCGCTTCAAGCACTGCCGCTTTCTGTTCTTCGACGTACGGCGCGTAACTGCCGCCGAACGCGTCGAACTTACCCTTGTCGGTAAACGACAGAAAAACGTCGGTGGTCTTAATTACTTTCTGGTTGAAAAGTCGGGGTATGATTTCGCTCGGCATATAAAGTATATTGTCAAGCGTAATCATATCGTTTACGGCGTTTATGGTGTCGGGAATTTCAGAATCCTCGTCATTCAACCAACTCGGCTCGCCGTCTACGGCAAACGTCAAAGGACTTTGCACCGTGCCTTGCACCGTCACGGTAACGGGCTTGAGGCGGTTAAGCATCGTTTCGTAAATGCCTTCTATTTTTTCGCCGTTGAGTTCGGCAAGCTGTGTGAGAATATCCTTAAAGTCGAGTTCTACGCTCGCGCCGTTTGGCAAGCCCTTCAAATTATTGTCGGCAGCCTCGGCGTAGGCGTAATTTTCGCCCTGAGGCGCGGCGGGAAGTTCGAACTTGTTGACGGTGCGGTTATCGAAACCGTCCAAAAAATAGAGTCTGAAAAGCTGTTTTTCGCCGTCGACGGTTATGTACGCGTCGAACGCCGCGCCCGTATTGACGTTATCCCCGCCGTATATTTCTTTAAGTGCGGAGATATCCTCTTCGCCGAAACCGTCGCTTGCGGTGGTTTTGACTATCAGATCGCTCACGTTGTGCTCGGCGTAAAAGTCGGAAAGGGAAAACTTTATTTTGTCGGCAGACGTGCCGATACCCGAGATAAACCCGACGGAAACGAGCACTATCAAAATTATGGACAAAAAGCGCGTAACGTGTTTTTCAAACGTCCGCACAAGCGTTTTGAGATAAGTTTTCATTACCACTCGATCTCCTCTATGGGCTGAGGGCTGGCGTTTTCGGTAATGCGTTCGATTTTTCCGTTCTTTATATAAACTACCTTATCCGCCATATCCTTTAGCGCGGAATTGTGGGTGACGACTATTACGAGACGGTTGCGCAGTTTGCATTGGTCGTGCAAAAGTTTTAAAATCATTTTGCCCGTGTTATAGTCGAGCGCGCCCGTCGGCTCGTCGCAAAGCAGAAGTTTGGGGTTCTTGGCTATTGCGCGCGCGATTGAAACGCGCTGCTGCTCGCCGCCCGAAAGCTGCGCGGGGAAGTTGCCCAGCCGCTCCTCAAGCCCGACTTCGGTCAGAACTTCTCGCGGATCAAGGTGGTCTTTGCAGATTTCAACGGCGATTTCAACGTTTTCAAGCGCGGTTAAATTGGGCATTAAATTGTAAAATTGGAATACGAAACCGACGTCGCCGCGGCGGTATTGGGTGAGCCCGCGTTTGTCGAGCGCAGTAACGTTCTTACCGTCGAGCGTTATCGTACCCGAAGTTGCGGCGTCCATTCCGCCGAGCAGGTTCAAAAGCGTGGTTTTACCCGCGCCCGAACTGCCGAGAATGACTACGAATTCGCCGTTTTCAAGCCCGAAACTGACGTCCGAAAGCGCGTTGACTACGATACTGCCCGTTTTATATTCCTTGCCTACTCCGTCAAGTTCGAGAAACGACATAAATCCACCCCTGATTAATTATTTGCTAACACCATTTTAAACAATTTTAACTGCGATTGTAAAGGTATAACTTGACTTTTTGTCAAACTTTCACTAAAATATCATTGTGAGCCGTTTTTACGGCTTGATAAGCGCCGCCGTGGCGGAATTGGCAGACGCGCAGGACTTAGAATCCTGTCCGCGAGGGTGCAGGTTCAACCCCTGTCGGCGGCACCAAAAAAAGGAAAGGCAACAAACCTTTCCTTTTTTATTTACTTGATTTTTCCGACGGGGGTTGAGGGCGGAGCTAATTGCCGCGAGGCAATTATTTTGCCGTGGTTACTCATTTCACCGTTCTGTATGTTGGCAAAACAAACAGCGCAGTGCGCTGTTTGGCGGGGCGCGCCGCTATAGGCGCAACCCCTGTCGGCGGCACCAAAAAAAGGAAAGGTAACAAACCTTTCCTTTTTT
>CATLAR010000057.1 GCA_949878495.1 uncultured Christensenella sp.
TATTTCGCTGACGGGAACGGTCGTTTAAAGGAAAAAATTATGGGTCTTTCACAAATGATGAAGCATTGGCTTCAAATCAAAGAAAAATATAAAGATTGTATTATATTTTACAGACTCGGCGACTTTTACGAGATGTTTTTTGATGACGCGATTAAGGCTTCGAAACTTCTCGACCTTACGCTGACGGGCAGGGATTGCGGTCTTGAAAAACGCGCGCCTATGTGCGGCGTGCCTTTTCACGCCGTTGACGCGTATATCTCGAAGCTAGTTTCGTTCGGCGAAAAAGTGGCGATTTGCGAGCAGCTCGAGGACGCGTCGCAGGCAAAGGGTATGGTTGCGCGCGACGTCGTGAGGGTAATTACCGCGGGCACGCTCGACGGCGATTGCATAAACGAAAAAACAAACAATTTAATCTGTTGTATCAACGGAACGGATTCCTGCGCCGCGCTTGCCTGGGCGGACGTTACTACGGGCGAGTTCTGGGCGACGGAATATTACGGCGAAGAATGTATTAAAAAATGCGTTGCACAGATGGCTGTGCTCGAAGTAAGGGAGATAATCGCAAACGACGGCGTAATTCTCGTTTCAAAGGATATCCCCGAAGTTAAGCGTGGTGTTTTGCCTCATTTTTCAAGTTATCCGGAATGGGCTTTTGCGTACGCTTCGGCGGAGAGAACGCTCCTGACGCAATTCGGTACGAAAACGCTTTCGGCGTTTCCCATAAACGGACACAAAGTTGCGGTAGGCGCGGCGGGCGCGCTTATAGAGTACATTAAAGAAACGCAAATGCACGCCATAAAAAATATCAACGGCGTGAAATATATCGTAAACGAAAAGTTTATGCAAATCGACGCGACTGCGCTGAGGAACCTTGAAATAACAAAAACTCTCGGCGGCGGGTCGCGGTACGGTTCGCTGTTGTGGGTGCTGGATAAGACCAGAACGGCGATGGGCGCGCGCTATCTTAATTCCAATATTTTGTATCCTTTTTACGATAAAAGAGCTATCGACGAGCGTCTGGACGGCGTTCAGGAGCTTTACGATGCGACGGTCGCAAGGCTGGGAATTATAGATATTTTAAAGGAAATCAAGGATATAGAACGCATTGCGGGTAAGATAAGCGCTGACACCGTCAACCCGCGCGACTGCTATAATCTCGGTCAGTCGCTTGCGCTTCTGCCTAATCTGAAATTCAGCCTTTCGGGTTTCGGGTCGCCGATTCTCTGCGGAATTGCCGAGGACTTTGGCGATCTCTCGGAGGTTACTTCGCTTATCGAGCGTGTAATTTCAAGCGAAGCTCAGCCCAACGTCAAAGAAACGTATTATATAAACGAAGGATTTAATGAAACGCTTGACGAACTTCGGCAAATCGTTAAAAACGGCGGGCGTTTGGTTGAGGAAATCGAAGCGCGCGAGCGCGAGAATACGGGCATTAAAGGCTTGAGAATAGGTTATAACCGCGTTTTCGGGTATTATATCGAAGTAACGAAGTCGTTTATTGATAAAGTGCCTCTGCATTATCAGCGCAGACAGACGCTGGCAAACGCCGAGCGGTTTGTCACAGACGAGCTTAAGGAAGCCGAAGTGAAAATTCTGACGAGCGGCGAAAAGGCGTTTAAGCTCGAAGCGGAAATTTTCGGCAAATTGAAGGAGTTTTTGCTCGGGCAAATAGCAAAACTAAAGCTCGCCGCGGCGGCGGTGGCAAAACTCGATATGCTCGTGTCGTTTGCCGAAGTTGCAAAAACGAACCGTTACGTTCGTCCGGAAATAAGCGACGGCGGCGACGCGCTTGTTATAAAAGAGGGCAGACATCCCGTAGTAGAACTTATTTCAAAGGATAAGTTTATAGCCAACGACTTGCTTTTGGACGGCGGCGAAAACCGCACGATGATAATTACGGGACCGAATATGGCAGGCAAGAGTACTTATATGCGTCAAACGGCAATAATTACCGTGATGGCGCATATCGGCAGTTTCGTTCCCGCAAAGTCGGCGGTCGTTCCGCTTACGGACAGAATTTTCACACGCGTGGGCGCGAGCGACAACCTAATTTCCGACCAGAGTACTTTTATGGTGGAAATGATAGAGGTAGCTTCTATTTTGCAGAACGCGACGAAAAACAGTTTGCTCGTTCTCGACGAAGTCGGGCGCGGAACTTCGACTTATGACGGGCTTAGTATCGCTTGGGCGGTTATAGAGCATATAACCGAAAAGATCGGCGCTAAAACTATGTTTGCGACTCATTATCACGAGTTGACGGAACTTGAGAACAAGCTCGTTGGGATTAAGAACTATAAAATCGCCGTCAAGGAACTTAACGGACAGGTGGTGTTCCTCAGAAAAATAATGCGCGGCGGTGCGAACAGGAGTTTCGGTATAGAGGTCGCATCTCTGGCGGGCGTGCCCGCCGCCGTTACCGAGCGCGCGAAAAAGATATTAAAACTCGTGGAAAAAAGCGACGGTAAGCGAGTTGAAACGGATGTTGATGAGTCAACTCAGAGCGTAAGTGAAGTTGAGAAGATTCTGAGTGAAGTAGATATGAATACGCTTTCGCCAATGCAGGCGTTTATGCTTGTCGGGGATCTTGTCGAAAAGGTGAAAAATGAGAAAAATTAACGTTTTAGCGCCGAGTATTTATAACAGAATAGCCGCGGGCGAGGTCGTTGACAGACCGTATTCGGTTGTTAAAGAGTTGGTTGAAAACAGCCTAGACGCGCAGGCGACGGAGATTGAAATATCCGTAGAATGCGGCGGGAAACGGCTTATAGAAATTTCCGACAACGGTTCGGGCATAGACCGCGAGGATTTGCCCAGCGCGTTTGCGCCGCACGCTACGAGCAAAATTTCGTGCGTGGACGACCTTGACTCTATCCGTACGCTGGGTTTCAGGGGCGAAGCTCTTGCGAGCATTGCGGCGGTGTCGCAGGTTGAGATTATTTCAAAGACTGCCGACGGCGGCGCTTACGGCATTTGCTGTAACGGCGGAGAAATCGGGGAGGTAAAACCCGCGGCGTACGGCAATGGCACGAGGATTAGCGTTAAAAACCTGTTTTATAATACGCCCGTTCGCGCTAAATTTCTTAAAGCGGATAAAAAAGAGGAAACGGATATAACGGGCTTTGTGCAGAGGTTTATCCTCGGGAATCCAACCGTTTCTTTCAGATATTTTGTAGACGGGAAGCTCGTTTTGCAGTCGTTCGGCGGCGGACTTGACGAGGCGGTGGCGCAGGTTTACGGCGCGAAAACGCTTACGCAATGCTTTAAAATTGAGGCGATGAAAGACGGGTTCGGTATTTCGGGTTATATCGGCAGCCAAAACTTTTTCAAGGCTAACAAGAGTTATCAGACGACTTTTCTTAACGGAAGATATATCGTAAATAATACGGTTGCGACGGCGGTAAACACAGCTTATGCAAGCTATATGATGAAAAGGCAGTTCCCTTTTTACGTTCTCAATCTTGAAGTCCCCGTTGATTTTGTCGACGTAAACGTGCATCCAAACAAAGCCGACGTGCGGTTTATAGATAACAAGAGGGTGTTCTCTGCCGTTTATTCGGTAATATCGCCCATACTTGACGGCTCGGCGAGGGCGGCTGATTTCGTAGTGAGCGAAAAGCGTTTGCCCGAAATTAAATCTTCCGTTGAAAACGAGAGGGCAGGGAACGGTGTTTATTCGGAGGAGAGAGCCGAAGAAAGTTTTGTTTCATTGAAAGACGTTCGGGCGGAAAGCGCGCTGACCGACTACGAAAAACCTACGCCTGAAAGTGTGATAAACGTAAAAAAAGAGGACAAAAACAGGAGTTTTGATCCCATTTTCGATTTGAACGTTACTCAATATATGGACGCGTCGCCTAAGAGCGTGATGACGGTTACCGACGACACGCAGTTACCGACTCCCGAGAACTTTGACGCATGGGAAAGGATAGAAAACCAAAAGAAACTTGAAGAGCGCGTTCAGAAAAAGATAGATTTCAGGGTATGTAAATACAGAGGGTGTTTTTTCGAAACGTATTTGCTTTACGAGATGGAAGATTCTGTTTACGTTATCGACCAGCACGCCGCGCACGAGAGACTCATTTACGACGTTTTATGTAATAAAATGAATTCGCGGCAGATCAACAGGCAACCGATGCTCGTTCCGTACATTTTTACGGTAAACGCGGAGGAAACCGACTTTCTGAACGATAATATAAAAATTCTGCGGTCGATGGGCTTTGGAATTTCTCAGTTCGGAGCGCAATCTTTCAGAGTGGACGAGGTGCCCGTAGATTTGCAGAGCGTGAACGTAGAATACTTTTTCAACGAAATTCTGTCGAGGATAGATTCGCTCAAAAAAATAACCGCAACGGACGTTTTAAAGGATAAAATAGCGACTTGCGCGTGTAAACACGCCGTTAAAGGCGGTATGGAGCTTACGCAGCAGGAAAAAGATACGCTCTTTAAAATGCTTGACGGGGATATGGGCTTAAAATGTCCGCACGGCAGACCTATTTGCGTCAAATTAACCCGCCGCGAAATCGAGAAAATGTTCAAGAGGATAGTGTAGTTTTGGATAAGGTTCTCGTAATATGCGGCGCGACGGCGACGGGCAAAACCGCCCTTGCCGCAGAATGCGCGAAGAAACTCGGTTCGGTAGTGATTTCAGCCGACTCCCAACTCGTTTACAAGGGGTTGAATATCGGCACGGCGAAACCGACGAAAGAAGAAATGCGCGGTGTTACTCATTATATGATCGACGTTGCCGAGCCGCGCGACAATTACAATGTAGGCGATTATTGTGCGGCGGCTTCGCCTATACTTAAATCGATTTGTGAGAGCGGGAAGACACCCGTAATCTGCGGCGGCACGGGGTTCTATATTAATTCTCTGTTGTTTGACTTCGGTTACGGCAACGCGGCGGCAGATAAAGCAGTACGAGAAAAGTACGAGGCGTTTCTGAAAGAGCGCGGAAAAAGCGCACTTTTTGAAAAACTTAGAGAAGTTGACGCGGAAACGGCGGAAAAATTGCACGAAAACGACGTAAAAAGAGTAATCCGCGCACTGGAAATTTACGAAGTCAGCGGAAAAAAGAAGTCCGAACAACGCGATGAGCTTATACCCAATTACGATTATTTTGCGATAGCGGTAAATTATCCGAGGTGCGAACTTTACGACCGTATAAACCGCCGTGTGGACGAAATGTTTGATAACGGGCTTGTTGAAGAGGTCAAATGGCTGCTTGAAAGCGGAGTCGACGAGAATTGCCAGTCAATGCAGGCGATAGGATACAAAGAAGTCGTCAAATGTCTTAAAAATGGCGATTTACAAAGTACTATGCGTGAGATAATCAGGCAAAATACGCGTCATTACGCAAAAAGACAGATAACGTTTTTCAAAAAAATGCCGAATTTGATTTGGTTAAAACACGAGGACGCCTCGGCGGATAAAATTCTGGAGCTTATGAATGAAGAAAGATAATCAAAAACTTATCGCCGAATGCGAAAAAGAATTAAGCGACCGTTTTGCGTGTGTGGACGAAGTTGCGTATTATAACCAAAAAAAGGTGCTCGGCGCGTTTGCGGCAAGGAAAATTGCCGTAAGACATTTTAACGGTACGACGGGCTACGGTTACGATGACGAGGGGCGCGACGGGCTTGGTCGACTGTATGCCGACGCGTTCGGCGCAGAGGCGGGAATAGTTTCGCCGCATTTGTTGTCGGGTACGCACGCGCTTACTGTGGCGCTTTTCGGTTTGCTCCGCCCCGACGATACGCTTTTTTGTATCAGCGGAATGCCCTACGATACTTTGCGCGGCGTTATTTTCGGCGAGGGGAACGGCTCGTTAAAAGATTTTAATATAAATTTCGATTATTGCGACCTTAAAGACGGCGCTTTCGATTACGGTAAAATTAAAGAAAAACTTACGGATTCGGTAAAAGTCGTCTATATACAGCGTTCGCGCGGATACGAACTGAGGGATGCGCTTTCGTGCGGACAGATAGGCGAAGCATGCGCTTTCGTGCGGGGACTCGGCTTTAAAGGCTGTATTTTCGTAGATAACTGTTACGGCGAGTTCGTAGAGAAGATTGAGCCGACGGAGGTCGGCGCGGACGTTATAGTCGGTTCGCTCATAAAAAACGCGGGCGGCGGGCTTGCGCCTACGGGCGGCTATATTTGCGGCAAGTCCGAATTCGTGGAACTTATAGGAAAAAGACTTACCGCGCCGTCAATCGGGCTTGAAGTCGGTTCGTTTGCGGCAGGTTATCAATACTTTTATCAGGGGCTTTTTATGGCTCCGCACGTCGTTGCGCAGGCACTTAAAACGAGTTTGCTGATCGGTCGCGCAATGCACGCCCTCGGTTATAAAAACTATCCGTCGCTCAATAAAACGCCTTACGACATAACCCGCGCAATCGAGTTTGACAGTGCGGAAACGATGATTAATTTTATCCGCGAAGTCCAGTATGCTTCGCCCGTGGACGGTTACGTCACTTGCGAGCCGTGGGATATGCCGGGCTACGACGATAAAATTATAATGGCGGCGGGAACTTTCGTATCGGGTGCGTCGATAGAACTGTCTGCCGACGGTCCCGTCAAACCGCCTTATATCGCTTATTTTCAGGGCGGGCTTACTTACGAGCACGGAAAATACGCTCTGGAACGTATTCTTGATAAACTTAATTAAAAAATTGTATGAAAAAAGCCGAGGCGTTTGCCTCGGCTTTTTGGTATTTGTTTAGTACATCCCGCCCATATCGGGGTTGCCGCCCATAGGCGCAGCCGTCGGGGGAGTGGGAATGTCGGTCACAACGCTTTCCGTCGTGAGAAGGGTGGAAGCGACAGAAGCGGCGTTTTGAAGAACGGAGCGCGAAACCTTGGTGGGATCGATAATTCCGCTCGCTACCATATCCGTGTATACGTTTTTGAGCGCGTCGAAACCGTAATTGGGCTTTTTGGAGCTGAGAATATTGTATACGATAACCGAACCGTCATAACCCGCGTTTGCGGCAATCTGACGAACGGGAGCTTCAACGGCCTTCATAACGATCGCCGCGCCCGTCTTTTCGTCGCCTTGCAAACTTGCAACGAGTGTTTTAAGCTCGGGAC
>CATLAR010000058.1 GCA_949878495.1 uncultured Christensenella sp.
TATTGATTTCTTCTATAATAACGCCCTTTTCGCGCGTCATTTCCTCTTCGGGGAAAGTGCTGTCAAGGAACAAATCGGCGAGAATTTCAAACGCTTCCGCGGCATGACCCGTGGTTGACTTGGCATAATAGCAAGTCATATCCTTGCCTGTGAACGCGTTCATCTGCGCACCTATTCTGTCGATTTCGTCGGAAATAGCAAAAGCCGTGCGCTTTTTCGTGCCTTTGAACATCATATGCTCGATAAAGTGCGAAATTCCGTCCTCTTTATCCGTTTCCATCGCCGCGCCCGTGTGCACGAGTATGCCCATCGTTACCGACATAAGCGACGACATTTTGTTTACGACGAGGCGTAAACCGTTATCAAACCGTTTGTAATGTACCATCATTCTCCTATGCATTGCGTAATCGTAGCGGCGTTTAAACCGTTATCTCTTATGTATCCGAGTATCTGCGGCAGAGCCTGCACGGTCCAATCCTTGGGGTGCATTAATATGAATTCGCCCTCTTCCAGATTCTCCGTAGCGCGTTTGACGACCGTATTTACGTCTTTATCGCGCCAATCGATAGTGTCGCGCGACCACATAATTACCTTCAAACCGAGCGAATCGCACGCGGAAAGCGTGTTTTCGCAGAACGCGCCCGAAGGCGGCGCGAACAAACTCACTTTAATACCGCAAATCATCTCGACGAGCCGAACGCTCGGGCGTATCTCTTCGAGATTAGCCTCGACCGTCATTTTCGAGTGGTCTTTATGAAAATATCCGTGACTGCCCAGCTCGTGCCCGCGCTTATTTATTTCACGCACGCAGTCGACGTTATCGTCCGCCCAGCTTCCGCCTATAAAAAACGTTGCTTTAGCCCCGTACTCGTCAAGGCAGTCGAGTATCTTATAGACGTTTTCGGTAGCCTCGTAGATATTGAAAGTCAGTCCGACGTTGTTTCCCTCTTCCTTACCGTTGTAATAAAGGTTGGTGTTTTCGTAAATCACAGCCGCGGCGTTGCCGCCGTAAAAACCCACGATGGAAACTACCGTAACGGCGATTATAAGCGTAACATTGGTCAAAACCGTCAAAACTTTGCTTTTCAATTAGTTTACCCCTAAAACGAAATACTATTTATATAATATTACGCTTTAAGTCCGACTATTTCAATTTTACGAAAGTTACGCCCGTTTCGCCCTCGCCGTACTTGCCGACGCGGAAACTCTCTACGTTTTTATGTTTTTTCAAATGCTCGGCTATAGCCGCACGCAGTTTACCCGTGCCCACGCCGTGGATAACTTTGACTTCCTCGAGATTATCCGTAACCGCGCGGTCTATAAAATTATCGACTTCGTAAATTGCTTCGGGCACTGTCAGCCCCAGCACGTTTATTTCGAGCAACGGCGACGACCGCGGCAACTTCTTCACGACCTTAACGTTTTTGGGCTTTTCGTCGCAGTTGCCGATAAGCAATAAATCTTTCAGCTTTAAATGCATTTTAATGCTTCCGCATTCCACCTCGGCTTCGCCGTTTTTGGGGTTATAGGCGGAAACGCGACCGCGGTTTTCCATAGGTTTTACGTACACTTGCAAACCTACGCATATATTATGCACCGTGACGGGCTCAAAGTCAACAATTTTTCTTGCGTCGCCCTCTTCGTCGAACACGCCGTCCTTAATTTTATTTTTAATCGTTCTTGCGGCGATAAGGTCGGCTTCTTTGAGTTCCTCTTTTTTGAAAATTTCCTCGATTGCGGCAAGCATTTCTTCGGCTTGCTCGCATCTGTCGGCGATTATTCTTCGGCTCTCGCTCCTCGCCGAACGGTTTATTTTCTCTTTTTCGCGGTTGAGTTCGTCTATTTTCGCGTTGGCTTGGGCTACCTTTTCTTCCCACTCGGCTTTAAGCGACGAAATTTCCGCCAATTTGCGTTCCGCCTGAATGCGGCTTTCTTCCGCGCGCCTCACCACGTTTTCAAAACTGCGCGCGCCCTCCGAAAGATAACTTTCGGCAAGCTCCAGAATTTGCTTATTCATACCCAAACGGCGGGAAATAGCCAGCGCGTTACTTGCGCCGGGCAGACCGATCTTAATGCTGTAAAGGGGTTTCAGCGTATCGGAATCGAATTCCATACTCGCGTTTTCGATACCGCCCACGTCGTAGGCAAATTCTTTAAGCGGCGTAAAATGCGTGGTAACTATCCCGCGCGAGCCGCATTCTATAAGGTGTTTGACCACCGCTTTCGCCAACGCTTGCCCCTCGTCGGGGTTGGTGCCGCCGCCAAGCTCGTCGATAAGCACGAGGCTACCCTCGCCCGCGCCGTCGCAAATACCGATAATATTCGTCATATGCGAAGAAAAAGTCGACAGACTCTCTTCAATGCTCTGACTGTCGCCGATATCGCAGAAAACTTTGTTAAACACGGCTACCGAACTGCCGTCTACTGCGGAAATGAACAGTCCGCAAGCTGCCATAAGGCAAAACAGCCCTACCATTTTAAGCGTTACCGTCTTGCCGCCCGTGTTCGCGCCGCTCAAAAGCAGATAATTGTACTCTTTGCCGAGCGTTACCGACACGGGCACGACTTTATCCGCGTCAATCAGCGGATGCCGACCCTTTATAATCTCGATATACCCTCTGCCGTTGATTTTCGGCATTACGCATCTATGCGCGTAACCATATTCGGCTTTGGCGTAGAGCGCGTCAAGTTCGTATAAAAGCGCAGTGTCTTTGACGAGGTATTCTGAAAGCGCACCAAGCCGCTTGGACAGAGCGCGGAGTATCGCCTCGACTTCCTCGCGTTCGTCAATCGTAAGCGCAATAAGCTCGTTATTGAGTTCGAGCACGTATTCCGGCTCGATAAAGAAAGTTGCGCCCGTTTTGGAACGATCGTGAACGAAGCCGCGGACGCGGTTTTTGTGTTCGGCTTTGACGGGTATTACGTACCTATCGTTGCGCATTGTGACGATGCCGTCCTGCAAATATGCACCGTATTCGTCGCCGACGTATTCGGAAAGTTTCTCGCGGATACGCGCGTTAAGACTTCTTATTCTGGAACGGATACCGTAAAGTCTGTCGCTTGCGTAGTCGCTTACCCCGTCCACGGAAATAATTTTTTCGGTTATGTCGTCTTCAAGCGATTTATCAAAATAGATTTCGCGCGTAATTTTGCGCACTTCGACTATGCTTTCGTCGGCTTTTTCTACCGAAATATAGGCAACGCGCGCCGCACGCAATAGCGCCGCGCCGTCCAAAAGCTCGGCGCAAGACAGCGCCGAACCCTTTTCGGCTCTTTTCAGCGCGTCGGAAATATCCCGGAACGGCTCGATTTTACCCACGCCGACAACGTAAAGAAGTTTATCGCATTCTGCGGTCAGTTGCAGCCTGCGCCTGACCTCCTCGACAGACTGCGACGGAGCGCAGGCGAGAATTTCGGCTTTGCCTCCTTCGGTCGCCGCGTATTCCGAAACCGCTGCCAACACCTTATTAAGTTCGAGTTTTTCAATCGATTTAACGTTCATAATCAATTTACGGGCTGTACGGAATGTCCGCGGGTATAATCTTTGAAATACGCCCGCAGTTTTTCACCGTTTTTACAAATTTTGATAATATTTTCGGGCGACGGGCACAAAGTACAATCTATAAGCACGCCCGCCGCGCCGCAATCGGCGGCAAGATTTGCGCAGTTGTACACTTCGAACCTGCACGCACCGACGGAATATCTGCGCAAAACAAACCGTCTGTCGCTCTCGTCCTTCAGCGTATAGCTGGCGCGCCTGTCGCACGACGAACATTTTTTACCGAAAGGACAGTATATCAAGTCCATAACTTTAATATCGCCCGCGCTGAGATAAAACGCGTTGTCCGTACAAAGCGGCTTTATTTCGGCAAGCGTAAGCTCTTTCGACAACGCAAAATAATCGGCGTTACAGCCGTTTACGCCTATACGGTTGGATATATTCATACCAGTACCCGCAAAAAGTTTAACGCATAATTCTTCGGCGAGTTTAAACGCGTAAACGCCGTCGCAATAAATTCCGTCGAAAAGACGGACGGTCTGTTTTAATTTTTCTAACTCTTTAAGGGTTATAAAGGGCGGCAAATACAGAAATTTTTCGCCGCTAAACTTGAAATCGGCGGTAATTTCCGAATAATCCGAGGGTTTATAGATGCCGACCTCTGCGGTTAAACCGTCGAGATTTTGCGCGATAACCGCAATTTTAGGGTTATTTTGGGTCTTGACTTCGGGCACAATCCCGTTAAGCTCATACTTTTTGTTGGCGTTTTCGGTAATTTCGTCGTAAAAGCGCGCAAAAACTTCCCTTCTGAACGCGTTCAATGCTGAAGCGGGAACAAAAACGCCGTCGCTTACAAAAACGCCGAAAGCAACTTCGAACGGATATTTGTCGGTTTTGGAAAAACAGCCCCTGAAATCGGCCTCGGTGAGCGGTTTATTTTCAGCGCTTTCAAGAATGAACGGGCTTTCGTAAACCTTCCCGTTGACCGTCACCGTAGCAACGCCGCCGCGGTTAAACACGCCGCTTACACTAATTTTTACCCGTCTTTGACCGTCCGAAAGTCTGGCGTTCAACTTAGTATCCGTAGTTATGAACACTTTATCGCCGTTTTTAAGGCGGGTTTTACACGACAGAACGAAACCGTCTTTTGAAGACGCGGCAAACTCCGCGCCGCCGACTTCCTTGCCGCCGCGTAGTATTTTAAAACCGTCGCCGACGGAAAATCCGCGACCGCCTACGCAAACGAATTTACCGTTTTCAACCTTAACTACTCCGACGAACTCGCCTATATGCCCCTGCACGGCAGACGACAGAAAACTTTTATCCTGCCCGAAAGCAAGCCCTTTCGTGTAATTTCCGCGATTATACGTGCGTTTTAAGTCGCTTAAATCGTTTTTACCGCCGTCTCCGTCCAAAATTCCGCGATAGTACTTCACCGCAGCGGAAACATACTCGGAGCGGCGCATTCTGCCCTCTATCTTAAAGGAAAACACGCCCGCTTCTATCAGTTTTGTAATATCTTCGCCTACGCTCAGATCCGACAGCGAAAGTTTATAGCTATCTTCACCGTAACCCTCTCTGTCGATAGTGTACAACTTTCTGCAAGGCTGTTTGCATTTGCCGCGGTTTCCGCTATTGCCGCCCGCAAACGACGATAAATAACATTGCCCCGAAAAACACGAACACAGCGCGCCCTGTACGAAAACTTCAGTTTCGATTATTTCGGCAATGCTTTTGATATCCTCCAAAGGCGTTTCTCTGGCGAGAATTACCCTTGAAAACCCCTTTTCCTTTGCAAACTGCGCGCCGTAAACATTGCAAACGCCCGCCTGCGTGGATAAATGCATTATTATTTCTGGATAAAGACTCTTAATATAAGCACCCAGAAAAATATCGGAAACGATAATCGCGTCCGCACCGCTATTCCACACGCCGAGAAGAGCGGAAATAAAGTTTTCCGTTTCCCGTTCCTTTACGAGCGTATTCATAGCTACGTACACTTTAACGCCGAAGGCGTGCGCGTACTTCACCGTTTCTATAAAACTTTCCATCTCGAAATTTTCCGCCGAACTTCTCGCCGAAAATTCTTTAAGACCCAGATAAATTGCGTCCGCGCCCGCGTTTATCGCCGCCAAAACGCTTTTTTTGTCGCCCGCAGGGGCTAATATTTCAGACATAGTACTATGCAAAACCGTATTTTTCTATAATTTGAGCCACCGCACCGTCATTATTGCTCACCGCAATAAAGTCCGCTTCGGCTTTTAGTTGCTTTTCCGCGTTGGCTACGGCAACCCCTACGCCCGCAACTTTCACCATTGAAAGATCGTTAAGGTTGTCGCCGATAGCAACCGTTTTTTCCATTAACACGCCGAAATGCCCTACGAGGAACTTCAACGCCTCGCCTTTGGTCACGCCTGCTTTGGACACTTCAACCAGAACTTTTGCACTGCAAGTGACGTCGTACTTATTGCCCAACCTTTTAGAAAGCTCCGTATACAGACCGTCCCTAAACTCAGGCTCTACCAAAGCGGCGACTTTCTGAGCAGAAATTTTGTTAGCCGTAACGTATTCCGTCACGTTTCCAACGAAAGTCGTCTCAACACCTATAATACTTTCGTAAATTTTAAGCCCCGTGTCGTCCTTGGAAATATCGGAATAAATGAAATCCTCGCTGAATGCGTTAATACTGAACCCGAGTCCGTTTATAACTTGGCATATTTCCGCGGTGTCAGTATAGGATAACCTTTCGTTGCGAATCAATTTACCGCTCTCGATATCGGCAATTACTGCGCCCTGATGCGCGACTACCAGCCCTTTCAACCCAAGCGCACGCACGCGAGGCAATATCGACCGAAGCATTCTGCCGGTGCACACGGCAAATATCCCGCCCGCGGCGACATATTCGTTTATAGCGTTTCTGACCTTTTCGGGCACGCATTGCTTATTGTCGATCAGCGTACCGTCGAAATCCGATACTATAAGTTTATAATTCAGCTTCTTCATAAGTTTTCCTGTAAATGTTCCTTTATCCTGCGGGCAAGCCCAGCGGGAACTACTTCCGCAAGTTCCCGTTCGGATGCGTTCATAATGCCGTTAAGCGTGCCGAACTTTTCCATAAGCGCCATTCGCCTGACCTTGCCAACGCCGTCTATTTCCGTAAGAACGCTCTGTAAATTGCGTTTCGAGTGTATGTTTCTGAAATAAGTTATTGCAAATCTGTGCGCCTCATCG
Organism: uncultured Christensenella sp.; assembly: GCA_949878495.1. GTDB lineage: Bacteria > Bacillota > Clostridia > Christensenellales > Borkfalkiaceae > Coproplasma. Next base: position 6,731 of record CATLAR010000058.1, read on the forward strand.
CGTATTCTTTGTAGCGTTTTAAGCGCATAATCGCGGTGCGGTATCTTCACGCTCTCTTCTGAATAGAGCGTGAACACCTCTTCTTCGCGCTTGGCGAGCGAAATAAGCTCTATCCCGTCGATTTGCCTTTCGTCAAATATGCTTTTGACCGCGGAAAGCTGACCCTTGCCGCCGTCGATAATAATAAGA
>CATLAR010000059.1 GCA_949878495.1 uncultured Christensenella sp.
TGAAACGGTCCTTCCAACCGTTTTTTTTTCCGCGGTAGCCGCCTCGGGACCGCGTCTGTCCTTACCGTAGTAGAATATTGCTACGGTGCCGGGACCTACGTGCGAGCCGGTGCAAAGGTCGTAATACTCGATAATGACTTCCTTTGCGCCCATAGCCTTGACCATATCGGCAAGCTCGTTCGCGTCCTCTTCGCAGTCGGCGTGGCAGATGGCGACCGCGCTGTCCGCGTCGGCGTTCTCCTGATAGGTCTTTGCAAGCGCGGCGAGCGCTTTCTTTCTGCCCCTTTCCTTACCGTATGAAGAAATTTTTGCGGGTGAACCGCCGTCCGCCCTGAGAATGGGTTTAATATTCAAAAGCGTGCCCGCAATGGCAAGGGTGGTGGAAATTCTGCCGCCCTTTCTTAGATATTTCAGGTCCGCTACGGTAAAAAAGCTGTTGAATTTGTAAACGTTTCTTTCAACCCACTTGGCGCATTCTTCAATGCTCTCGCCAAGGTCTCTCAAATCGGCGACTTTCAGCGCCTGCATTCCCATACCCATAGACGCGTTCGCACCGTCGCAGACTACTATTCTTCTTTCGGGAAATTGCTTTTCAAGCTCGGCTTTCGCGTTTACCGCCTGATTATACGTGCCGCTCACGCCAGAAGATATAGTAAAAATCATTACGTCTTTGCCCTGTTCGAGCGAAGGGGTAACGTATTGGATTATGCGGTCCATTCCGATAAGCGAGGTCTTTATATCCGCGCCGTTTCTCAGATCGTCGTAATAACGTTTAGCCGTTTCCTCGAACGAGCCGCCCTCTTCGTAGCAGAGCCTCTCCACGCCGTTTACCGTGCAGGAATAAGGTATAACGCCAATGCCGTGCTTTTTAACGAGTGCGTCGGGAATATTTGCGCCCGAGTCAACGTAAATATCGAATTTGTTCATAATACACCTTTTTAATTTTGTAATAAGGCGGCGTTCGTGCCTTCCTATACCCATATTATTACACAAACCGCCGAAATTACAACCTACTTAGCCCGGTTCGCACTCCACACTTTGATTTTCAGACTATACCGACAAAATTCGCAACTCTACCGCTAAATTTTCACGCTCTACTCACAGTAGAGTCGCTATTTTAGTTGTTTTTTTTGCGTTGAAGTGGTAAAATTAGGCTATGAACGATTTAAAAGACGTTATCGCTAAGAATTTGACGGAGCTTAGAACACACGCCCGTCTTACCCAGTTGCAGCTTGCCGAAATGCTCAACTATTCCGACAAAGCAGTGTCCAAATGGGAGAGGGGCGACGCGATACCCGATATTCGGGTGCTCGTGCGCATTTCCGAAATTTACGGCGTATCCCTCGACGATATCGTAAAGGACGGTTCGGTTTTACCACAAATCCAGCCCAAACGGAAAATCTCCGGTAAGCGCGCGTTCATAACCGCGCTTTCCGCAGTGCTCGTATGGTTTATCGCCACGGGCTTGTTTTGCGTGTTCTATTTCATACCCGTAACCGCGGCGTATTCGTACCTCGTTTACGTAGTCGCGCCGCTGCCCACGGCCATAGTTTTAACCGTTTTTTCGGCTATGTGGGGCAACAGGCTCAGCAACGCGGTCACAAGTTCGCTTATTCTTTGGTCGTGCGTGGTAATATTCCACGTTTTCGTGTGGTCGTTCAGCGAATTCCCGCAGATATATTTTCTGTATATCGTCGCGGCGGTGTTCGAACTTCTGATAATTTTATGGTTTACCTACCGCTGGTATGCGGCAAATAAAATAAAGAAAAACCAAACGGATAAACGGGAGGACTCAATTTAATGGATCTCAATAAACTTGCAAACGCGCTTATCCCCGACGGCGACCTTATCGCTCCCGAGGAATACGAGAATATTTTCCCCGCAAGGGACGTGGCAAAGGGCGCGGAAGTAACCCGCCTTGCACCCTCGCCCACGGGCTTTATACACCTCGGCAACCTGTATTCCGCGCTCGCAGACGAACGCGCGGCGCATACGAGCGGCGGCGTGTTTTATCTCCGCATAGAGGACACCGACGAAAAACGCAAGGTCGAAGGCGCGGTGGAAAGCGTTATCCGCTCGCTTAAATACTTCGGCATTAAATTCGACGAGGGCGCGGAAATAGACAGCCCGCTCAATAAATACGGTCCTTACTATCAGAGACAGCGCGCGAAAATTTACCGTTCTTTCGCAAAAAAACTGCTTTCGCAGGGTCGGGCTTATCCTTGTTTCTGCACGGCGGAAGAGCTTGACGAAACCCGCGCAAAACAGACGGAAAACAAGGAAACTACGGGATATTACGGGGTCTACGCCAAATGCCGCAACCTTTCCGAGGAGGAAATCTATAAAAATCTGCAGGCGGGCAAACCCTTCGTAATCCGTCTTAAATCGCAGGGCAGTATTGAAAACAAGCGCGTGTTCCGCGACGCGATAAAGGGCGAGATAACAGTCACCGAAAACGATCAGGACGTAGTTATCTTAAAATCGGACGGCATTCCCACTTACCACTTCGCTCACGCGATTGACGACCACTTTATGCATACCACGCTCGTTATACGCGGCGAGGAGTGGTTGTCAAGTTTGCCCGTGCACCTCGAACTGCACGAAGTGCTGGGTTTCAAACCGCCCAGATACGCGCATACCTGCTCGCTTATGAAGATGGACGGCGACACGAAAAGAAAGCTGTCCAAGAGAAAAGACCCCGAACTATCCCTCGACTATTACAGAAAAGCGGGCTATTACCCGCTCGCCGTCGTCAAATATCTTATGACCGTTTTGAACTCCAATTTCGAGGAATGGTACCTTAAAAATCCCGACGGCGATTACAGGGATTTCAAATTCAAAATCGATAAAATGGGCAAGAGCGGCGCGCTTTTCGACCTCGATAAGCTCAACGACGTGTCCAGAAACGAAATATCCAAGCTCACGCCCGAAGAATGCTATGCGTTCTTAAAAGAATGGGTCGACGAGTTCGGTACCGACACCGACCGCGAACATTTTTCCGATAAAGAATATATACTTAAAATACTCGCCCTCGTAATGGGCGCGGGCGGTAAGAAGAAGAGAAAGGACATAGAGCGCGCCGAACAGGGCGTACGCATTATCGACTATTTCTTCGACGACTCGTTCAAACCCGAACGCGTTTACCGCTCCGACGCGCAGACGGTCAACGCGCTGTTAGAATCTTTTGCCGAAGTATACGACCCCGCCGACGATAATCAGATATGGTTTTCAAAGGTAAAGGAGGTTGCGGGCAAACTTGGTTTTGCGGTTGACAACGCCGCGTACAAAGCCGATCCTGAGGCATTCAAAGGCAACGTGTCGGACGCGGCGGAGATTTTGAGAATTGCCGTAACGGGCGGGCCCAACTCCCCCGACTTATGCACGATAATGGGCATTCTCGGCAAAGACCGTGCCGTGCGCCGTCTGCTCGACGGCAGGTTAAACGCCTGATATATGCGGGGCAATTAAAAAAAAGGAGCAAAAACGTAAATGCTTGAACTTATAGATATCAAAAAAGAATACCCCGTTGCGGGCGGCGTTGTACACGCGCTCAAAGGCGTAAGCATTAAATTCCGCAAAAACGAGTTCGTGTCGATTCTCGGCGCGTCGGGTTGCGGCAAAACCACCCTGCTCAACATAATCGGCGGTCTGGACGCCTATACCTCGGGCGACCTTATAATCGAAGGCAAGTCCACCAAAGAATACGGCGACGGCGACTGGGACACCTACCGCAACCATTCGATAGGCTTTATTTTCCAGAGCTATCACCTCATTCCCCACCAGACGATTTTGCAGAACGTCGAGCTTGCGCTCGTAATCTCGGGCGTTGATAAAGAGGAACGCAGACGTCGCGCAATCGAAGCGCTTGAAAAAGTAGGACTCAAAGACAAGATACATAACCGCCCCAACCAGCTGTCGGGCGGTCAGGCGCAAAGGGTGGCTATCGCCCGCGCGCTGATCAACGACCCCGAAATAGTGCTTGCCGACGAACCGACGGGCGCGCTCGATTCGAAGACGGGCGTGCAGGTAATGGAGCTTTTGAAGGAAATCGCAAAAGACAGGCTCGTCATAATGGTTACGCACAATCCCGAGCTCGCCAAACAGTACTCCACGCGTACCATTAAACTCCTCGACGGTGAAGTCGTAGACGACGATATGCCTTACGACGGCGAGGAAGAACCCGCTCAACCCGAGGTTTCCGCAGAGCCTGCCGTTCCCGCAGAAACTGCGGAGGGCGGTGAAGAAGCTACGCAAGAGAAAAAGCCGCGCACGAACAAGGGCAGCAAGAAAAAGACCTCTATGTCCACGGGTATGGCGTTTTCGCTGTCCCTCAAAAATCTGCTGTCCAAGCGCGGGCGCACGGCAATGGTGTCCGTCGCGGGCAGTATCGGCATTATCGGCGTGTCAATGGTTCTTGCCATTTCCTCGGGCGTGCAGTTTTACATAAAGAGTATGGAAGACGATATGCTGTCGGGCTATCCGCTTTCGGTCACCGAAACGGCAATCGACTTTAACGCGCTGATGGACTTTGCCAACAACACTAACAAGAAAGTCGATATTACGCGGCTCGACGACAAGGTTTACGTCGATTCGCTGCTTGAAACGCTGATGGGTTTTTCGGGCTCTATGACGACCAACAACATCACTTCCGATTACAAAGCGTTTATCGAGGCGATGCCCAAGTCGTATTACAACGCTCTGCAATTCGGCTACGACTTCGATATGTCGCGGCACATATTCACCGATTTCACCGTAGACGGTACCGCCGAAACCACGCAGAACGTATCCGTTTCGGCAATCCGCACGAAGTATACTTCAATACTCGAAACACAGGAAAGCTATAAAGACTACGCTTCTATGATTACCACGGTCAATTCGTTTAAGGAATTGCCCGACAATTACTCCTACATTTTGTCGCAGTACGATATTCTGGCGAGCGACAGCGGCTCTGCCAAACTTCCCGAAAACGAGCTTAAAGAAATCTTCTCGGATAAGAGCAGTCTTATAATGGTCGTTGATGACAACGGTTTTTCCGATCTTAACTTCGGGCAGTACGGATATATGACCGAGGACGAGTTTCTTAACTTTGCGTATAAAGCGGAGGGCAACACCGAATACGACCAGAGCGTTATCGACAAATACGAGAACGGTATTTCATTTGATAAATTTATCGGCGAAAACGCGCAGACGTTTAATTGGTATCCCAACGACACCGTTTTTGTGGACGCCGACGGCGAAAAATTTATCGTTTCCACCCAATACGGCGAAATTCCTATGCCCGCCGAATACAAGTATTTAGCCGACTCTTCCAAGTTCGCCGCCGACAGGGATAAGTCAAGCGACGTGGAGATGAAAGTGCGGCTGATATTGCAGAAGAAGAACAACGTTTCTTACGGCTGTCTGCCGTCGGGTCTGTTTTATACCAACGCGCTCACGCGCCACACACTCGAAGCGGGCTTAAACAGCAATATAGCAAAGCATATCGCCGCGAAAGAGGGCGACGAAAAAACGCTCGACTGGTTGCCGTTCAAGTATGATTTCTCGTATGAAAAGGACGGCGAATACGTTACCGTCGGCAACAAAACGGGCTACGTTTACGACACGAACATGAGTATGTTCACTATAGGCGGCGGCTCGGGCAATCAGGCGGATATGCTGAAAGTCGGACTGAGTCTTATCGCGGGCAGCGACCTGCCTACGGCGTTCTATATCTATCCCGTTAAGTTCGAGAACAAGAATCTTGCAACGGACTATCTTGATAAATGGAACGTCGCCGCCGAGACGGAGGGCGGAGGTACGCTGACTTTTACCGACGTTGACGGCAACGAACGCACCGTAATGCTTACCGAAGCCGACAAGATCAATTACACGGACACCGTAGGGCTTATCATAACTATGGTAAACACTATGATTGAAATGGTGACGATTGCGCTCGTGGCGTTTACTGCGCTGTCGCTCGTCGTTTCAACGGTAATGGTCGGCATTATAACCTACGTATCCGTCGTTGAGCGCGTGAAAGAGATAGGTATTCTCCGCGCGGTCGGCGCAAGGAAAAAGGACATAAAGCGCCTGTTCAACGCGGAAACGTTTATTATCGGGCTTGCCGCGGGCGTGGTCGGTATTCTCATAACCTACCTGCTGTCGTTTATAATAAATATGTTCGTAGGTCTGCTGTTCGGTATATTCACTATCGCCGCTTTGCCCTGGTACGCCGCGCTGATAATGATAGTAATAAGCGTAGTTCTCACGCTCATTTCGGGATTGATTCCCGCGTCGGCGGCGGCTAAAAAGGACCCCGTGGTCGCGCTCAGAACGGAATAAAACGCCTTGTCCGCGCAGTGGGAAAATTGTTTGATATTTAAGTAAAAAAATAGTGATAAACGTTTGACAGCATAAAACGCTTATGGTAGAATATGGTTGAATAAATTAAAAGAGGTATTTAACAATGAAGAAACTTGTAAAAGTTTTGGCACTTACGGCACTCTCCGCAGTAGTTTGCCTTGGCGTTTTGGTTTTCGCAGCGTGCGGTAACAACGCGCTTTACGGCGAATATCATTACCCGTCTTACGGACACGAATACGGTATCGCCGTAAACGTAACCGTTGAAGACGGCAAGATCACGAAAGTTGAGAAAGCAGACAGCGATTACGTTGAATGCTCCGCTGCTCAGACCGGCGAGAACGCTAAATGGACCGAAGCACACGTTAAGAACTGGAACGACAACCTTGACGCTCTTCTTGCAAAATATGTAGGCAAGACCGTTGAAGAAGTTAAGGCTCTTACCGCAACCATCAAAGGCGTAGAAGAAGCTACCAAAAACACCGTTTCCGACAGCAATCTCGTTATCGCGGACGCAACGCAGGGCAGCGCGAGAGTTTTGAAAGCTATTCAGAACGCGCTTTCCAAAATTTA
>CATLAR010000060.1 GCA_949878495.1 uncultured Christensenella sp.
TTCGGGATAACCTTCGCGGTCTGCAACTCTCGACATAGCGAGGTACATACCAACCTCGGTGCATTCGCCGCTGAAGTGCGCGCGAAGTCCTTCCATAATTTCAGCGTTTTCGACTACGCCGTCGCCGACAACATGCTCGCATGCAAACTTAGCTTCGCCCGTAACGGGTGCAAACTTTTTAGCCTTGCAAACAGGGCATACTTCTACGCCGTCTTCAACGATTTCACCGCAAACTACACATTTTTTCATAAATTTAAAACTCCTTAAGTTTCTATATTTTTAAGTATTTATAATATAGCATATTTTTATGAAATTTTCAAGAAAATTCAATAAAAATTTTCAGAACTTTAAGACGATATTCTCCAATTCACGGTAATTTTCCGCGAACCTCGTCGCCCCCGCTTCTTCAAGCTGTTTTCTGCTTCGGAATCCCCACAACACTGATACGCTTTTAATACCAGCGTTCACCGCGGTGCGCACGTCCGTTTCGCCGTCGCCGACGAAAAGCACTTCGTCCTTTTCAAGGCCGTATTCGGCAATTAACCGCGAAGTTGAGCTTGGATCGGGTTTACGCGGCTCACCGTCCCGCCCGCCGATAATCCGTCCGAACCCGAATTTTTCGAGATACTGCGCGCAAACGCGGTCGGCAGCTTCCTGCGGTTTGTTAGTGATTACAGCAAACTTAACGCCACGCTTTGATAAACGGGTCAGAACCTCGTCCTCTCCATCGTAAAGCGTAGTGCAAAGATTATCGCAACGGACGAAATTATAAAAATAATCTGTGTATACATCGTCATTCAAAGCGTTCCCGTCCGAACCTACGGCGCGCTCTATTAATTTTCTCGCACCGTCGCCAACATACGCCAGCGTTTGTTCGTAACTTATCTCTTTAAGACCGAACTTTTTAAGGCTTGCGTTGGTGACGTTTTGAATATCGCGCGAAGTGTCGAGAAGCGTTCCGTCCAAATCGAAAATTATAAGTTTAATCATAGTTTACATCTTTTCGGGCGCGCCTATACCAAGCAACGCCAAAGAAATTTTCAGCGCGGTATGCACGGCTTTAGTGAGCGCAATTCTGAACTTTTTCGTATCGCCTTCGGCGGTAAGAATTTTGCATTCTATATAGAATTTATTGAACTTTTGCGCAAGGTCCACAGCAAAGCGCGCGACGAGCGAAGGCTCGTATTTTTCCGCGGCGGCGTGCACCGTTTCGGGCAGTTCCGCAAGCGTTTTTACAACCTCATATTCCGCTGTATTCGGCACATATGTGGGGGGCAATTCGATTTTTCCGTCGGCTTTCGACAGCACCGAATTAGCCCTTGCGCAGGTGTACTGAACGTATACGCTCGTCTCCCCTTCGAAGCTTAAAACCTTGTCGTAGGAGAAAGTTATGTCCTTAATTTTATTGTTGTAAAGCGCGCCGAAAATCACCGCGCCAAGCCCCACAATTTCCGCCGTTTCGCGCTTGTTTTCGAGCGCGGAATTTTTCTCGTCGATAACCGAATACGCCTTTTCTACGCATTTGTTTATAACGTCTTCCAGCCAGACGACTTTGCCTTTGCGCGTGGACATCGCGCCGTCTTCGAGAGACACCATACCGTAAGCGACGTGAACCAGATCTTTCGCCCAAGGCTTGCCCATAAGCTCTAGCACCTTAAAAAACTGTTTGAAATGCAGGTTCTGCTGATACGCCACGACGTACAAACATTTATAAAAATCGTAAGCGTTTTTGCGGTACGTAGCCGCAGCAAGGTCGCGCGTAGCGTAAAGCGACGCACCGTCCGAACGCAATATCAGGCAAGGCGGCATTCCGTACTCTTCAAGGTCGACAATCTGCGCACCTTCCGACTCTTTAAGCAGATTTTTTTCGCGCAGTTCGTCGATTACGGGCTGCATTTTATCGGTGTAAAATCTCTCGCCGGCATAACTGTCGAAAGTCACGTTCAGCTTTTTATAAATGCCGTTAACGTATTCGAGCGTAAGCGATTTAAACCATTCGAAAAGTTCGTTTGCTTCCCTGTCGCCGCTCTCGATAAGGCGAAAATATTCGCGCGCCTGAGACTGCATTTGCTCGTCGGCTTCCTCGTTGAAGCGCACGTATAGCGCGTTTATGGCGTGGATACCGCCCTTTTGCACCTCTTCCTTCACGCCCCATTTCTTGTAAGCGCAAATAAGTTTTCCGAACTGCGTGCCGTAGTCGCCGAGGTGGTTGATACCCACCGCGTTATAGCCGAGAAATTTATATATTTTATAGAGCGCACCGCCGATTACGGTAGTGGAAAGGTGCCCTATATGGAATGGTTTGGCGATATTGACGGACGAATAATCGATACAAACCGTCTTGCCGTTGCCCTCTTTCGACGAAGCATACCCCTCGCCTTTTTCAAGGACTTCGGAAAGCACCGCGCGGGCAAGTCCGGCTTTGTCAAGCTTAAAATTCAGGTAGCCGTTGACCGCGCTTACCTCGCTTATAATCTCGTCGCAAACGAAGGAATCTTTTAGCTGTTCGGCTATTTGCACGGGACTTTTTCTCATAACCTTTGCAAGCTTGAAACAAGGCAAAGCGTAATCGCCCATTTCTGTGTTCGGCGGCAGACTTACGTCGGCGGCGGTTATTTCCGCAACGTTCAATTTTTTTACAATATATTCACGGTAATCCATACGCTTATTTTAGCATAAACGGAAATTTTTGGCAACTTTACGCCCCTTTCGTTTTGATTTTTTTGATAAATATATTATAATGGTATCAAAGCAAACAAAAGCGACACACATAACTTAAGGAAGTAAAAATTATGAAATTAGGAGTCGTAGGACTGCCCAACGTAGGAAAGTCCACCCTTTTCAACGCAATTACACACGCGGGCGCGGAAGCCGCTAATTATCCCTTTTGCACAATAGAGCCGAATGTAGGCGTAGTTACAGTGCCCGACGAGAGGCTGGACAAGCTTGCAAACCTGTACGCAAGCAAAAAAATAACGCCTGCGATAGTCGAGTTCGTAGACATTGCAGGGCTGGTCAAAGGCGCTTCCAATGGCGAAGGCTTGGGGAACAAATTCCTTTCGCACGTGCGCGAATGCGACGCGATAGTGCACGTCGTGCGTTGTTTCGAAGACGAAAATATCACACACGTAAACAATAAAATAGACCCCATTGCGGACATTCAGACGATAACTCTTGAACTGATATTATCCGACATAGAGGCGGTAAATAAGCGTCAGGACAGAATACGCAGCGTTGCGCGCGGCGGAGCTAACAAGGAAGCGGCGGCGGAATACGCGTTTTTAGAGAGGCTGGAGAAGTTCTTGTCCGAAGAAAAACCGGCAAGGCTGTTCCCGCTCTCCGACGAAGAAAAACCGCTGATGGAAAACCTGTTCCTGCTCACCGATAAGCCCGTTATTTATGCGGCGAACATTTCGGAGTTCGATATGGGCAAAAACGAGGACGAAATACCACTCGTTTGCAAAGTTAAAGCGTACGCCTCGGAAGAAGGCAGCGAGGTGCTGGTCATCTGCGCTAAGACCGAAGAAGAACTTTCGCTTATGGAACCCGACGAATGCGCTATGTTCCTCAGCGAGCTGGGGCTTGCGGAAAGCGGGTTAAACAGGCTGATTAAAAAGAGTTACGCGCTGTTGGGGCTTATCTCATACCTCACTGCGGGCGAGAAAGAAACCCGCGCCTGGACGATTGTAAACGGCACGAAAGCGCCGCAAGCGGCGGGAAAAATACACAGCGATTTTGAAAAAGGCTTTATCCGCGCCGAGGTCGTTGAATGGCAGACTCTTCTGGAATGCGGCGGTTACAACGGAGCGCGCGAGAAAGGTAAAGTGCGTTCGGAAGGCAAAGAATACATTATTAAAGACGGCGACGTAATACTCTTCCGCTTCAACGTATAAATTCAGAACCCTGCGGCAAACGCCGCAGGGTTTATTTAAAAATTAAGCGCCCGACCTTAAAAGTCGGGCGCTTTTATCGCTATTTAAATTACTTAAGTTCAGCGAAGTATTTGATCGTTCTTACCATCTGCGAGGTGTACGAGTTTTCGTTGTCGTACCAAGAAACGACCTTAACGAGGGTCGTGCCGTCGCCGAGGGGCATACATTTGGTCTGCGTTGCGTCGAACAACGAACCATAGGTCATACCGATAACGTCGCTGGAAACGAGCTCTTCTTCGGTGTAGCCGTAGGAAGCCGAAGCCGCGGCTTTCATAGCATCGTTAACAGCCTTGCCGTCTACTTCGCCTTCGCAAACCGCGATAAGTTGGGTAAGCGAACCGGTGGGAACGGGAACGCGCTGAGCGCATCCGTCAAGAACGCCGTTCAGTTCGGGAATAACGAGACCGATTGCCTTAGCTGCGCCCGTCGAGTTGGGAACGATGTTTACGGCAGCAGCCCTTGCTCTTCTGAGGTCGCCCTTTCTGTGAGGACCGTCAAGAACCATCTGGTCGCCGGTGTATGCGTGAATGGTCGTCATATAGCCCTTTTTGATTTTGCAGAGCTTGTTGAGCGTGTCAGCCATAGGAGCAAGGCAGTTGGTCGTGCAGCTTGCAGCCGAGATAACGGTGTCGCTTGCCTTAAGGGTCTTTTCGTTTACGCTGTAAACGACCGTGGGCAAATCGTTGCCTGCGGGAGCCGAAATAACGACTTTCTTTGCGCCTGCTTTGATATGAGCCGAAGCCTTTTCTTTGGAGCAATAGAAACCCGTGCATTCCAAAACAACGTCTACGTCGTGCTTAGCCCAAGGAAGGTTAACCGCGTCTTTTTCGGCGTAGATTTTGATAGTCTTGCCGTTGACGGTAATGCTATCTTCGCCCGCTACCACGGAATCACAGTACTTATATCTGCCCTGAGCGGAATCGTATTTCAAAAGATGAGCAAGCATTTTGGGGCTTGTCAGGTCGTTGATAGCTACGATTTCATATCCCTCCGCGTCAAACATCTGTCTGAATGCAAGACGGCCGATACGTCCGAATCCGTTGATTGCAACTTTTACATTTGCCATAAAATTAAATTCCTCCGAATTTTTAATCGATAATTATATATCAAACAAATTTATTATATCAAATTACTTCTTCCAAGTCAACCGAATGAACAAGCAATTTGCTACAATTTAATTATAAACGGACTGCCGCGCGTTCAAACGCAAAAGCCGTTAATTATTTTGCGAAAGGTGTGAAAACCGCTTGAATTTTGGCGTGCGTTATACTATAATTAATTACGGAATAAATTTATTATCGGAGGATAATTATGGCATTGGTTTCCGCTAAGGAAATGCTTGTAAAGGCAAGAGAAGGCAAATACGCCGTAGGTCAGTTCAACATCAATAACCTCGAATGGACGAAAGCGATTTTGCAAACCGCTCAGGAACTCAACTCTCCCGTTATTTTGGGCGTGTCCGAGGGCGCGGGCAAATATATGACGGGTTTTAAAACCGTTTCGGCTATGGTTTCGGCTATGATCGAAGAACTTAAAATAACCGTTCCCGTTGCGCTGCACCTCGACCACGGCTCCTACGACGGCTGCTACAAATGCATCGAGGCGGGCTTCTCGTCGATTATGTTCGACGGCTCCCACTTCCCCATCGAAGAAAATGTTGCTAAGACCAAGGAGCTTGTAGAAGTCTGCAATGCGAAAGGCATCAGCCTTGAAGCGGAAGTCGGCGCTATCGGCGGAGAAGAAGACGGCGTTGTCGGCAAGGGCGAGTGCGCGGACCCCGACGAATGCAAAAAAATAGCCGATCTGGGCGTTACGATGCTCGCGGCGGGCATTGGTAATATCCACGGCAAATATCCCGCGGATTGGGCGGGACTCAGCTTCGAAACGCTGGAAGCCGTTAAAAACAAGGTCGGCAAAATGCCCCTCGTTCTCCACGGCGGCACGGGTATCCCCACCGATATGATTAAAAAGGCGATATCGCTCGGCGTTGCTAAAATCAACGTAAACACCGAATGCCAGCTCGCCTTCCAGGAAGCTACGAGAAAGTACGTTGAAGAAGGCAAAGACCTCGTAGGCAAAGGTTTCGACCCCCGCAAGCTTCTCGCTCCCGGCGCACAGGCTATCAAAGATACCGTTAAAGAGAAAATGGAGATCTTCGGAAGCATTAACAAAGCGTAAAACCTTAAAAATAAAAAGGACGCTCTCACGGGCGTCCTTTTTTTTGCGTATCGGTTTTAAAAAAATGCACAATATAAATGCTATGAAAAGAAAAGTATTAATTTTGTGTTTGATCTGCGCTTTAATCGCGCTGTTACCCGCCTGCGGTATTTCCGAACAAAAACAGTCGATTAAAGCGATCACTGCGCCTTACGTCGCAACTTACGAATGCGTTGAAGCGAGACTCGGCAACGAAAACCTGCTTGAAAAATACGATTTTATATTAATAACCCTACTTGACAAAAAGGAACTCGAAGTTTGCTTTAAACCCGTTAACGGCGAAAAGAAATCGTTCAAAGGCGAATACTCCGTAGACCCTCAAACC
>CATLAR010000061.1 GCA_949878495.1 uncultured Christensenella sp.
TAAGCGAAATAATCTTACCGCCGTTTAACGTGATAGTGTCCTCTATTCTTATTCCGAAATCGCCCTCGAAATATACCCCCGGTTCGTCGGAAAATATCATATTTTCCTTTAAAACGTTTAAACTTTGAGGGGAAAGATAGGGATGCTCGTGCACGTTAATGCCAATGCCGTGCCCAAGCGAATGCGTAAAATATTTATCAAGGTTAAAGCCGCGCAGATAGTCGCGGGCAACGGCGTCGACTTCCCGACCCGTCATTCCGTCGCAAACCTTCTCCTTAACGAGCATATGTGCGCCAAGAACTTTTTCGTACGCCTTTTTGAACTCGCCGTGCTTGCCGTCGTCGCCGAAAAGCAAAGTGCGCGTGCAGTCGGAACAGTATCCATTGTACTTACAACCGAAATCTATCAAAACTACGTCGCCGAAAGCGAGCTTGTCCAGCCCAGTTTCGTGGTGCGGAACGCTCGAATTTTTGCCGAATGCTACTATAGTGTCGAAGCTCGTACCGCTTGCGCCGAGTTTTCTCATTAAATACTCGAGTTCGGCGGCTACCTCGTTCTCGCTCATACCCTCTTTTATACGCGGTAAAAGCGAAACGAACGCGCTATCGGCTATTTCGCACGCCTTTCTGACGTTTTCTATCTCGTAACTTTGTTTTACCGACATTGCCTCGGTAAAAGCGTTTCCGCTGTCAACTACTTTCAAGCCGAGTTTAGTCAGTTTTTCGTAGTCGGGAAAATACGTGCGTCCCAGCGGAACGGCGACTTCTTTATATTTTTTCAGCAGCGCTTCAAGCGAGCCTTCAAAATTCTTTACTTTAATATCCGTGCCGTTCAGAGCGGCTTGCGCGGCTTCGAGATACCGCGTATCGGTATAAAAAACCGTGCCGTCCCCGTCCGTCAAAACGTATCCGAACGAAGTGGATACGCCCGTAAGGTAATGCCTTAAATCGGACTGCTCGGTCAAAACGGCTTCCGCACCGACCTTTTTATAAATATTTTCCGCGTTAGTCTTAATCATATCCGTTGCCCGATAATTATAACAAAATTTACCTTATTTGTCAAGTTTTGTGAGTTACAACGCAATATTATTGTAAATGCGTTTCATTTCGGCGGCATCGCCCGATTGCGTACCTGCCGACTCGCAGATAATGTATGGTTCGAGCTTGAGATTTTTCAAAGCTACGGCAAGCGGCTCAAACTCGGGTCCGTAAATTTCGTCCTCGAACGTAAGGTGCTTTATCTCGCCTTTGCCTCCGTACATAATTTTGGAGAAGTGAACGTGAAAGTTTTTCATACGCTCGAAACCGAGTTCCGAAATCATATATTCGAGACGAGTCTGATAATCGTACGAAGTTTTCAAACTGCCCTGTTCGCGGGCGTTCACGTGCCCGAAATCTACCGCGGGAACGAAACACTTATCGATTTTGCAGAATTCGACCACTTCTTCGATAGTTCCGATCTGCGCCGTTTTACCCATCGTTTCGGGACAAATTTTCATATCGCCGAAATTATTAAGATAGAGATAATCCCTAAGAACTTTGAGCCTGTCCGCCGTGCGCGCAACCGCGTTTTCGCGGGCATCTTTGCCCTGCGCCGCGGGGTGAAAAACCACGCGTTCGCCGCCCATAAGTCTTGCGAACTTCGCGCTCTGCAAGACGTAATTGTACGATTTTTGAGCGGCCTCGTCGTCGGGGTTGGCAAAGTTAATAAAGTACGGCGCGTGCACGCTTATTTCAACGCCCGCCGCCCTGAACGCTTCGCCTATGTCTAACGCTTTACCCTCCGACATCATAACGCCTCTGCCAAAGGAATACTCGAAACAGTCAAGCCCCGCTTGCTTGCAGAGTTCGGCTGATTGCTCGGTATGCTTAAGCCCCGCGTCGTAAAACGCCTGAGAATTTCCGCTCGGTCCGAATTTAATCAAATTTTACCTCTTAAAATCACTCGTTTCCGTCAAAATCTTCTTCACCGCTCGTTTCGTCGCTCACGTCGCTTTCCTGACTTTCGTCGGGTTCGACGGGCGCGGAAGCCGCCATAAACTCGCTCATATCGAACTCGCCCGCGTCTACTTCGGCTTCGTCGATCTCATCGCTTACCTTTGGTATAGCTTCGCCGCATTCGCCGTCGTCGCAATTTTCGGGCTTTTGCGGCTCTTCTGTTATTTCCGCATTTTCGTCATCAATTTCGTTGAGCTCGGCTTCGAAATCTTCGTCGGGCTGAACGGTTCCTTCCTCGGAAACGGGGTCTTCGACAACTGCCTCTTCAATTACTTCCTGAGGCGCCGTTTCTTCAACGGGTTTTTCGGCAGTAGCTTCGTCAACGGGAGTTTCGCAAACGACTTCTTCTACGGTTTCCTGATTAGTTGACTCTTCGGGTGCGTGCGCTTCCGCAACCGCAAGTTCTTTAACGGGCTCGGCTTCACCGCTCAGAAAGTTCAAATCGCATTCAAGCTGCCGCGTAAGCGCTTCGGCGCAGTCGAATTTTACTATGTCGCGGATATACGAAACGAAACCGACGGTAATTTCTTCGCCGTAATGTTCGCCGCCGAAATCTTTCAGATAAACTTCTAAAAGCGGCGCACTTTCATCGAAAGTCGGGCGTTCGCCGTAGTTTGCTATTCCGTCGTATTCGGTATCGCCTACCTTGCATTTAACTGCGTAAACGCCGCGCTTGACTTCAAATTTTTGAGCGGGATATTGAACGTTCATCGTAGGAAAACCTATTACTTTGCCTCCTCTGTCCGCGCCGTTTATTACCGTACCCGATACCGTATAATTTCTGCCGAGCAACTCATTCGCCGCGGTTACGTTTCCCGCTTCAAGCAGGGATTTTATACCGGTCGTACTTACTTTTTCGTCGCCGTGAACGACGTCTTTTACAGACGTATACCAAACGCCGTTATCCTCGTCCTCGGCGTAGCTCTTCAAAGTGGAAGACTTGCCTTTCTTGCCTTGTCCGAAACGGAAATCTTTACCGCTCATATACGCTTTTACGTTGAGTTTATCTTCGATACACGCAAGAAAATCAAGCGGCTTTATCTGTTTAAAGTCGTCGTTAAAATCAATTTGCAAAACGAATTTAACGTTGTAATCTTCCAGGAATTTTACGCGTTCTTCAAAGGTGTAAAGCTGTTTGCCGCCTTTACCGTCCGCAAACATCATAACGCCCAAATCAAGACCATTTATTTTGGCCTGTAATTTAGCTTTTTTGAGTAAATCCTGATGACCTATATGTAAGCCGTCAAAGCACCCAAGCACGAGCAGGCATGGAAACGTATACTCTTCTTCGTTGTATCTGACGATTTCTAACATAATTTTGTCCTCACCTTTAAAAGAGAATGCTTTACTTCGGCAAGTCCGTAAAACTCGCCGCCCCTGTAAATTTTATATATCCCGTCGGGCTTATCGCAAGCAACGGAAAGACCGTTGAACAGTTTAAATGCATCTTTGTCTTGCGGTTTAATGCTTTCAAACGGTAAAACGCTTTCGGTAGGTATTAAATACTCCGCCGCGTTTTCGGCGTTCAGTCTATTCGTCGCCACGGAATTTTCAATAGTAAACACACCGCTCTGCGTTCTCACCAACGCGCTCATTACCGCGCGCGTGCCGAGCTTTGCGGCAATATCCCTTGCAAGCGAACGGATATACGTTCCGCCGCCGCATTCTATATCGAACGTAAACGCATCGCCGTCACCGCCCGTCAGCTTTATATCGTAAACGGTGATTTTTTTTGGCTGAAGCTCGAATTCGACGCCGGCCCTCGCAAGTTCGTATCCGCGCCGCCCCGCCACGTTTTTCGCGCTGTATTTAGGCGGAACCTGCAAAATCTCTCCCGTGAAATCACCGAGAACTTCTTCTATCTCCCGCGCGGAAGGCACTCTGCCGACTCCGTATTCCACGTTGCCCGTAATATCGAGCGTATCGCTGTCAAGCCCGAACCTGAAAGTCGCGGTGTATTTCTTGCGTTTATCGAGAAAATAATCGAACAGCCGCGCGGCGTTACCCACGGCTATCGGAAGCACGCCCGAAGCCATAGGGTCCAAAGTGCCCATATGCCCGCAATGCGCGCCGAATAATTTTTTTATTATCGCAACTTCGCGCGCGGAGCTTACTCCCGACGCTTTGTTTACGTTTACGAAACCCGTCATAAGCATTGATATACGGCGTAAGAAAGCCTTTCTATGACTTCCTCCAAAGGTCCGAAAATCATACACCCGCTCGCAAGCACGTGCCCGCCGCCGCCGAACGTTGAGGCAAGTTCGTTTACGTTGACCATGCCTTTACTGCGCAGTGAAACTTTATACTGCCCCTCTTTGAACTCCATAACGGAAGCAGAAACTTCCACGCCGTCAACCGTCAACGGAAAATCAACGAAGCCTTCCGTCTGGCTTTTATCTATGCCGAAGTCCGAAAGCTCGTCGCAAGATACCGTAATCACGGCAAATTTACCGTCGTGATAAAACCGCATTCTGCCCATTACTTTCCCGAACAAAAGCGCGCGGCCTTTGGTCTGTCTGGAAAACATATTGTAATTTATAAGATGCATATCCGCGCCGTTGCCCCGCAGATATGCCGCAGTTTCGTACGTTTTCGCCGTCACGTCAAGGTGCGTGAAATTACAACTGTCGGTAATAAGTCCGAGCATTAACAGGTCGGCTATTTCTTTATTTATATTAAAGCCCGCCGCTTTTATGACCTCGGTTACAATCTGCGCGCTTGCAGGACAAACGTCTACGTAATTGTATTTGGCAAAACCGTCGTTTGATACGTGGTGGTCGATATTTACCGTAACGCCCGTAAACTTAGCAAAAGGCTTTGCAAACGCGCCGAGCCGGTTCAAATCCGCGCAATCAACGCTTACGAAAGTATCGAACTCAACGTCTGGCAGTCCCGTTTTTACGGAGCCGAACGCGTCCAGAAACGCAAATTTTTCGGGCGGAGCTTCCTCGCAACACATATAGGCGCGTTTACCCGCGTTATTAAGAGCAAGGCAAAGCGCAAGCCCGCTGCCGAGAGCGTCGCCGTCCGGTCTGACGTGCGAAAACACCGCAACCGTATTCGATTTTTTCAACGCCGAAGCGATTTCCTGCATTGAATTATTTCTCATCTTTGTCAAGGTCGTGCAGAATTTTTTCTATTCTGTTTCCATATTCCATGCTGCCGTCTTTTTTGAACCTGAGTTCGGGTACGGTACGGATAGTCATTACCCGCGCAAGCTCGCGGCGGATAAAGCCGGCGTTTTCTTTTAATATTTCAAAGCTGTTTTCGGAGCGGCTCTCGTCCGTATCGAAAATGCTGACGAAAACTTTCGCGCTTTTAAGGTCGGGAGCAACGTCCACTTCCGTCACGCTTATTATTGTAGAAAGTTCGGGATATTCGCTCTTCAATTTCTTGGAAATTATATTTGAAATCTCTTTCCGGAATTCACCCGCAAGGCGTTCGCCTCTCAATCCTTTCATAGTGATGTCTCCTTTCCAATCAAACGGAAATACCGCAAAATCAGTCCTGCTTTATTTCCTCGATCAGATAACACTCGATTATATCGCCGATTTTAATATCGGAGAAACCCTCAATCGAACAGCCGCATTCAAAACCCGCCGCAACTTCCTTAACGTCGTCTTTAAAACGTTTAAGTTGTTTTACGTTGCCTTCGACGATAAGTATGTCGTCGCGGTAAATTCTGAGTTTTCCGCCGCGCATAATCTTGCCGTCAAGCACATAGCAGCCCGCAATATTGCCCGCGCCCGTAATTTTAAACGTTTGACGGACTTCGCATTTACCGAGCATAACTTCCTGATACTTGGGAGCGCGCATTCCTTTGAGCGCCGCCGTCATATCGTCGATAATTTCGTAGATAATTCTGTAAGTTCTTACGTCGACTTTACTGCGCTCCGCAAGCACTTTCGCCTTTGCGTCGGGGCGCACGTTAAAGCAGACTATAATCGCCTTTGCGCTTTCGGCAAGCATTACGTCGCTTTCGGTGACAGCGCCTGCCGCGCTATGGATAACCTTAATCTTAACTTCCTCGTTGGAAAGTTTGAGTACGGACTGTTTTACGGCTTCAACAGAACCCTGAACGTCGCCCTTGATTATAAGGTTAAGATTTTTAACGTTTTCGTCGGGCAATTCGCCGAACGCTTCGTTAAAGTCGATATTTTTACGCTGTTTAATCTTTTCAAGGTCTCTAAGCTTGCTTCTTTCCTCGGCAACCTGTTTCATAAGCGCCTGCGAAACGGCGTTTATGGTGTCGCCCGAGTTGGGAACTTCTTCAAGGCCGAGCACGTTGACAGCCGTGGAAGGTCCCGCTTCCTTGACTATCCTGCCCATATCGTCTATCATCGCGCGGACTTTACCCGTGGTAAGACCCGAGATAATGTTGTCGCCCGTATGCAAAGTACCGTTCTGAACGAGCACCGTGGCAACGGGACCTTTACCCTTGTCGAGCCTTGCCTCGATAATGATACCTTTCG
>CATLAR010000062.1 GCA_949878495.1 uncultured Christensenella sp.
CGTGTTATAATGTAAAAGTAATAAAAGGCGGGTTGCGGCAAAGGCTTAAATCCGCGCTTATTTTACGCGCGGGGCTCGTTGTGGGCGCGGTGTTTTTTGCCGCCGCGGCGGTTTTCGCAAACTCGTTCGTGCTCAAAATAGAGGTGGGCGGCAGCGGAAGCTATCTCGAACCCGAGGTCCGCCGCATTATTTACGCGGGCGGCGCGGGCGAATTCAGGAGATATTCGCTTTTGAACGTTTCCGAAGCAACGGGCAAAATACTCGCCCTGCCGCAGGTGACGTTCTGCAATATCGAAAAACGTGGCAGCGTGCTCAAAATAGACGTCCGTACCGACGAGGAACACTACGGCACGGTCAACGCGCGCCCGCTCGTCAGCGACTGCGACGGCGTGGTTAAAAACGTGGTGGCGGTGTGCGGTACGGCGGCGGTGCAAGTCGGCGCGTCCGTCTCGAAGGGCGAAGTCCTGATTGACGCGCGCAACGCGGAGGGCGGGGAATGCCTTGCCGTTGGATACGCCGAGATAGAGCGAGCGGGCGTAGGCGAATATTTCGCCGAATGCGAGAGCGAGCAGAATCTCAAAGCCGCGTTCTCGTCGGTGCTTCTCGAAAACGAAGAGATTATAACGCGTAAAAGCACGGTGAAACCCACCGAAGGCGGCGTTATTTACGTGATAAGTTTTACGAGTTTACACACAATAAGCATAAATATGGAATGAGAGGGGTAAAGCGGCTTACTTTTTATGGATAAATCGATAAGAAAAATAACTGCGGACAACACCGATATAATGCAGGCCGTCCTCGGCACGTTTGACGAGAACGTAAACCTTATAATGCAGGAATTCGGCGTTATCGTGCGCGTGGACGCGGTCAAAATCACCGTCAGCGGCGCGCAGGACAAGGTCAATCTTGCATCGGACGTAATTTTAAGCCTTCTGGAGCTTGCCCGTAAGGGCGAAACGGTCGATAAAGGCAGGGTGGTCTACTGCATAGAGCTTGCCAGAGATGGCAAAGCGGAGGAAGTACTCAAACTGTCCTCGGGCGCGGTAGCCGTTACTTTCCGCGGCAAGCCCGTCAAATGCAAGACCGTCGGTCAGAAAACTTACGTCGACAATATAAAAAACAACGCCGTCACTTTCGGCATAGGACCTGCGGGCACGGGCAAAACCTACCTTGCGGTGTGCCTTGCCGTACAGAGTTACAAGCAAAAGCAGGTGGACAAGATTATCCTGACCCGTCCCGCGGTCGAAGCGGGCGAAAAGCTCGGCTTTCTCCCCGGCGATTTGCAGACCAAGGTCGACCCTTATCTGCGCCCGTTGTACGATGCGCTCGAAGAAATGCTGGGCACGGAAACTTACCTCAAACTTATGGAGCGCGGCACTATAGAGGTTGCGCCGCTTGCGTATATGCGCGGCAGAACGCTTTCCAACGCGTTCATTATTCTGGACGAAGCGCAGAACACCACGCGCGAACAAATGAAAATGTTTCTCACGAGGCTCGGCGACGGCAGTAAAATGGTCGTTACGGGCGACGTGACGCAAATAGACCTGCCCGACGGCAAAAAGAGCGGGCTTGAACACGCCGTAAGCGTTTTGAAGGACGTTGACGGCTTATCTGTAATTTACTTGTCCGACAAGGACGTCGTCCGCAACCCGATGGTTATGAAAATAGTCAGGGCTTACGAAGCGGACGGCAACGGGAGGAAAAATGGTCAAGATAAAGTTGACTAAGAAAGAAATAGCTTTAAGCTCGTTATTGTTTATCGTCTGTCACATAGTGCTGCTTGCCGTGCTTTTCGCCGCGGTTGCGATTAATACCGAGGGACAGTTCATAGAGTTTTTCCGTAAAGAATACGTCAACATTATCACGGTTGCGGTGGCGGTTTCGATAATGTCGATGATAATATACTTCTATTTCTTTATAGAAAACAAGTCTCTGCTCGTCAGCTATAAAAAGATAACGCAAGTATATTTCCTGATGTGCCTGTCTTTTCTCGTATGCGACGTAATAAGCAAATACGTAGCGCCCACCGCGCGCCCGCTTTTGTTCTTCCCGTTGCTCGCGTGTATGTTTTTCAGGCGCAAGGAAGCCATTTTTTTAAACACGATTAACCTTTTGATAACCTTCGTATTCAACCGCTACGTAAACAGTGTTGACGTCAGCGGCGGAAGCGTGCAGATGATCGAAAGCTTTGCGGGACTTTTGACTTCGTTCTGTTGCGGCGTAGCGGCGATTTTCATTATGAAGAACATAAAAACCCGCCTCGGCTGCGTGTTATGCGTAATAACGCTCGTCGTGCCCGTTATCGCAGTAAACCTCGTAATGCAGGTGCCTTCGGTCGAGGGCGACTGGTTCACCGTAATCGAAATTATAATTTACAGCGTGTTCGACTGCATTATGTCCGTGCTTCTGTTTATGTGCGTACTTCCTATCGTCGAGGGGCTGTTCTCCGAACTGACCGTTTTCAGGCTGCGCGAGCTCACTTCCGACAACGCCAAACTAATAAAGCATATGAAACAGCACGCGCTTGGTACTTATAACCACAGCGTAGTGGTCGCGCAGCTCGTCGAAGCGTGTGCAGGCGCGATAGGCGAGGATTCCGAGCTCGCAAGGGCGTGCGCTTATTACCACGACGTGGGCAAGCTCAAAAACCCCGAAATGTTCGCCGAAAACCAGACCGAATACGATATGCACAAGGAGCTCACGCCCGAGCTTTCCGTAGACATTATCCGTTCGCACGCAAAGGACGGCGCACAGCTCATACGCAAGAATCGTCTGCCCGAAATTTTCGCAGACATCGCCGTCCAGCACCACGGCACTATGCCTATTAAATACTTCTATGCAAAGGCGCTCAGAATGAGCGACGGCGAACTCAACGTAAACAATTATTCCTATTCGGGGCCCACGCCCACGACAAAAATCGCGGCTATCGTAATGATTGCGGACGCTTCGGAAGCGGCGGCGCGTTCGCTTGCCGACAGATCGCCGGAAAAGGTCGCCGCGCTCGTAGGCAATATCGTCGAAGAGCGTATGAATCAGGAGCAGTTTTACGATTGCGACGTTACTATGCGCGAATTAACCATAATAACGCAGACTATTATAAACCAGCTTACCGGCGTTTACCACTCGCGTGTGAAGTACCCCAAATTAGTGTTGCAGAGGAAGTAAAAAAGGCGTTATGTTAAGCATATATTGCGACCAATTCGATTTTTCGCGGCTTTGCAAGGCGTTTGACGGCGAAGTTAAAGCCGACTGCGGACTGTCCGCCGAAATAATCTTTACGGACAAGCTCGAAATCCGCCGTCTTAACCGCGAAACGCGGGGTAAAGACGCCGTGACCGACGTGCTCAGCTATCCTTCGCTCGATGATATACGGGGGGTAACGCTTGAAAAAGCCGATTTTTCCGCCGACCTTGACGAGGACGGGAATATCTTTCTGGGCAGTATAGCCATATGCACCGACCGCGCCCGCGAACAGGCGGAGGAGTACGGGCATTCGTACGAAAGGGAGCTGTATTATCTCGCCGTTCACGGACTGTTGCACCTTGCGGGTTACGATCATATGACCGAAGAGGACAAAACGCAAATGCGCGAGCGTGAAGAGCGCGTGCTCTCGAAACTCGATTTAAAGAGGTAAGACTGATGAAAAGCGGATTTATAGGCGTGATAGGCAAGGCGAACGCGGGCAAAAGCACCCTCGTTAACGTGCTCGTCGGCGAAAAAGTGGCGATAGTTTCGCCCAAACCTCAGACTACGCGGCATTCCATTCTCGGCGTTCTGACGACGGAGGAGTACCAGCTCGTTTTCGTGGATACGCCGGGTATCTATAAAAGTTCCAATTATCTGACCGATATGATGATGAAAACGACGGACGACACGGCTAAAGACGTGGACTTCGTTCTGTTCGTGCACGACGGGCACGGCGGGCTTTCAGACGGGGATATAGAGCTGATAAAAAAGTATTCGTCGGGGCGTATTCCAATGGCGCTGGCGTATACGAAAATAGACATAATGCCCAAAGAAAAGATAGCCGACGACGTTAAAAAACTTTACGAAAACGGCGTGGAATGCGACGTTTTCCCCGTGTCGGCAAGAAAGCGGCAGAATATCGCAAAACTCGAAAAATACCTCGCGGAGAAAATGCCCGAGGGGGATAAGGTCATAAGCGGCGACGTCGTTTCGGACAAGAGCGAAAAATTTATGATTGCCGAGATAATGCGCGAAAAAATTCTGCTTAAATTCGACGACGAAATTCCGCACGGCATTGCCATAGTAATCAACGCTTTCACTCGTAAAGACAACGGCTCGTACGATATTAATCTCGATATAATCTGCGAAAAAGCCAATCATAAGGCGATACTTATCGGCAAACAGGGCAGGGCTATAAAGGAAGTTTCCTCGTTCGCGCGCGAGGGTATGGAAAAGTTTCTCGGCGCAAAGGTGTTCCTCACCACATACGTGCGCGTGGAGGAAGATTGGCGCAACCGCCCCGGACTTATAAAGGATATTTTCATAGTATAAATAATTTGCGAAAACTTGCGCAACCTCGTATTGACGGGTTATCCGTCGGAGGTTGAGTTATGAAAAGAGATAAAGACGCGGCGGAGCTTGCCTGGAAAATGTTCGAAAAGACGGGTAGCGTCAGCTATTATATGCTGTATAAGCAGCTCGACGGCAAGGACTGAACGCCCTGAAAATAAGTATGGAAATCAAAGTCAACGCGCTCGTTTTAAAGGCGGTAGATTACAATGAAAACGATAAAATACTGACCTTGCTTACCGCGGAATACGGTAAGATAACGGCGGGCATCAAGGGCGTTAAAAAGCCTGCGGCGAAGCTCAGATTCGCCGCTCAGCCTTTTTGTTTCGCGGAGTACGTTTTGAGTGAAAAATCCGGCAAATACACCGTTATAAACTGTTCCGAATGCGAGAGCTTTTTCGACTTACGTACGGATATATGTCGCTTTTACGCCGCTTGCGCGGTTATAGAGGCAGCTGCGGCGCTTACGGTCGAGGGCGAGGAAAACGCCGACGTTTTTTACGGTTCGGTGAGGGCGCTCACAAAGATGTGCGCGGGCGACGACGAGAGAGCGCCGCTAATTGAATACCTTACGTTTATTTTGGGTAAGTCGGGTTACGCGCTTTCTGCGGGCGACTGCGCCGTTTGCGGCGAAAGTCTGTACGCTGCGGAAAAAATGCGCTTCGATATGGATACGGGCACGTTCACCTGTTTCGAATGCGGAACGGGCGCGGGGGCGAGCCGTTCGACATATCACACGCTGAGAAAGGCGGAGGGGAAAGAGTACGACGAATATTTTGCGTCCGCCGACGGCGAAAAGCGCGCCCTGCGGCTTATAAGGGAATATTTTTCGTACAAGACGGAAAACCCGCTTAAAAGTTTATCGGAATACATAAGGCTGATATAATTGACATATAAAGTCGCCCGCGATTGAACGTGGGCGACTTTATAATATTTTTTGGTATTTTGCGGAAAATCAATCTCAAATACTTGCTTTAAACTTTGTTTTATATTAAAATAATAAGCGTTAAATCAATATATCTTATTTTGGAGGAAATTCAAATGGCAAAAAAATATTGCTATCTCTTCACCGAGGGAGATGCAAGCATGCGTGCTCTTTTGGGCGGTAAAGGTGCCAACCTTGCCGAAATGACCAAGATAGGTCTGCCCGTGCCTCAGGGATTCACCATCTCTACCGAGGCTTGCACCCAGTACTACGAGGACGGACGTAAAATCAACGCCGATATTCAGAAAGAAATCATGTCGTACATAGACAAAATGGAAAAAGTCTGCGGCAAAAAGTTCGGCGATAAGGTCAACCCCCTGCTCGTTTCCGTTCGTTCGGGCGCAAGAGCTTCTATGCCCGGTATGATGGATACCATCCTCAACCTCGGACTCAACGAAGAAGTAGTAAACACCATTGCCGCTAAGTCCAACAACCCCCGTTGGGCGTGGGACTGCTACAGAAGATTTATCCAGATGTTCTCCGACGTCGTTATGGAAGTCGGCAAGAAATATTTCGAAAAGCTCATCGACGAAATGAAGGCTAAAAAAGGCATCGAGTACGACGTGGACCTTACGGCGGACGACCTTAAAGAGCTTGCTTGCCAATTCAAAGCCGAGTACAAAAAACAGCTCGGAAAGGACTTCCCCAACGATCCCAAAGAACAGCTTTTCGAAGCGGTTAAAGCCGTTTTCCGTTCGTGGGACAACCCCCGTGCGAACATCTACCGTATGGACCACGACATTCCTTACAGCTGGGGTACCGCGGTAAACGTACAGATGATGGCGTTCGGCAACCTCGGCAACACTTCGGGTACGGGCGTTGCGTTCACGCGTAATCCCGCTACCGGCGAAAAGGGGCTTATGGGCGAGTTCCTCGTGAACGCTCAGGGCGAAGACGTCGTTGCAGGCGTTCGTACCCCGATGCCCATAGAC
>CATLAR010000063.1 GCA_949878495.1 uncultured Christensenella sp.
TTAACCCTTAAATCAGCCATATTCCCACCTCAAAGCTCCACGGAGTTAATTTCGAAAACGGGTCCGTCCTTGCAAACGCGCGCGTTTTTGCCGTCCGCCGACTTGCACACGCAAACGAGGCACGCGCCCATTCCGCAACCCATTCTCTCTTCGAGCGAAACGAAGCAGGGCGTTTGAATTGACCTTTCCGTAAGTTTGGCTTTCAGAATTTTAAGCATTACGGGAGGCCCGCAGGCGATTATAGCGTCGGCGTTTATATTCTTTTCGTCGGTTAAAAACGCGTCTACCGCGTTACCCTTTGCTCCGTAACTGCCGTCGTCGGTGGTGACGGTGAGCGTCTTGCTTTTGCCGAGTTCGTCCAAAAGACATACTGCGGCGGCGTTTCTGAACCCCGCATAAGTATGGAATTCAACGCCCGAATTTTCGCGTATCGCGGCAATGAGCGGAAAAATACCCACGCCGCCACCGACTACCGCGACCTTTTTATAGCCCGATAAATCAAAATAATTGCCGAGCGGCAGCAGCATTTTAAGCTCGTCGCCGACTTTGGCTTTCGTAAGCGTTTGCGTGCCCCTGCCCTTCACCTGATAGCAAAGGCTTACGTCGTTGCCCTCTACTAAACAAACGCCGAGAGGGCGGCGCAAAAGCAGAGAATTATCGCCCGTTGCGAGGTTGACGAACTGCCCGCCGTGAAGCGCGCCCGCGCTCCCCGGCAAAGTCAGCGTAATCATATAAATATTTTCGGCGACGGGACGGTTATCCCTGACCGTACATAGCAAATCTTTCATTATCTACCCATTTTACCTATTACCGCGCTCAAATCCTGCTGCATATCGATACACGCCGCGCGCGCCGCTTCGGCGTAATTCATACCGCTGTAACGCGCGTCTTTATAAGCGCAGATTATACCTCTCGACGAGTTCACAACGCCGCCGAGTCCTCTCTCGTCAAAGCAGACTTTAAGCATTTCGGCGTTTCCGCCCTGCGCGCCGTAACCGGGGATAAGGAAAAACGTATTGGGGAGCCGCTTTCTCAGCCGCGCCGCCTCCTCGGGGTGGGTTGCGCCGACAACCGCGCCGATCTCCGAATAACCGTATTTGCCGATACTGTCCTTACCCCACTGCGCGACGAGGTCGCCCATCTGTTCGTAAATGTAGTTGCCGTTATCCAGCTTTAAATTCTGCAATTCGCCGCTCGACGGGTTGGACGTCTTGACGAGCACGAAAATCGACTTGTCGTGCGCTTTTATATCCTCCGCGAAGGGCTTAATGCCGTCGTATCCGAGATAGCCGTTTACCGTAAGCATATCCGAACGGAACGCGTTGAGTTTTTTGCCGTTTACGAGTGTTTCGCCGAGATAGGCTTTGGAATAACAGCCCGCCGTGGAGCCTATGTCGTTGCGCTTGCAGTCGGCGATTACCACCATTCCCCTGCCGCGCGCGTAATTGACGGTGTACTCGAACGCCTGCATTCCCGCGTGTCCGTACATTTCGTAATAAGCGACCTGAACTTTGACCGAGGGCACTATATCGCAGACTTTGTCTACGACGTTCATATTAAACTCGGCAATGGCTTCCGCAGCGTCCTCGAACGAAGAAATACCGTTTTTCATTTCTTCTGGAAGGTAGTCGAAGCTCGTGTCCAGCCCCACGCAGGTGGGATTTTGCATTTTGATAATCTTCTCTATTAATTTATCGATCATTCTCTTATCCTCTCTCTCAATCTGCGTATTTTATTTCGCCGCCGACTAACGTATATTTTACTTTTCCGTAAACTTCATAGCCGCCGAACGGCGTATTTTTACCTTTGGATATGAATTTTGCGCCGTCGATAACGTATTTTTCGTTTAAATCGACGACTGCAAGGTCGGCGACCGCCCCCTCTTTTATCTCTCCGCCATCAAGCCCGAGAATCTGCGCGGGACGGCGGCTCATTTTGTCCATAAGCCCGCAAAGCGTAGTCGCGCCCGATTTTACGAGGTAAGTATAGCTGAGCGCAAAGCTCGTTTCTATGCCGCTGATGCCGAACGCCGCGAGATTGTATTCGACCTGCTTGTCCTTTAAAGAATGGGGCGCGTGGTCGGTGACTATACAGTCGAGCGTGCCGTCGCAAAGTCCCTTTATAATCGCCTGCCTGTCCTTATCCTCGCGAACGGGCGGGTTGACTTTGGTGTATGTGTCGTAACCCGTGATTATATCGTCGGTAAGAATAAAATAATGCGGACAGGTTTCGGCGGTGACTTTGACTCCGCGCGATTTAGCGCTTCTTATGATTTCCACGCCGCTGTAAGTCGAAACGTGGCATATGTGCACGGGTATATCGAGGCTTTCAGACAGAGCGACGTCGCGCGCTATCATTATATCCTCCGCGGCGCGCAGACTGCCTTTCAAGCCGCATTGGGTGGAATTGAAACCTTCGTTCACGACCCCGCCGTCCACGAGAGCCGCGTCCTCGCAGTGACACAGACATTTGAGGTTGAAGTCGTTCGCGTACTCCATTGCAAGGCGCATTACCGCCGAATTTGCAACAGATTTGCCGTCGTCGCTGATCGCTACTATGCCCGCCGATTTCATTTTGCCTATCTCGGCAAGACTTTCGCCGTTTTGACCCTTGGTTATCGCGCCGATAGGGTTTACTTTGCAAAGTCCCACTTCTTCCGCGCGGCGCTTTATATAAGTCGTGACTACTGCGTTATCGCAAACGGGGTTGGTGTTGGGCATACAGCAAACCTGTGTCACGCCTCCCGCGACCGCGGCTTTGCAACCGCTCTCTATATCCTCTTTGCCCTCGAATCCCGGCTCGCGCAAATGCACGTGCATATCGATAATACCGGGGATTACGTGTTTGCCCGAAGCGTTTATTACCTTGCATTTTTCGTCGATTGCGGGGGCGATTTTAGTTATTTTGCCGTTCTCGATAAGCAAATCGGCTTTGACTTCGCCGTCTTTGAGAACAAGCGCGCCGCCTTTTATCAATAATTTCATAATCCGTTAGCCTCCCTGTATTCGCCGAGCAGTTTCAAAAGCGCCATTCTGACGGCTACGCCGTTTGTGACCTGTTCGAGAATAAGACTTTTTTCGCCGTCGATAAGCTTTGGGGTCAGCTCAACGCCGCGGTTTACGGGACCGGGGTGAAGAACGATTGCGTCCTTTTTGGCGTATTTCATAACGCCGTCGTTTACGCCGTAAAACCCGGAGTATTCCGACAGCGACGGGAACAGCCCGCCATGCTGGCGTTCGAGCTGTATTCTGAGTCCCATTACCGCGTCCGCGCCGTCTACTGCTTCCTCGCGCGATTTTGCTACGCGCGCACCGAGTTTTTCTATTTCCCTGGGCATCATAGTCGCGGGGGCGTAAACGCAGACTTCAGCGCCGAGTTTTTTAAGCCCCAGAACGTTGCTGAGCGCGACGCGGCTGTGCTTTATATCCCCGAGTATGGCGACTTTAAGCCCCTTGACCTGTCCCTTTGCTTCGCGCATAGTATAAATATCGAGAAGCGCCTGCGTGGGGTGCTCGTGCATACCGTCGCCGCCGTTTAAAACGCTGGCTCTGACGTGTTCGGCAAGCAGTTTGGGCGCGCCCGCCATAGGGTGACGGATGACGATATAGTCGATTTTCATTGCGTCCAGCGTTTCGCCCGTGTCGATAAGCGTTTCGCCCTTTTGCACGGAGCTGGTTGCAACGGATATGTTAACTTCGCTCGCGCCGAGGTACTTTGCCGCAAGCTCGAACGACGAGCGGGTGCGGGTGCTGTTTTCGTAAAAAAGCGTGACGAGCGACTTACCGCGAAGCGCGTCGGAAGCCTTGCATTCAGACGACAGCAACTTTTTCATTTGGGCGGCGGTATCCAGAATTTCGTAAATTTCTTCCGCGCCCAAATCTTTAAGCCCGAGAAGGTCCTTTGATTTAAGCATAGCGTTTACCCTGAAATCACGGCAGAAAAAAAGCGGCAAGGGCACCGTTTTTCAACTGCGCCCGACCGCCCGTTATTACTCTTTAATTAAGGTAATTTTCATTTCTTCCGTTCTCATAATTATTTGTGAAAATTATATCATATTACTTTTATAAAGTAAAGTGTTTTTTTGATATTTCGGCGGGCGTTATTCCCCGCAGATAAGTTGCAGAGTGAAATTGACTTTATCGCACGAAGTCAGCGCGTATTCCACGCCGTTTTTCACCGTGCGGTAGGGAAAAAACGTGTCGCCGTGAACATGCCCGAACACTACTTTTTTGACTCCCGCCGCCTCGAAAAGCCGAGTAAACTCCGTTTCGGGCGATTTGCCCGAAAATGGCGGATAGTGTATCATTGCGATGAGCGTATCCCCCTCCCCGCGCACCTTTTCCACTTCTTTAAAGCAAAGTTTAAAGCGCTCCGCTTCCCTTAAATAGAGGCGCATATCGTCGGCAGTGAAGTCCGAACTGCCCGGACAGCACCAACCGCGCGAACCGCAGATAACGTAATTTTCTATCTTAACGCAGTCGTTTTGCAGGAAATAAAAGCTGTCGTCGGGCGCGGCGCGGCGGAGCTTGGTAATGCCGTTCCACCAATAGTCGTGATTGCCGCGGATAAATATTTTTTTGCCTTTGAGTTCTTTTAGCGAATTCAGATCGTAAACGCCCTCTTCGAGAGTCGTGCCCCAGCTTACGTCGCCCGCGATAAGCACCGCGTCGCCGTCGGAAACGCGCGCGTTCCAATCATCTTTAATTTTTTCAAAGTGATTTTCCCAGCCTTTCCCGAAAACGTCCATAGGCTTGTCCGAAAGCCCGGAAAGGTGTAAATCGCTGATTGAAAATATCTTCATAGCATTTATATTCTACCACATTCCGCGTGCGCATTGAAAGCGTTTTACGCAATTAATTTCAAGCAAAATAGGGCGGGATTTTAAGTCCCGCCCTATCGGAATATTTAAAAACGCTTAATTGTTTTCGGCGTTTTATTGTTTGGAACAGCTTCTGCCCTGAGGGTACAGCGGCAATTCGAAGAAGCCCGCGCAAACCTCCTGCGAGTAGTCCTGCGCGGGGGGAATAGCGCAATAGCCGTAGCTGGGCACGAGAATTTCAACGTCGATTGCGACCTTCAAAATTACCGTTACGCAGGCGTTTACGCTGAACGTGCCGCCCTCGACGAACCTGCCCTCGGCGCAGACCGCCGACACTTCGCTCGTGACTTTATAGGGCATTATCGACGGCGCGGGAACGTACAGAAGAACGTCCTCCGAAACGCTTATCGTCGCGCGCGCAGAGCCCTCCGCCCCGTTCGCGTCCGTGTAAAGGACTTCGACGGGAATGTTCACCGTAGCCTGAACCCTTGCGCAGTTGGGTTTGTCGGGCAGGCGTTCGATGTTGAGCGCGGTTATGTCGCCCTGCGAAGAGGTCGACCTCGCGCTGATGAAAGTCAGTGGATATGTAGGATTTTCGGGCACGGCGTCCGTGAGCGTCAGAGTGTAGTTTTCTATCTGAATCTGCTTGATGCACGCGTCGAATATTTTCTGAGCCTGAATGCACACTTTTTCGCACATACCGTTCAAGGGGTTGCCGCTAATGGTGCCAGGACATTTATCCGATTGAAAATTGGAAAAAAATGACATTTTTACCTCCGTTAAATATGGTGTTAGTATATTATATGCTCGCGCCCGATTTTGTGCACGGCACGAACAGCCGCAATTTGGGATAAATGCGTTTGTCGCCGTTTAATTTCCGGAGTTCGCCCTCGTCCACGCCGAGTTTTTCCGCAATGACCTTATAACTGTCGAGCGGTTTGACGATATATACGCCGCACCTTTGACCGCGCTCTATAATCCTGCCCGCGAAAAGCTCGCCCGCAACGGGCGCGCCGAGCTCGTTCTCAAGCTCGGACAGACTTTGTCCCCGCCTTACCTTCAAATATTTGCCGTGTTCGTTTATGAGCGTAAACATTTATATATTATACGCAAATTTAATTTCAAACGTTCATAATCGCGGCATAAAAAATGTAGAATAATGTAGATGAAGAACAACATTTATAAATCTGCGGCGCAGGTTACGGTCTTTTCGACCGTGGAAAAAGGGCTTAGTTTTCTTTACAGAATAATTCTAACGCGCATTATCGGCGCGGAAGGCATTGGCATTTACCAGATTTGTCTTACCGTTTTCGCTGTGTTTCTTACCGCGGCTTCGAGCGGGGTGCCCGTAACGGTGTCGAGGCTGATGGCTAAGAGCGGCGCGAACAACGATATACGCGGCAAACACGCCGCGGTTACCGCGGGAATATTGTGCACGCTCGCCGTGACCGTGCCCGCGGCGATAATACTTTTCTTCGGCAGAAACGCGTTCTCGTTCCTCTTTTCCGACGACAGATGCGTAGACATTTTCATCATACTTTTGCCCGGTCTCATACTCACTTCCGTTTACGCCGTAATACGCGGCTCGTTCTGGGGCAACAAAC
>CATLAR010000064.1 GCA_949878495.1 uncultured Christensenella sp.
GAGTACGGCGCGGCTACGGGCAGACCGAGAAGGGTGGGACCTTTCGACGTCGTCGCCTCGCGCTACGGTATCCGCTGTCAGGGCGCGGACGAAATCGCGCTTACCAAGCTCGACGTTCTCGACGGCTACGAAGAGATTGAAATCTGCACCCACTACACGCTAAACGGCAAGCAGATTGACGAGTTCCCGTTTACCGACGTTCTGGACGAATGTAAGCCCGTATTCGAGAAAGTCAAGGGCTGGAACTGCGACATTACGGGTTGCAGAAAGAAAGAGGACCTGCCCAAAGAAGCGCTGGACTATATCCGCCTTTTGGAAAAACTTTGCGACTGCAAAATCAAGTACGTTTCGGTCGGCGCGGAACGCGATGCTTGCATTAAAATGTAAAATGTTCACAACACGGTCTTACTTGTAAAAGCCGACAATTAGATAAAAAAATTTCTTTTTGTTGCTTTCAAATCTTGTACATTTAAAAAGATTGTGATATAATCGAAAAGGACGCGCGAAACAACGCGCGGCTCAATCAAAAACAATAAAAATAAAAAATAAAGACGGAGGACACAATGCAATATTCAAAGGATATTGAAAATATGATTTGCGTTGCCAAGGGCGTTTCGGGCAGATTCGAGCACGGACCCGCACCCATACCCGAGGAAGGGCTTTGGGTTCAGGCAAAGGAAATCAAGGACATCAAGGGCTTTACGCACGGTATCGGTTGGTGTGCACCCCAGCAGGGCGCGTGCAAACTTTCGCTCAACGTTAAAGACGGTATCATAGAGGAAGCGCTCGTTGAAACTATCGGTTGTTCGGGTATGACTCACTCGGCGGCAATGGCGGCGGAAATTCTCCCCGGCAAAACCATTCTCGAAGCTCTCAATACCGACCTCGTCTGCGACGCAATCAACACCGCAATGCGCGAGCTGTTCCTTCAAATCGTATACGGCAGAACGCAGTCGGCGTTCTCCGAAGACGGTCTTACCATCGGCGCGGGGCTTGAAGACCTCGGCAAGGGACTCCGTTCGCAGGTCGGCACTATGTACGGCACGAAATTAAAGGGCGTCAGATACCTCGAAATGGCGGAGGGCTACGTCACCGCGCTCGCTCTCGACAAGAACAACGAGGTCTGCGGCTATCAGTTCGTTTCGCTCGGCAAAATGCCCGACTTTATAAAGAAAGGACTTTCGCCCAACGAAGCGTATGAAAAGGCTATCGGTACTTACGGCAGATACTCCAAAGAGAGCGGCGCCGTCAAGCACATTGATCCCAGAACGGACAAGGAGGTTGACTAAGTATTATGGCACTTTTTGAAAGCTATGAGAGAAGAGAAGCCAAAATTCTCGGCGTATTGAAAGAATACGGCATTAAATCTATCGAAGAATGCAAAGAAATCACCCTTAAAAAGGGTATCGACGTAGATAAAATCGTCCGCGGCACGCAGCCTATCTGCTTTGAAAACGCAGTTTGGGCGTATACCGTCGGCGCGGCTATCGCAATTAAATCGGGTTGCAAAAAGGCTCACGAAGCCGCAACCAAAATCGGCGTGGGCTTGCAGAGTTTCTGTATCCCCGGCTCGGTTGCCGAAAACAGAAAAGTAGGTCTGGGACACGGCAATCTCGGTGCAATGCTTCTTTCGGAAGAAACGGACTGCTTCTGCTTCCTTGCGGGACACGAGTCATTCGCGGCCGCCGAAGGCGCGATCAAAATCGCCGAAAACGCAAACAAAGTCCGCGTTAAGCCCCTCAGAGTTATCCTAAACGGTCTCGGCAAGGACGCGGCGTATATCATTTCCAGAATCAACGGCTTCACCTATTGCAGAACGCAGTTCGACCCGTACACCGAATCTGTCAAAGTTACCGACAGCGTAGCTTTCTCCGAGGGCGCGCGCGCAAAGGTTAAATGCTACGGTGCGGACAACGTTCCCGAGGGCGTGGCTATTATGAAACTCGAAAACGTTTCCGTATCCATTACGGGCAATTCGACCAACCCCACCCGTTTCCAGCATCCCGTTGCGGGCACCTACAAAAAATGGTGTAACGAAAACGGCGTCAAGTACTTCTCGGTCGCTTCCGGCGGCGGTACGGGCAGAACGCTCCACCCCGACAATATGGCGGCAGGTCCTTCGTCCTACGGTATGACCGACACGATGGGCAGAATGCATTCCGACGCTCAGTTTGCAGGTTCGTCCTCCGTTCCCGCGCACGTTGAAATGATGGGTCTGATCGGTATGGGCAACAACCCGATGGTAGGCGCTACCGTCGCCGTTGCTGTTGCCGTTCAGGAAGCAATGACGAAATAATAAATTAATAGCGGATAAGGGTTTGCGGGATTTCCGTAAACCCTTTAAATCATATGAAAGGTTTTAAAAACGCAAAAGTTTATATCCGCGGCAGGGGCGTTATCCGCACGGATATTGCCGTAGAAAACGGCGTTATCCGTCGCATTGGCGACTTTCCCGGACTGCAACCCGTCTTTGATACGGGCGACTGCCTGCTTACGGCGGGCTTTATAGACGAGCATATCCACGGCGCGGGCGGTTGCGATACTATGGACGGCACCGCAAGCGCGCTTTCGACTATTTCCCGCGCGCTCGCCGAAGAGGGCGTAACCGCCTTCCTTGCAACGACTATGACGCAAAGCCGCGAAAATATAACCCGCGCTCTCAAAGCCGCGGCGGCGTTCAAGTCCGACGGCGGCGCGGAGCTTATCGGCGTGCACCTCGAAGGCCCGTTCATTTCCCGCAAATACCTCGGCGCGCAGAAAAGCGAGTTCGTCTCTGCGCCTGCGGTAGAATATTTCTCGGAATTACAGCAGGCGGCGGGCGGGAAGATAAAGCTCGTCACCCTCGCGCCCGAAGAGGGCGGGGAAGAGCTGATAAAAGACCTTGTCGCGAGCGGCGTAGTTTCGTCTGTCGGGCACAGCGCGGCGACTTTCGCGCAGGTGGACTCGGCGCGGAAGCTCGGGCTTTCTTGCGTTACGCACACTTTCAACGCCCAATCGCCCTTCAATCACCGCGAAGCCGGCGTAGTGGGCGCGGCTCTGTCGTGCGACGACCTGTTCTGCGAGGTTATCGCAGATACCGTTCACGTAAGCGTTCCCGCGCTCAAACTTTTGCTTAAGAACAAGCCCGACGACAAAATCGTGCTTATAACCGACGCGATACGCGCCAAGGGGCAGGGCGACGGCGTGTCGGAGCTTGGCGGGCAAACGGTGTTCGTAAATGACGGGCAGGCGCGGCTTGCGGACGGAACGCTGGCGGGCAGCGTGCTTAAAATGAACGTCGCGGTTAAAAACCTCGTGGAAAAATGCGGTGTGGAAGTAACCCGGGCTCTCGATTTCGCGTCATACAACCCTGCAAAGAACCTCGGCGTTTTAAACGAACGCGGGCGCGTTGCAGAGGGTTTGCGCGCGGATTTTGCGCTTATCGACGATAAATTTAACGTAAAGGCCGCTTTCGTTTGCGGTGAAAAGGTATTCGATGATTAACGAGAAAATAGATTTATATTCATATTTCGGCATAGAACGCAAAAACGCCAACGGCGGTTATTTAACGGCGTATGCAAGGGAAACCGTAGACTGGCTTTTACCCAAGTCGCGCCCCGCAATGCTCGTTATACCCGGCGGCGGGTATTCGCATCTTTCCGCACGAGAGGGTGAAACCGTCGCGCTTGCCTATTTTAACGAAGGCTATTCGTCTTTCGCGCTTTCATACAGTATCAACACACCCTATCCCGCGCCTCTATTAGAGGCGTGTATGGCGGTAATCTATATCCGCGAACAGGCCGAAAAATACCACGCAGACCCCGAACACGTCGCGGCTGTCGGGTTTTCGGCGGGCGGACATCTTGCGGGAATGCTCGCAAATATCCCCGACGAGAAAGAAATCGTCGAAGCCCTCGGCAACAGAGCGGCGCAAGCTAAGCTCAACGCCGTTCTGTTATCCTATGCCGTGTCGACTTTGGGCGAATACACGCATTCGGATACCTGTCGCATAATAACGGGCGGCGACGACGGACTTCGCGAACGGCTTTCCAACGAAAAACGCGTCACGAGCAAAAGTGCGCCTGCGTTCATATGGCATACTTATGCGGACGACGTCGTTCCCGTAGAGAACTCGTTTTTGCTTGCTTCGGCTTACAGAAAAGCGGGAGTGCCATTCGCTTTGCACGTTTTCGAGCACGGTTGGCACGGGCTTAGCCTATGCAACGGCGAAACGCTTAACGGGACTGCGGACGACTGTTTGCTTGCAAAAGTCGGTAAATGGTTTCCGCTTTCCTTAGATTGGCTTAACGCCCGCGGTTTTTCCGTCAAGGTTAAAAGGTAACGAACACGGCGCGCCGCTTCAAAAGAAGCGGCGCGCCGCATTATTTTACAAAAAATTCGGTATATAAGCAAAAAAACTGTTTATCGCGGCTCGGAAAATATTATAATAAAGGTATAGAAAGGTTTCAAAGGAAAGAAAAATGCTCTGTCAGCGTTGTAAAAAGAACGTAGCAACCGAAAACTACTACGAGGAAATCAACGGCGAAAAATTCGAAAGCCACCTTTGCGCGAAATGCAGCGCGGAGCTATACGGCGGGCTTCACTCGAAAATAAGCGACGAAATGTGCGCCTGGCTGTTCGGCTCGTCCGCACAGACAAAAAAATGCCCCGTCTGCGGCACGACTTACGCCGACTACGAAAAAAGCGGACTTTTGGGCTGCGCAAGCTGTTACGACGTCTTTAAGCAGGAGCTTTTACCCGCTATAAAGGCAATTCAGGGCAAGATTCAGCATGTCGGTAAGGTCGGCGAGAACAAGGACGAAAAGGGGCTTCACCGCCAGCTCAAAACTTTGCAGGCGCAGCTTGAAACGGCTCTGCGCGAAAAGAAGTATATAGAGGCGGGCAGGCTCAACAAGCGCATTTACGACATAAACAAAGCGTTGTACGGAGGCGGCGATGAGTGATTTTTCGGGAAAAGTAGTTTCTACGCGCGTCCGTCTTGCGCGCAACGTCGAGGGCTATCCTTTCCCCTCGCATTTGCGCGAGGAAAAGCAGGCAAAGGAAATAATCCGTCTTGTAACGTCTGGGTTGGCGCGCCTCGACGAGTTCAAAATTTATTATATGAACAATATCACCGAGGCCGAGGCTCTTTCACTCAAAGAAAACCACCTTATAAGCCCCAACCTCGTGAACCGCAGAGTACCCGCGGCGGCGCTTATTAACCGCGAAGAGAACGTTTCGATTATGATAAACGAGGAGGACCACCTCCGCGAACAATGCATCGTCAAGGGTTTCGACCTCGGCCTTGCTTACGACACGATGTCCGAAATCGACAACCGCCTGTCAAAGACTATGAAGTTCGCCTACGACGAACAGTTCGGCTTTCTCACGGCGTGTCCTACCAACCTCGGCACGGGGCTTCGCGCCTCTGTAATGCTGTTTTTGCCCGCCTCTACGGTAAACGGATTAATGCCTCGGATTTTAAAGAGCATTTCCCGCCTCGGGCTTACCGTCCGCGGAATGTACGGCGAGGGCAGCCGCGCCGAGGGGTATATGTATCAGGTCAGTAACGAGGTCACGCTCGGCGTCACCGAAGAAGAGATATTGTCGCAAGTGGACGGAATAGTCAAAAAAATTTGCGATATAGAGGACGATCAGCGCGACCAACTGAAAAACGGTGCGACCGCACTCGATTTAGAGGACGAATGTCTGCGTTCTTACGGCATTTTGACCAACTGCGCAAAGCTTACTACGGACGAACTTACGCGGTTTATCGCAAGCGTTAAATTCGGCGCGTGCCTCGGGTATATCAACCTAAAAGACGTGAACGAGCTTGACGAACTTTTAATAAAAATGCGCCCGTCCAACGTCAACGCCGCCGCCGAAAGGGAACTTTCGCCTATCGAACGCGACGTTTACCGCGCGCAGTACACCGCAAAATATTTAAAGAAAATCATCGGATAGATCCGACAGCACAAGGGCGAAACGCCCTCGAATCACGGGAAATCGACGGCGCAGAATAGCCGAGATTTCCGTGAATTTCCGAAATAATCTTACGGCGCAACCGAAAACCCCGTTTTTCGGTTAGCGCACTCAATTT
>CATLAR010000065.1 GCA_949878495.1 uncultured Christensenella sp.
AGCGCGTTCTCGTTACCGCAAAGAAAACCGCAAGAAACAAAGCAATAAAGTCCGAAGTTAAGACCGAAGTGAAAAAGTTCCTTGCACTCGTTCAGAGCGGCGACAAGGCGGCGGCTACGGCTCTCTTCCCCCACACCTGCTCCACTATCGACGGCGCAGTGGCAAAGGGCGTTCTCAAGAAGAATACGGCCGCTAATAAAAAGTCAGGTCTGGCTAAAAAGCTCAACGCATTAGCGTAACAAAAACTAAGCGGGCGTATGCGCTCGCTTTTATTTTTACCGCGACCGACTTAGTCTGCTTCCGTAGTTAAATGGATATAATAAACCCCTCCTAAGGGTTAGTTATGGGTTCGATTCCCGTCGGGAGTACCACGACTATAAAAGCCGCCGTTACGTCCGTAACGGCGGCTTATTTAATTAAATTTAAAAGGTGAAACGGTTATGAAAACTCTTACGATAAAAAAAGAAAACTGCCCTCAAACGCACAGCTGCCCGTCGGTTAAAGTTTGCCCCGTAGGCGCACTGTCACAGGTCGCGTTCAACGCTCCCGAAATAGATTACACCAAATGTATCGCCTGCGGAAAATGCTCAAACTTCTGTCCCAAAAAGGCTTTGATACTAATTCAGCAATAAAATAACGCCTGCCGTTACGGCAGGCGTTATTTTATAATCAATTTTCAAGCATTACTTCCTTTACGGAAATTTTACTTAGTTTCAACGAATAAAGCGCAAGCAACGCCGCGTAAGAAATAACGAATACGCCAAGTGTTATGAAAAATACGGGCATGTCAAACTCATAAGCGGGCACTTCCGCCACGTCTGCAAACACAACGTTTACCATAAGCTGTAAAAGTCCGTACTGATATGCCGCGCCTATACCGAAACCGATGAACGCAAAAGGAATAAACCCGCCGAGCACCGAAAAAAAACGTTCCCGCGCCGTATACCCGAATGTTTTCATAAGCGACACCGTCTTAACGTTGGCGTTGACGAGCGAGGTTACCGACATAAAAGCCGTTACCGCGGCAAGCACCAG
This sequence comes from uncultured Christensenella sp., assembly GCA_949878495.1. Lineage (GTDB taxonomy): Bacteria > Bacillota > Clostridia > Christensenellales > Borkfalkiaceae > Coproplasma. Next base: position 1,036 of record CATLAR010000065.1, read on the forward strand.
ACCGATAACCAAAATTACCGTTCCCATTATTTCGGAAGAAAGGTCGCCCATTGAAAGCCCCATTTGCACCATAGCCGAAAAACAAAACGCCGAAAAAGCAAAGAAAAATGTCAGCAATTTCTTAGAAGAAAGCGTTTTAAAGAAAACTTCCGTCAAAAAATCGCGTTCCTTATCCTCACGCCCGCTTAGCCTGATTTTGCTTTCTTTACCCTTAATTAAATGCATTACGGGAATTTTAAGTTTTAAATACGCAAAACCGTACGCAATTCCGGCAAAAAGCGCCGTCGGAGCAACGACTATGCCAAGCAACAGTTCGTAATGAAAAGTCACGGCGACTTCGGGCATTCCCTCTATCGTCATTGATTCGTAAATAAACGGCGTGGCGGAGTATCCGCAGGCGAAGCCCAGCGAACAACCGACCAACGCGCTTAAACCGAACGCGCAGAAACCCGCGGCAAGTTTTGCGTTCGAAAAGCCCAGCGCTTTCAACACGCCGAGTTGTTTCGAATGCGAATCAACGTATAGCTTAATATAGAAAACGAGCATTATCACCGCAATCAACACGAGCACGCCGCCCGTAAGAACGGAAACAAATTTCGACATTGCCACCTGCGCGTCGTATAAAGCCGAAAATTGGTCGGAAACGACGTCTTTCAGCGATACTACGTCCATATAATAGCTCAACATAAACGTGCACACAAACGCCGCGCAAAAAAATACTACAGACACGCCTATGAGTTTAAAACCGTCTTTAACGCTTATAATCATAACCTACCAACCTATTTCGTAAGCCGTCTTAGGCTTGGCGTTTTTGCGCGTTTCCACGATCTTGCCGCTGTTCATTCTCACGACGGTTTCGGCAGTTTCCGCAATGTTTTCGTTATGCGTTACCATAATAACGGTAATTCCGCGTTCGGCTTTAAATTTAATGATATAATCGAGCACTTCCCGCCCTGTTTTCTCGTCAAGCGCGCCCGTAGGCTCGTCAAGAAAGAGTATTTCGGGGTTTTTGGCGAGAGCGCGCGCAATACAGACTCGCTGTTGTTCGCCGCCGGAAAGTTGCGGCGGGCGGGATTTCAGTTTGTCGCCAAGCCCCACCGCCTCTATAATTTTAACGTAATCTTTATTCCCGACGAGGTCCGCGCCCATTTTTACGTTATTCTGAACGCTCAAATGCGACAAAAGATAATATTGCTGAAAAATAAAACCTATCTTATCCCGCCGAAACGCCGTAAGCTGTGAGTCGTTAAGTTCCGACAGATTAGCCCCGCCACATTCCACCGCACCGCCGTCCGCGCGTTCAAGCCCCGAAAGCACGCTCAACAGTGTTGATTTGCCCGAGCCCGACGCGCCGAGTATTACGACGAATTCGCCTTTGGAAATATCAAGCGAAACACCGTTCAGTACCCGGTGGCCGTTATACGACTTGATAATATCCTTGCATTTAAGCATAGCAATCCCCCGAACGTCTTAAACGATTCCGTGCGCCAGCATTGCTTCGGCTACCTTCACAAAACCCGCAATGTTCGCGCCCATAACGTAATTACCGTCAAAACCGTAGTCCTTGGCGGCTTTGTCTATATTGCGGTAAATGTTCGCCATAATATTTCTGAGCTTTGCGTCGACCTCTTCAAACGACCAGAACATTCTGCCCGACGACTGCGCCATCTCCAGCGCGGAGGTCGCAACGCCGCCGGCGTTTGCCGCCTTTGCAGGCAGAAAAACGACTCCGCTTTTAAGGAAAACGTCGATCGCGCCAAGAGTAGAAGGCATATTCGCGCCCTCCCCGACGTATTTTACGCCGTTTTTAACGAGAGTAGCCGCCGATTTTTCGTCGATTTCATTCTGTGTAGCGCACGGCAAAGCAACGTCGCAGGGGATACTCCATATACCGCTGCACCCCTCTTTATAAGTCGCGCCTTCAACTCTGTCGGCGTATTCCTTAATGCGCCCGCGCTTAACTTCCTTAATATCCTTAATTAAGTCGAGTTTTATACCGTCGGGGTCGTGAATATAGCCGTTGGAATCGTACATAGCAACGACTTTCGCTCCGAGGCTTTGCGCCTTTTGGCAAGCGTAAGTAGCTACGTTGCCCGAACCCGAAATAATTACCGTTTTGCCTTTCAGACTATCGCCGCGGGCTTTCATAGCCTCATTGACGATATAAACAAGCCCGTAGCCCGTCGCTTCCGTCCTGACAAGACTGCCTCCGTACGAAAGCCCTCTGCCCGTAAGCACGCCGACGTGCTCGTCGCGAATGCGCTTATACTGTCCGAACAGATAGCCTATTTCCCTTCCGCCCACACCGATATCGCCCGCGGGAACGTCCGTATCAGCGCCGATATGACGGTAAAGCTCGGTCATAAAGCTCTGGCAGAACGCCATAATTTCTCTGTTCGATTTTCCCTTCGGGTCAAAATCGGAGCCGCCTTTACCGCCGCCTATAGGCAAGCCCGTAAGGCTGTTTTTTAGTATTTGTTCAAGACCGAGAAACTTGATTATCGAAAGATTGACCGACGGGTGAAATCTCAGTCCTCCCTTGTAGGGACCTATCGCGCTGTTGAACTGAACGCGGTAGCCCTTGTTGACGTGAACCTTGCCGCAGTCGTCTACCCAAGGCACGCGGAACAACACGACGCGCTCGGGCTCGACGAAGCGTTCCAAAAGCGCCTGATCTTCGTATTCGGGATGTTTTTCGACCACGGGCGCAAGCGTAGTCAGAATCTCCGTCGCCGCCTGATGAAACTCCGGCTCGTTGGGGTTTTGCTTTTTAAGACTATCCAATACTCTCTCTACGTAATTCATAATTACTCCTGATATTCGTTGTAATTTAATTATATCACGCGCTTTTATCCCCTCAAAGCGTTTTAATACGAATATTTATACATCTGCCTTTAAAAGTTTTTAAGCAACGCATAAGCGTTGCTTATATAAAAAACAGACGGGAATCACTATCCCGTCGGCATAAAATAAAAATTAAATTTTTTTAATTTTTGAAATAGACTTTATCAGCCGTCCCGTAAAAAACGGCTTCGAGTTCTTCGTCCGTAAAAACCCCGCTACAGCTCACGAACTCAATCAAATGCGAATACGAATCTCTGGCGAGCGTACTCGGCATATCGCTGCCGAACATTAGTCTGTCCGCGCCTACGACGGCTTTCGCCGTACGCAAATGCGCCGCCGCTGTCGGATACGGAAAAGTTTCTGGTTTCTGGTTGGAACAAAGCGAAGCTATATCGAAATAAACGTTCGGCGCAGCCAATTTACCAAGCGCGGATTTCAATACTTCCCCGTCGCCCCGCTGCGGAGACAGAAGATGACATAAAACGAAAGTCGTGTGCGGATATTTCTTCGCAATGCAAGCAACAGCATCGGGTTGCCAGCAAACGCTGTCGGGTCTGCCTATATCCAGCACGATCGTAACCCCTCTGTCGCTAGCGTGCGCGTAGCATTCGTGCATTATTTCGCCGTCAAGATCCACGCGGGGACGGTTTGCCATCAGCCCCGAACCCGTCGAAAGCTCGAATTTTAATATTTTAAAACCCAGCCCGTCAAACAGTCGGCGTCGGATTTCGTCTGCTTTCAGACAAAACGGGTCGTAAGTAGCCGCGCCCGTAAACCTGTCGGGATATTTTCGGACGGCTTCGTGCGTATATTCGTTGTGAAATCCCAACCAATTACCCTGCAAAAGCACGGCTTTTTCAACGCCGTGTTCGTCCATTACTTTCAATAATGCTTCGGGAGTTACCCCGATATCCCCCATTTCGGCGGGAAACATCTGAAATTCCTCTCCCGTGGAATACCGTGCCTTGCCTTGCCCCGCCGCACGCAATTCGCCTTTGGAAGTAAATCCCGTTATATACTGCGCCACGTGCGCGTGCGCGTCTATTATTTTCCGCATAGTATCCCCCTTAACCTTATAATAAAAACAAAATCTCCGACGGATTTTAGTCGGAGATTTTCGACCCGACAAGGGGTCGCATTGGCGCGGAGAAGAGGATTTGAACCTCCGGACGGGTATTAGCCGTCACACGATTTCCAATCGTGCGCCTTAAACCGCTCAGCCATCTCCGCAATGCTCGTCGGCGTGTTTCAGCCGAGCATTATTATCATATAAAATTAAACGAAAAAAATCAAGTAATTTTGACCGCCGAAACTACAATAATTTTTTATTTTAAAACGGCGGATAAAAATCCGCCGTTCCGCCACTTAAATTACCCTTAATACTGAAGCCGTTTTGGCTATTCCCGTCGCGTCGATTTCCGCAACAGCCTTTTTCACGTTGTTTTCCTTAGTCGTATGCGTAATTATTATCAAGGGCGCTTTGCCGTCGCTTCTGCCGCTGTCTTGCAACACCTGCGACACGCTTATGGAATGTCTGCCGAGTATCGAAGTCACTTTTGCAAGAACACCCGCTTTGTCGTCCGCAGAAAGACGGATATAGTACTCGCTTTCAAAGTTTTTGACGAACTTAGTCGCGGGGTCGGCTTTTTCACCGTTCTCGAACGTAGAATACGAGAAAGTCGGGTGCGTGGCACAGTAAATAATATCGCCTACGATTGCGCTGCCCGTGGGTAACGCGCCTGCGCCGCGTCCGTAAAGCATTACGTTTTCCACGCTGTCGCCCGTGATATAAACCGCGTTATAGCTGTCGTTTACGCCCGCAAGCGGGTGATCAGACTTAACGAACGTGGGGTGCACGCGCACTTCTATACCGCCCTCGCTCTTCTTGCCTATCGCAAGCAGTTTAAGCGAATAATCGAGCTGTTTTCCGCAACGAATGTCCTCGGAATCTATTTCTGTAATTCCCTCGCGGTAAATTTCAGTGTAGGGCACCTTTGTATGGAACGCAATGCTCGAAAGTATCGAAAGTTTGTATACGGTATCGAAACCGCCTACGTCGGACG
>CATLAR010000066.1 GCA_949878495.1 uncultured Christensenella sp.
AAAGTTATTACTTTGAAGCCGTTTTGCGAGCTGATTTCGCCGTCAACGCCGACGAACTTTTTTCTGTCGGGTATGAAGTACGTGTTATCGTCGCAAAAAGCGCCGTCAGTGAGTTGTTCTATACGTACTACGCGCTCGCCGAGAAGCTGGACGCGTAAATCGTTTATAATAAATTCTTTCATAAGTCGCGGTCAGTAGTTATTTGTTTTTTAGGATTTCCACCATTTTATTTATCAGGTTGGGAGTGAAAAGGTTGGCGTATTCCTGTCCCGTGGGGTGAATGTCGTCCGACATCCAGCCCGTATATACTTTTTCGGCGTTGAACAGGTCGACCACCACCAGATTATCCCACTTGGATTGGAGCATTTTGAGCTGCGAATTTATAAAGCCCGAATATTGCGCTTTGAAACCCCAGTTGGGTTTTACACCGCAGGTGTAGACGATAATCTTCGTTTCGGGGCTCTGATACTTTGTTTCGGCGGCGATGTAGTCTATCGCGCCCGCCGTGGACTGGGTGTTGATTTTCTGTGAGTCCGTTTCCGTGCCGACCGAACCGAGCGTTATATTCGCTTTGGTAAAGTCGTTGGTGCTGAGCTGTAACACGAGGAACTCGGGATTGTCGTCGAACGTGAAGCCCGCGAAACGCTGAACATAGGAATTGCCTTCCTGACTTGAAAGCGTTGTGCCGCTCATCGTTTCCTTGACTGCGGTACTGCCCGTAAGCCGGGCGATTTGCTCGGCGAACGATTTGCCGCCGTTGGCATAGCCGTAGGATATGGACGAACCGAGATGATATACGGTTTTTCCGTAGAGCGGGTGCGCGGACAGCTCTTCGTAGCCGTATATAGCCGAAGTTTTAATCTCCGCGTAGCCTATTTTGCCCGAGCATTTAAACGATTCCGCGCCCATACTCGTGAACGAGAAATATTCCTGACCGGTTACGGCTTTGATTTTAGCGGTAAGTTCCGCGCTTGCGGCGTTGGCAGACAAATTATGAACTATCCCCGTCTGGTTGTAGTTGTAGGAAGTGAACGGCGCGTAATCGCCGCCGTCTATCGACAGCCCGTAAACGCCGTCTTTGAACCTGACCGAATATTCGTGTTTGCCGTTAATCGTCGCCGCGGGAACGTCCCAGCAATAATTGAGATAATAGCCGTCGATATTCACGCCTATGTACGCGATATTTTTGCTTGCGTTTACGGCGAAGAATATTCTGCCTTCGGCAACGTCGTGAGAAGTGGTCAGAAGCTGTACGCCGCTGCTGCCCGTGGCGAGCGTGCCGCCCAGACGGATTTCCCATTCCGCGCCCTCGTATACGGGCATTATTATCGGTTCGTCAAGACCTACCACGCACGACGAAAGGTTAAGCTCGCTCGCGCCGTTGGTCGCGGTGCCGCTGAGAACGTTGCCGTTTACGAGTTTGCCGTATGATATAAGGCTGTAAGAAGCTCGCTTACGAGTTTTCCCGCCGCAAGGTCCTTGAGCCATTGCTCTTCGCTGCCCGTGTAAGACGGGTTGCTCTCGATATAAAGTTCGTAAGCCGACTTTCCGTCCGTACCGTTGACGCCGTCGGTGCCGTTTATTCCGTTGATACCGTTCACGCCGTCTTTACCGTCCTTTCCGTCGGCTCCGCCCGCGCAAGCCGCAAGCGCGGAAGCGGGCGCTATCATTGCCGCGGCGAGCAAAATTGCCAATGCTTTTTTCATAATTTTTCCCCTAATATTTTATATAATTTATATAATTTAAGTCAGGCGTATGTCGCGCTGAGCTTCTGTGATAGCAAGTTTCTCGGGGTCGAGCGTAAAGTACACCGTCTGATTAACTTCGAGGTCGCTGCTCTTTACGAATACAGTCTTTTCGCCGACCGTGCATTTTGCAAACTTTTCGTCGCCGAAATCGAGAATTTCTTCGACTTTGGCTTCAACGCCGCTCTCGCCGAGCCGAGGCACGTCGGGCGCAAATTCGAGTTTAAGATCCTTTCTGAAAATTTCCGTACCCGCGCCGCTTACAAGCCTTCTTACGAGGTCTAATCCGCAAATCATATCGTGTCCGCAGACGTTGACGCTGTATACTGCTTCTTTGACCGTCTTTTTCCTGCCGTCCGTCTCCTCCACGCTCGTTACGACATTTCTTACGAGTTTGCCGTCGAGCGCGCTCGTTTCGGGAACGGGCGACCAGACCGCGCCGTTCGCGTCGGATATGGTAATGCGTTTGAGGTCGATTGAAACGCCCTGCGCTTTTTCGGCTTCTTCCGCGTCCCGAACGAGAGAGAATATCGTTCTGTTCCCCGCACGGATATGCGCAAGGAGCTTGCCGTTTACGTTTTCGACCTGTTCGGTCTGAGTTTTGACGCTTCCGCCGAGCGTAATGGCGGCGACGGGAATTTTAACGGTATATTTGCCGTCTGCAACGTTTATAGCCGAAGGCAGGGCAATATTCGCGCCGAGCATTTTCAGCTTACCGCCCTTGATTTCCGCGTCTACTACCACGTTCGCCGGAATACGGGGGATAATCGAATCTTCCGTTTCCGCGTCGAACGCTTTGACGTACGTAAGGTTGAACGAAACGTCTATAACCTCGCCGATTTCGTACTCGGTGCCCGCGGGAGCCTTTATTATAACTCTCGTGTTGCTCTCGGAAACACCGTCCTCTTTCTCGAGGTTGAAGTCGGCGTAAACAAGACATTCGGTGCCGAGTTCTTCAAGATGGGTCACGCGACACTTCGCGGTGCTTTCAGCAGCTCCGCCGCCTATTGATAAATGCTCGGCTCTCAAACCTATTATTACGGGTTTTTCGCCGTCGAGATAAGCCAAATCCGTCTTATCGAAAATATTCGCCGCGGCTTTAAGCGCAACGCCCGTACCGTCGAGGCTGACGGTTACCGTGTCGCCGTCGAGCTTTAATCTGCCGTTGAAGAAATTCATTTGCGGAGTGCCGATAAAGCCCGCTACGAACTTGTTGCCGGGGAAGTTGTAAAGATTCCTCGGGCTGTCTATTTGCTGAATGAAACCGTCTTTCATTACGACGATGCGCGTGCCCATAGTCATTGCTTCTACCTGGTCGTGCGTTACGTAAATGAAAGTCGTCTGTAATTTGTGGTGGAGTTTGGATATCTCGCTGCGCATTTGCGTTCTCAGCTTTGCGTCGAGGTTGGAGAGCGGCTCGTCGAGAAGGAAAACCTTGGGTTCGCGCACTATCGCTCTGCCGAGCGCTACGCGCTGGCGCTGTCCGCCCGACATCGCCTTTGGCTTTCTTTGCAGGTACTCGGTAATGCCGAGGATTTCCGCCGCCTCCCTGACCTTTTGGTCAATCTGGTCTTTCGGCATTTTGCGGAGTTTCAATCCGAACGCCATATTCTCGTATACGGTCATATGGGGGTAAAGCGCGTAGTTCTGGAAAACCATCGCTATGTCCCTGTCCTTGGGCTCGACGTCGTTGACTATCGCGTCACCGATTTTCAGCTCGCCCGCGGTAATTTCTTCGAGTCCCGCTATCATACGCAAAGTCGTCGATTTTCCGCAGCCCGACGGACCTACGAATACTATGAATTCTTTGTCCTCGATTTCCATCGTAAAGTCGTTTACGGCTTTAACGCCGTTGGGATAAACTTTATAGATGTGCGTTAGTTTTAATCCTGCCATTTTTCCACTCCTTAAGGAAGATACCTTATCCTGATTTTAGTTTATCACACGCTTTTTCTTTAAGACAATGAGCAAAAAAAAAGTTTTTATATACATTAAAAAAGAAGCGGTTGCGCATTCGTGCAACCGCTTCTTTTAACCCGCAACCGCTAAGAAATCGCCGCGGGAGGCGTGCGTTTGGTGATTTTCCTGAATATGAGCAAAAGAAAACCTATCGCAAGGAACATACTCACGCTCCAGCCTATCGCCCAAGCCCAGCACACGCCCGCAAAGCCCCAGCCCGCGTAAGTGAGTATATACACGAGCGCGACCCGTAACCCGAGGTCGGCGAAAGTGCTGACGGTGAACCCGATATTCCCGCCGCAGCCGCGCACCGCGCCGTCGGATACGATTTTGACGCACACCGCAGGCAAAAAGCAGGAAACTATCACGAGGAACTGCACGGAATATGACAGCGCATCGTCGGTAAGTTTGTCTTTTTGTATAAACACCCGCGTGAAAAACTCGGGGAACCCCACGAACACCGCGAGAAAAATAAGGCTCGTGACAAGCGCGTAGCAAAGAACGGCGAAGTAGCCCTTTTTAACGCGGTCGGACTTTCCCGCCGCCACGTTCTGCGAACAGAAGTTGGATAGCCCGTTCGTCATCGATACCACGCCCATATTGGCCATACAAACGAGCTTGAACGCCGTCGTAAAACCCGTCGTCGCGTCCTCGCCTATGAGGTTAATGCGCTTGTTTACGAAGAAGTTGCCCACCGACACGAAGCTGTTCTGTAAAATAATCGGCACGCTCGTGACGACGAGTTCCCTGAACAGGCGTTTGTCGAACGCTTTGGGTTTTTCGGCGGGTCGGAACGCTTTTAATTTTTTGAGGAGCACGACGGCGGTAAGCACGCTCGAGAGCGCCTGTGAAATGAACGTCGCCCACGCCGCTCCCGCCACGTCGAGCTTGAACACGCAGACGAACAGAAAGTCGAGCCCGATATTCAGCAGAGAGGAAATCACAAGGAAGATAAAGGGCGTTTTGCTGTCGCCGAGCGCCGAGCAAATGCCGCAACCGAGGTTGTACAAAAACACGAACGGCATCGAGCCGACGTATATGTAGAGATAAGTAAGACTGTCGCCGAAGTACGAGTCGTGCGCGCTCAGCCCCGTCAGCAGCATATTGCCGAAGCCGAAGCCCACCGTCATTATCAGCGCGCAGAGCACCGAGAACGACACGAGCGCGGTATTCACCGTTTCTCGCACTTTTTTGTCGTCGCCCTCGCCGAAATGCCGCGCGACGATTACCGAACAGCCGCCGTTTGAGCCGAGCGCAAACGCTAAAAGCACGTTTATGATTACGGTGGCGTTGCCGATTGCGTCAACGGCAAGCGCGCCTTCCTTTGCGAAATTTCCGACCACGAGAAGGTCTACCAGCGAATAGAATTGCTGGACCATCGCGCTGCCGAACAGCGGCAGGGAATATAATAATAAAACTTTCCAGACGTTGCCGTCCGTCAGAGCGACCGATTTTTTCATACCTGATAAATTATAGTCCCGCACGCCGCTAAAATCAAACGATTTCGTATAGAAAATTTATGAAATTTATTATATAACCGACGTACATTTTTTCGGAGTAAGCCGCGCGAGCCGTATTACGGGCGCTATGCATCCCACCGCAGTGAAAACGCCTATTATCACGAACAGTAAGGGAATTGCTAACGGATTGAGTTCGGCAATCGCAAGGTAAGTCATTCCCGCTTTCAAAAAAATACTCCGACTCACAGCCGCGCAAATCACAGCAGTGAGTACAGACGACAGCACGAAAGCCCCGCCGCCTATTATCACGCCCTCGCAGGCGAAAATTTTTATAAGCCCGCGGT
>CATLAR010000067.1 GCA_949878495.1 uncultured Christensenella sp.
GTTTGACAAGTATAGAATAGCAAGAAGAAGTAACAAAGTTAGTCAGTCAGTTGCAATAAATTTGTAAAAAGAAACAGGACTTCGATTTGAAATCCTGTTCTTTTTCATCGCTTGAAAGTGCAACTCTAAAAAATTTAGTTTTTTATTCCCTATGGGAATTGCGCTTTAAAGCGGGAGTTTAATATTCAGCTGAGCCAAAGATACGCAAGACCTGCAAGCAGACCGAAAACGAGCATTGCGCCGAGAATATAAGGACCTATAGCAAGGAACGCGCCCTTGACCATAGCCCAATATTCTTTACGCGTAACGTTTAATTTTTCTCTGCGTTTGCCGTCTTTAAGCGACGGGTCGTACCATATGAACCCCTCCACGTTCATATTTGCGAACGTGGTCGTGGTGTCGAGATCGTCGTCAGGTCTCTTCTTTCTCAATATCTTTTTCTTCCTTTTCGCTTTCCGCCGCCGTTTTTTTGCGGTTGCCGAGTTTCATATAGCTCTTTGCAAGCGCGGTGATTCTTTCGAGTTCCTGCATTTTATGCATTTCAACCTTACATTGCTCGTTTTCTTCGGGCGTGTTGTAAAGGTGGCAGGCGCAGAAATGTCCCTCTTCCACCTCCTTATACTTTGGAGGTACTGTGCCGCAAATTTCCATACAATGCTCGCAACGAGTGTGGAACTTACAGCCCTTGGGAGGATTTACGGGCGATGGAATGTCGCCTTTGAGCAGTATTCTGTTCATTTTTACGTGCGGATTGGGCACGGGAACGGCAGAAAACAGCGCTTTCGTGTAAGGGTGCAGAGTGTTCTCGAAAATGTCGTGCTTGGAGCCGTACTCGACCATCGTGCCGAGGTACATAACGCCGACTTCGTCCGAAATATGCTTTACGACCGACAAATCGTGCGAAATGAACACGTACGTCAAGTTCAAAGACTTTTGCAATTCTTTAAGCATATTTATAATCTGCGCCTGAATTGAAACGTCGAGCGCGGATACCGGCTCGTCGCAAATAACGAGGTCGGGCTTTAACGCAAGCGCGCGCGCAATACAAATTCTCTGGCGCTGACCGCCTGAAAATTCGTGAGGATAGCGCTCGTAATAGTGGGGTTGCAGCCCGCACATTTTCATCACGCCGAGAATATAGTCCTGATACTCTTCCTTGGGCACTATTCCGTGCTCGCGGACGGCTTCGCCGATAATTTCGCCGACAGAAAGTCTGGGCGATAAGCTCGCGTAAGGGTCCTGAAAGATCATTTGCATATTCGGGCGAAGCTTGTTGAACTCGCCGTTCTTGATTTTGGAGACTTCCTGCCCCTTAAACCAGATTTCACCGCCCGTAACTTCGTAAAGGCGAAGTATGGTTCTGCCCATAGTCGTCTTGCCGCAGCCCGACTCGCCGACTATTCCGAGCGTTTTACCCCTATGCAACTTGAACGAAACGCCGTCTACCGCTTTCAAAAACTTGGTGGGTTTTCCGAAAAGGGTCTTGTCTACGGCGAAGTATTGCTTTAAGTCTTTGACTTCGAGAAGGGGTTGTTCTTCGACGCCAAGCGCCGACGCGGCGTCGACTTCTGCGTTTTCCGCTGCGGTCTGTTCGTTATTCATCGTGCGCCTCCTTGCCGTCGGTTTTTTGGTTTTCATACAGGTAGCACGACACCAAATGCGTGTCGCTCACCTTGATAAGCTCGGGATATTCTCCCGCGCATTTTTTAATGCATTTGTCGCATCTGTCGCGGAAATAGCAGTAATCGGGCATATCCACGGGGTTGGGTACGAAACCGGGAATGCAGTACAGCGAATCGACTTCGGAGTCGACGGTGGGCTTGCTCTTCTGGAGTCCTATCGTATAGGGGTGCAACGGGTGATCGAAAATATCCTCCGAAGTGCCCATTTCTATGATTTTGCCCGCGTACATTACGACTACGAAATCAGCCATTTCGGCTACCACGCCCAAGTCGTGCGTGATGAGCATTATACTGCCGTTAATCTTCTTTTTGATGTTGCGCAGCAAATCGAGTATCTGCGCCTGAATGGTAACGTCAAGCGCGGTAGTAGGCTCGTCGGCGATAATAAGGCGGGGATTGCAAAGCAACGCCATTGCTATCATTACCCTTTGGCGCATACCGCCCGAGAGTTCGTGCGGATACTTCTTGTATACGGCTTCGGGGTCCGCCATACCGACAAGAGCGAGCATTTCAAGACTGCGTTCCTTGGCTTTTTGTCTGGAAACGCCCTCGATATGCAACAGCGCGACTTCGTCAAGCTGGTTGCCGATAGTGAATACGGGGTTGAGCGAGGTCATCGGCTCCTGAAAAATCATTGCGATTTCTCTGCCGCGTATTCCGCGCATTGCTTCGGTGGGCATTTTAGCGATGTCCACTACCCTTTCCTCGCGCTCGTACGTGTTGCCGCCGAGGTTGTCCTTTTTGATAACGGGCTTACCCTTTGCGTCGAGAACGGGTTTTTCAACGCCGTTTTCGTCGATTTCGGTCTCATAAACGGGTATCTTGCGACCCTTTTCGTCCTTTTTGAACGCGTTGGACTTAAATCGGATAGAGCCGCTTACTATCTGTCCGACGGGTCCTTGAACGAGCTGCATAGTCGAAAGCGAAGTAACGCTCTTGCCGCAGCCCGACTCGCCGACTACGCCGACGGTAGAGCCTTCGGGAATGGAAAACGTAACGCCGTTTACGGCTTTAACCACGCCCGCGTCGGTGAAAAAGAAGGTGTGCAAGTCGTCGAATTCGATTATGTTCGCGGGGTTTTTCATCTCCGTGATGAACTCTTCTTCTTTGACTTTTCTCTTCTTTAATTTTTCGTAACGGCGGGTGGCTTTGGCGTTTTCCCTGGCAATGCGGCGGGATTCCGCGCCCGATATATAATGTGATTTCTTCTCGTTTTTATCTTCCGCCATACGGTTACCTCTTCATTTTAGGGTCGAAAGCGTCCCTCAATCCGTCGCCGACGAAGTTGAAAGCCAAAATCGCAAGCGTAATACAAATGCCGGGCGGAACCCAGAAATTGGGGAATTTGTTCAGATTAAACGTGTTCTGCGCAGTCTGTATCATTGCGCCCCAGGTAGCCGTTCCCGGAGGCGCGCCTATACCTAAGAAACCCAAAGTAGCTTCGGTAAGGATAATGCTGCCGAGCCCGAGCGTCATAGACACGATAAGCTGAGGCATTACGTTGGGAATGAGATGCTTGAATATCTTCCTCTTAACCGACAAACCCGAACATTTTGCGGCGAGCATAAACTCCTGTTCTCTTAAAGACAGTATCTGCCCGCGCACGAGCCGCGCGATACCCGCCCAGCCGATCAGCGTCAGTATACCCATCATATAGTATAGTCGGATAATCGTCATTAAACCTACGCTGTCGAAAATAGCCGAGAAAATAAGCATTAGCGGTAACTGCGGTATACAGTATAAAATATCCGTTATACGCATTATTACGTTATCGACTTTGCCGCCGAAATAGCCGGCAAGTCCGCCGAGTATTACGCCGAGGATAGTTTCGACGATTACCACCAAAAAGCCTATCGTAAGCGACACCCTGCCGCCGTACATAAGTCTGGTGAAAATATCGAGCCCGCGCTCGTCCGTACCCAGCCAGTGATTCCAGGATATGTCCGCTCTGTTATTGGTCGTAGTTTCAACAAACGAAACGGCATAGCCCGTAAACGTTTCTCCGTCCTGCTCGTATTTTATCTCTTCCGTATTTATGGTAATTTTTCCCGAATCGTCGGGCTGTTGCTCACCCCAGGGCGAAAACAGCGGACCTACGAACGAAATAAGGAAAAGCGCAAGGATAATTACCAAACCGACTACGGAAAGTTTGGAACGGAAAAATCTTTTTGCGACGGTGCGCCCCGGCGACAGAACTTTTACTCTGTCGCTGAGGTTTTCACCGTTCAAATTTTCGGTTTGCAGCGTATTTTCAGCGTTTTCGGGGGCGACGCTTTCAATGTTTTCTTCCGTTTCGGGAACGGACGTATTTTTATCTTCCATCGTACACCTCCTATTTGCCTAACTTGACGCGCGGATCGACGAGCGCGTACATTAAATCGGTAAGCAAAATACCTATAACCGTAAGCGTTGAAATAAACATATCGTAGCCCATTATAAAGGGTATATCGCCCTTTTGCGTGAGCTGATAAGCCGTATTACCGATACCCGGAAGCGAAAACATCTGCTCGGTTATCATCGAACCGCCGAAAAGCGCAGGCAAAACGCCCGCAAGCGTGGTTACGAGTGGTATGAGCGTGTTTCTGAAAACGTGCTTATAAACGACTTTATTTTCCGAAAGTCCCTTTGCACGCGCCGTTCTGATATAGTCGGCGTTGAGTACTTCAAGGGTATTGGTACGCGTATAGCGCATCATCGAGCCTATGGAAAGTATCGTAAGAACGAATATAGGCAGAACGAGATGCCAGCATTGGTTAATAAAGACCGTAAACGGCGAAGAATCCATAGGCAACGACGGAGTCGTAAGTCCTCCGACTTCAAACCAGCCGAGGTCAACCGCGAATATCTTTATTATAATACTCGCAAAGAAGAACGACGGGAAAGAAATGCCTATCATAGTAAGAACGGTTACCGTATAATCGAGCTTTCCGTATTGGTTGCAGGCGCATTTTATTCCGAGAGGTATAGCTATTATCAGCTGAAGAACGAGGGATATGAACGAAATTGCGAACGATACGCCCATATTCTGGAATATAACTTCGGAAACGGGAAGGCTGTTCGTAAGGCAGACTCCGAAATCGCCGCAAACGAAAGCGGATATCCACTTCCACCACCCGTAACAGATACCCTTGAAGGAATTATCTCCAAGGTTGTATCTGTCGAGTATTGCCTGAAGCTCGGCTTCATTGAATTCGCCGCTGTTTTGGTGCGTTGCGTAATAGTTATCCCGAATGACGTTCGCAGGCATAAGCCGTATTATGAAA
>CATLAR010000068.1 GCA_949878495.1 uncultured Christensenella sp.
GCCCGAAATACCAGCAACGCCGCATTTTTTGTTGAGGTACTCGACGGTTTCCGCGTGCGTCATACCTTTCTTTCTTGCAAGGAATTCAACAGCCGAAGCGTCTATATCGCCCGAACGCGTACCCATAAGCACACCCGCAAGCGGGGTGAAGCCCATTGAAGTATCTACGCATTTGCCGCAGTCGACTGCCGAAATCGAAGAACCGTTGCCAAGGTGGCAAGTGACGATTTTAAGCTCCTCGGGCTTTTTGCCGAGGTACTCCGCGGCTTTAAGCGAAACGAACTTATGGCTCGTCCCGTGCGCGCCGTATTTACGGACGCCGTACTCCTTATAGTCGTTGTAATCAATGCCGTAAAGATACGCTTTTGGGGGCATCGTAGCGTGGAACGAAGTGTCGAAAACGAGCGCCATAGGCGTTTCGGGCATTACTTCGAGGCAAGCTCTCAGACCTGTAGCCGCCGCGGGATTATGAAGGGGTGCAAGCTCAAAAGTTTTTTCTTCCAGAGTCTTTAAAACTTCGGGAGTGACGAGCGTGGTTTTCTTGAAATATTCGCCGCTGGCGACTATTCTGTGACCGACCGCGTCGATTTCATTCATAGACTTGATTACGCCGATTTCGCGGTCGAGAAGAGCGTCGAGAACAAGCTCGATTGCGTCTTTATGCGTGGGCATAGGCGCTTTGAACATCTTTTCGCCGCCGTTGCCCTTAGCCTTTAAAAGCGAACCTTTAATGCCTATTCTCTCGCAACCGCCCTTTGCAAGCACTTTTTCCGTTTCCATATCTATAAGCTGATATTTAAGCGAAGAACTTCCCGCGTTTACCACTAAGATTTTCATTTTTTTCGTACCTCTTTTAATCTGAAATTATTCTGCCTGTAACGCCGTAACAGCAACCGTAGCGACTATATCTTCAACGCTGCAACCGCGCGAAAGATCGTTCAACGGCTTTGCAAAGCCCTGACAAACGGGACCGATCGCCATATATCCGCCGAAACGCTGTGCGATTTTGTAACCGATATTGCCCGCGTTAATGTTGGGGAACACGAAAACGTTCGCGTGTCCCGCAACTTTGGAACCGGGGGCTTTGAGCTGTCCGACCGCGGGCGCGACCGCCGCGTCAAACTGGAATTCGCCGTCGAGAGCAAGCTCGGGAGCGGCGGCTTTTGCAAGCTCCACCGCTTTTTGTACTTTTGGTACGGTCTGCGTAAACTTATCGTCGTTGCCGCTGCCTTTGGTCGAAAACGAGAGCATTGCCACCCTCGGCTCGATTCCCGCAATAGCTTTCGCCGTTTTCGCCGAAGTTACCGCGATATCCGCGAGCTGTTCCGCGGTAGGCTCGATATTTATAGCGCAATCTGCGAACACCGCCACACCGTCGGGGTTATATTCGTGTTTTTGGGGAGCTATCATTATGAAACAGCTTGAAACGGTATTGATACCGGGCGCGGTTTTGACTACCTGCAATCCGGGACGAAGAGTATTCGCCGTGGAATGACACGCACCCGATACGTAACCGTCTACGTCGCCTGCTTTAAGCATTAACGCGCCGAACATAGTTCTGTCTTTCGCCTGTTCTTCAGCCTGTTCTTCAGTCATTCCCTTAACTTTTCTTGCTTCGTAAAGGAGCTTGGCGTAGCCTGCGGTCTTGTCAGACGTAAGCGGATCTATCAGCGTTACACCCGCGAGATCGACTTCGGGAGCAATTTTTTTACATTCGCTCTGGTTGCCGATAAGCACGATTTTAGCTATCTTCTCCTTCGTTATTTGCGCCGCGGCTTCTATTACACGCTTATCCTCGCCCTCGCAAAGAACTATAGTCTTATTGCGTGCGGAGGCTTTTGCCTTGATTTCGTCAAGCAATGACATTTCTTTTCTCCTTAAAACACTTTATTTTTTTATCAAACCGATATATAATAGTTATCGGACAACATTACCATTATATACCAATAATTTTTAATTGTAAAGAACTAAAATGAAAATTTGTGGAATAATTTGCGAATTCAATCCCTTTCACAACGGTCACGAATACGTTATCCGCCAAGCGAGAATGTTAAGCGGCTGCGATTTACTGATATGCGTTATGAGCGGATATTTTACCCAGCGCGGAGATATTGCGGTCTGCGATAAATACGCGCGCGCCCGTCACGCAGTGCTCGGCGGCGCGGATTGCGTTATAGAACTGCCCGCGGCTTTTGCCACCGCTCCCGCCGAGGTTTTCGCAAAAGGCGCTGTTAAAATTCTGGGAACGATAAATGATTTCACGTATCTTTCTTTCGGTTGCGAAATGGACGACGATAAAGCGTTAAAGAGCGCCGCAAATATTTTGGACGACGAAACCGAAACTTTTTCAAAAGCATTATCCGAGGGACTGAAAAGCGGGCTGAGCTTTGCAAAAAGCCGAGAAGCGGCGTTTGAAGCCGCGGGCGGACAAAGAAGTTTGTTAATCTCACCGAATAATATTCTCGCCGTCGAGTACGTAAGAGCGTTAAAAAAGTTACGCCCCGAAGTCATAACCGTACCCGTTAAACGCGTTGGCGGAGGATACAACGACACGAAACTGAATGCGACTTTTTCGTCGGCAAGCGCGATACGCAAGAATTATCCGTCACCCGAAATAGGAAAGAGTCTACCCGAGTATTCTTTACGCGATTTGGGCGACGTCAGGCAAATTAGCGAAAACTACGGACGGGCCTTAAAACTGATTTTATCGCGGACGACCCGCGAAGATCTTAAAACAACGTTCGGATGCGGCGAAGGACTGGAGAATTTGCTTAAATCGCTGGAAAACCTGACTTTTGAAGAAATTATAAGCGGCGCGACCTCGAAAAGATACGCCGCTTCGCGGATAAAGCGGATACTCTGTGAAAACCTGCTGGGCGTTCACGAGGAAGAATGCAAAAAATTTCTTGCAGCGCCGCTTTATATAACGCCGCTTGCCGTAAAAAAAGAGCGCGCCGACGAAGTTTTTAAAGCGCTTTCTCGCTCAGAATATCCCGTTATTACGAGCGGAAGCAACGAATTGACGCTTGAAAACGAGGCGAAATCATGCAAAGCATTGGATAATTTCGCGCAAAGCCAGTGGCGGCAAATAACGCAACTGCCCATAGGCGAAAAGCTCGTAACGGTTTAAAAAAGCAGCCCGTCGGCTGCTTTTTTACTTAAAGGGAATTAAGATAAGCGACTTCCTGCGCGGAAAGTTTTCTGTACGCGCCTCTGTCAAGCCCGCGAAGGGTAATTTCGCCTACTTTAATGCGTTTGAGAAGGATAACTTCTTTGCCTATAGCCGCAAACATTTTTCTGACTTCTCGGTTTTTACCTTCGGTAATCGTAACGTGAATTTTGGTATACAGCTTGTTGGTTTCAACGATATGCGCCTTGCACTTTTTCGTAAGATACCCGTCGATTTCAACGCCGCTTCTTATGGGATTCAACGCCGTTTCGGTGAGCGTGCCTTCGATTTTAACGAGATAAGTTTTGGGCACTTCGAACGACGGATGCGTAAGTTTTTGCGCAAGTTCGCCGTCGGTAGTAAGAATGAGCAAACCCTCGCTGTCGTAGTCGAGTCTGCCTACGGGATAAATTCTGCCTACGCCCTGTGGCATTAAGTCGAGAACGGTTTTTCTGCCCTTTTCGTCGGACACGGAACAAATATAACCCTTGGGCTTGTTGAGAATATAATACTCGTTTTTCTTTATTACGGCTACCGCGCCGTTGACGGTCACTTCGTCATCCCCACCGACTTCCGCGCCGAGTCTGGCGACCGTACCGTTAATTTTGACTTTACCTTCGGATACGAGTTTATCGCATTCCCTTCTCGAAGCGACTCCCGCCGCCGCAAGGTACTTGTTTATTCGCATTACAGACCTTCATAAAATTATTCATCTATAATACTATATAAATTCTCACGGAAAAGCAAGCCGTTTTGCGAATAAATTTCAAGTTCGGCGCATAAATCGCCCGAGCGGATTTTACCGTCGCATTCCATAGATTTTACTTTAAAATCAAGATTCGAACCCTTTTTTATAACTCGGCTGGGTGAATTTTGAGTTTTGCAAAGTACTCTGTCAGACATAAATACGCTATTTTCGTCGATTTTGAGTATTTCGTATGAGTCAAAACATTTATCGAGAATTTTTTTGGAACGCTCGTACATATCGTAACAGTCAAGCACGACCGTCACTACGTCCATTCCGTCCCTTTCGGCGGAGCTCACCAAACATCTTCCCGCTTTCATCGTATAGCCCGTTTTAACGCCGTTTGCCCCGTCGTAACCGTAAAGCATTTTGTTTTTATTCTGATAGCTTCTGAAACGACCGATATGGCTCTTTGAGGATACTATTTTTTTGAACTGTTCGTTACGCATTGCGCGGCACGCTATTTTGCAAAGATCGCGGGCTGTAGTATAGTGTTCGTCATCGGGAAGCCCGCTCGGGTTCTTGAAATTTGTGTGCTCTGCGCCAATCTCCTTTGCGCGCGCGTTCATAACTTCTACGAATTTATCAACGCTGCCGCTGTGGTGTATTGCCAGCGCGGCGGCACTGTCGTTCCCCGAACGGAGCATTAGACCATATACGAGATCGCGCACGTCGATTTGTTCGTCTTTTTTTAGATAAATGCTCGAACCTTCTACGCCTACAGCCTCGTCGGGAACGGTCAGAACCTCGTCAAGGTCGCAGTCCTCCACGATAATAAGCGCAGTCATAATTTTGGTCGTGCTCGCCATAGGAAGTTTAGCGTCGGCATTGCTCTCGGAAAGAACGGTTTCCGTATTAAGCTCCATAGCGATTTCCGCGCGCGCGTCCGCGCTTGCCTTTTGCGGAATAATTTCTCGAACGGCGCCGATTAATACTAGCGCCGCCAAACA
>CATLAR010000069.1 GCA_949878495.1 uncultured Christensenella sp.
GACCTTCTGCCCCATCTTGCGGCTGAGCAGAGCACCAAACCGCTTTCGAAGGCAATCGACGGCGAGAGCCTTAACGCGGTAATCGGCGGGCTTCCCGCAGTGGACGAAGAGGACGACAAAGAGTCGGTTAAAACGGCGATACTCAAACTGCTCAACAAGAAATACGGACTTACCGAAGTTGACCTGCAATGTTCCGAGCTTTGCTTCGTACCCGCGGGCAAGGCGCGCGACGTGGGCTTCGACGGAGCGTTAATATCGGCTTACGGACACGACGACAAAGTTTGCGCTTATCCCGAGATGAAAGCCATATTCGACTACGAGTCGCCGCATACCGTCGTAGCGGTGTTTGCCGACAAGGAAGAGGTGGGCAGCGACGGCACGACGGGAATGCAGTCTAAAGTCATTTCCGACGTAATTGAAACCATCGCGGCTTCGTTCGGCGCGAACCCTATCGAAGTGAGATACAATTCGAAGTGTATTTCCGCAGACGTAACCGCGGCGTTCGACCCCGCGTTCGCTTCGGCGTACGAGAAGAGGAACACGACCTTTATAAACTGCGGCGCGGCGGTGTCCAAGTATACGGGCGCGCGCGGCAAGAGCTCCACCAACGACGCGGACGCGGAGTTTATGGGCTGGATAAGGGATATATTCGAGGATAACGGCGTTTACTGGCAGACGGGCGAGCTCGGCGCGGTCGATATCGGCGGCGGCGGCACGGTAGCCAAGTTTATAGCTAACCTCGGCATCGATACCGTTGACGTGGGTGTTCCCGTGCTTTCTATGCACGCGCCTTACGAGCTTATATCCAAAGCCGACGTTTACTCGCTGTATCAGGCGTGTCTGACGTTTATAAAATAGTTCATAAAAATCGGCTTCTATTCTGCGAAGCCGATTTTTCGTGATTTGAGGGTTTCTCGCCATATGCCCGCAATATTTAATGGCACACAGTTATGTAATTGGCGGGCATTCACCTCGCTTAGGCGAAAGGATTCGCAAATTGGGTGCGCAACCAAAAAGCGTGGTTTTTGGTTGCGCAATAAATATTTATAAAACAACCCCCGCCGTGCGGTAAGCACGGCGGGGGTGTTGTCGTTAATTATTAGTTTGATTGGAACGCAAGCTCGTCTATCGCCCAAGCAATTAAGATATTCGGTTAAGCGGAACGCTTACGCTTGATTGGAACGCAAGCTCGTCTATCGCCCAAGCAATTAAGATATTCGGTTAAGCGGAACGCTTACGCTTGATTGGAACGCAAGTTCGTCTATTATTCAAGCTATTAAGATACGTGATTAAGCGGAACGCTTATTGCGGGGAACGAAGCTGTAAACTTCATTCAATACCTGCCTTACGAACGTCTTATACTTGTACGCGCCCGACTCGAACAGCACGTAGACCCTGTCGTTCACCACGCACAACCCCTCGGACATAGACGGTATCGCGTAAACGTTATTCAACGCTTTGCCGTCCACGAAATACGAGTACAGCGTGCCCGTATCCTTGTACGGCGCGCCCTGATTTCCCGAAGTCGTCAGATTATAGATGCCGTTGTATGCAAACCCGTCGAACTTCTTCAATTCCTCTTTTCCGTCCTTGACTACGACGTATTCCAGATCCTTATACGATTTCCTCGTATCCAGAATACTGCTCCACGAATAATAGTACAACTTCGATTTCTTCAGTCCGTAGCTCTGCGAAAGTACCAGCCCGTCGTTTTTCTCGTCGTATTTCTCGTCGCTCTTGCCGTGATAGGTGGAAATTCTCGCAAACCCCTGAATTTCGTTGGGAATGGAGAAAACTTTCTGAATTTTCGGCACTTTCTCCGTCACGTCGTCCTTGATTTTTACAAGCCCGAACTCGCTTCCCGAAGCCGTCGTTTCCACGCTGTATTCGTAAACGATCGCCTTGTTTTCCTCGCCGTTCGGAGTCGTGAAGTGGTGGAGTTTATCCGTTTCGTAGTTGCCCTTGCGGTAGAACTCGCCGACGTACAGCTTATCGTAGTATGAGGACGCGTCCTCCGCGTTGTTGTTATAGTCGTAGTAGTATACGAACGCCGCGTTGCAGTTCGCGTCGAAAGACGCCGTAAACTTAAATTCGCCGTTGCTTTCAGCCGCCTTGATTAAATCGTAGGCAACGTTGTTGGTGCTCGAAAGCCCCGCGCGCGCCACGTAAACGTTCTTTTCCGAAGCCACCCAAACGGTGTAACCGTTCGTCGCCACGCCGCCCACGTGCCCGTAAAAATCCGAGCCGTCAACGTCTTTAAGCGAAACGTAGCCCACAAGCCCCGTCGTCTGTCCTACGACGTAAATACGCGACGGCTTGTCTTTGAAATACGCGCTTATGAAAAAATAATTCTGCTTGTCTGTCTTTTCTTTGCCGTTCGTATCGAGTACCGGCTCGCCGTTTTCGTCTTTCACCGTGTATCTCGCGCGATAGTTGCCCATTCCCTGAGGGCACGCGCCCTCGTCAAGGCCGGGGATTTTGAATTCAGCGCTGAAATCGCCGAACCCGTCGTAACCGTTGCCGCCTTTATAGCTGTCGCCCCAGAACCATATCATCAAAAATATCGTCATCGCGAGTATAACCGTAAACACGGCGGTGAGCGAAATAAACAGTTTTTTGTGCTTCATAGTAATAAAACCATTCCAAATTATATAAATTATATCAGCTATTATTTTACCAAACACCGCGCGAAAAAGCAATTAATAACGCGCACTAATTTTTGTAAAATGCTTTCACCCGTAAAACCGATTATTTTCACACGATTGACTTTTTCGACAAAATCTGTTAAAATGTCGAATAAAGGGAAATTTTGTCCCTACCAAATAACGGAGAATATAAAAATGAGTATATTACTATGTGATTCGAATTGCGAACTCTGGCACACCCGCCTGAGCGAACTCGGGCTTGATTTTATATCGATGCCCTATCTCTACGGCGGTGAAGAGTACGCCTACGACTGCGGCAAAAACACCGATTTCAAGAAGTTTTACGACGCCGTGAGGGGCGGAACGGTGCCCAAAACTATGGCGCTGAACCCCGAAAATTACAAAGAAATCTTATCAAAGTACTTTGCCGCGGGCGAGGACGTGCTGTATATCAGCTTTTCGCATGCAATGAGCGGCACTTTCGCTCAGTTGGATAAGGCTCTCGAAGAGCTTAAAGAGGAGTATCCCGACCGTAAATGCACCGTTTTTAACACCAATTCCATATCTCTCGGCGCGGGAATTCAGGTGGAAGCGGCGGCTGAATTGAAGAAAAACGGCGCTTCCGACGGGGAAATTCTGGAATTTTTAAAGGAATTTACCAACCGCGTCGCCGTCTATTTCGTCGTCGACAATCTAATGCATTTAAAGCGCGGCGGCAGACTTTCGGGCGCGGCGGCGGTGGCGGGCACACTCCTCGGTCTTAAACCAATGCTTACCTTCAACGAGGAAGGCGGGCTTACCGTAAAAGAAAAAATAGTCGGCAGAAAGAAGGTTCTGAAAACTCTCGCCGACAAGGTTATAAAAGAACTTACGGGCGCCGAATACAACGTGTATATTATCGACGCGGACTGCAAAGAGGACGGAGACGAGCTGGAAAAACTCATAAAGGAAGGCCGTCCCGAAGCAAAGACCGTGCGCCAGATAGTGGGACCCGTTATCGGCTCGCATTGCGGACCGGGCACCGTAGGCGTAATCTTTATCGCCGACAAACGCCCCATCGAACTTAAATAACCGTGGAAGTGAGAGAAATATGATTACGGTGAGAGAAATATCGTCCAAGCGCGATAAAAAGAAGTTTTTCAAATTTTTAATCGATCTGTATAAGGGCAACCCGCACGCCGTCCCCAATCTCTATTCGGACGAGTTTGCCGAGTTCGACCCCGAAGTCAACGACGCGTTCAGGTTCTGCGAATGCAAAATGTTCCTCGCGTACAAAAACGGCAAAATCGCGGGCAGGGTCGCGGGCATCTGGCACAAGGGCGCGAACGAGAAATTCGGCGTAAAACAGCTGAGGTTCACGCGTTTCGACGTTATCGACGATTTCGAGGTCACGAAAGCCCTGTTTGCCGAGCTTTTCAAGTGGGCTAAAGAACTGAAAATGGAAGAGATTATCGGACCTATCAGCTTTTCCGACCTCAACGAAGAGGGAATGCTCATAGAAGGCTTCGACAAAGACTCGACTTATATTGAAATTTACAACTACGCCTATTACGTGGAGCATATGCAAAAACTCGGGGCGTATAAGGTCGTCGATTGGAACAGTTACCTTATAAAAGTTCCCGAAAAGCACGACGACCGCCTTAAACGCCTCAGCGAAAAAATCGCCGAGCGCAACGGTTACGAGCTCGTCGACGTTAAATACCTGTTAAAGCACGACAAAGAAAAACTCAACGGCTACATAATGCAATGTCTCGGCGTTCTCGACGAGGCGTTCGCAGACCTTTACGGCACGAGCCCTTTGAACGAAAAACAGAAACGCCGCGCTATGGGCACCATAAATATGGCGCTCATTCCCGAGCTTTGCGCAGTAGTTTTAAAGGACGACAAAGTCGTATCGTACGGGTTTATGATGCCGTCGATGAAAAACGTGCTTCAGAAAGCGCGCGGCAATATCTTCCCGCGCGGTATAATTCCCTATATCAAAGCTATGAAACACGTCGAGGTCGCCGATATGATGAGCATCGGCGTTACAAAGGAACACAACAACAAAGGCTCGGTCGCAATCATAATGAACAGCTGTCTCGAAGGGTTGATAAAGCTCGGCGTAAAGTATCTTGAAA
>CATLAR010000070.1 GCA_949878495.1 uncultured Christensenella sp.
TCCTGAGCCTGAACCTGATACCACTGCGCGAAGCCTTCTCGTCCCTCGTCCTCGTAATAGTTCGCAAAGTCGAGATAGAGATACCCCGAATAGAGTTCTTTGTTTACCTGCTCGTTGATGAGACGTGCAATTTTTTCGTTTAACATATTTTAACCTCCGTAAACCGTATTTATTATATCACGGCGTTTTTAATTTTCAATAGTTATTTATAACTTTTCATAAGTTTTTCAAACGACGGCAAAGCCCGCTCTATCAGCTCGGGCGAAACGCAGTATGAAATTCTGACGTAGCCGTCCGCGCCGAAATCGTCGCCCGCGACGATTAAAAGCTCGTATCCCTTTGCGCGCTCGCAAAACGCTTTTGCGTCAGGCTCGGGAGATTTGACGAACATATAGAACGCGCCGTTCGGCTTGACGACTGTATACCCGAACTCAACGAGTTTGGAATACAATCTGTCGCGATTGGCTTTATAGACGGAAATATCCGCGGTGAGATTGTATACGCGCTTTATAAGTTGCTGGAAGAGCGCGGGCGCGCACACGAAACCGAGCGACCTGCCCGCTCCGCAGATACCAGCGTAGACTTCGGAAAACTCCGCCATTTTGTTATTAACCGCGATATAGCCTATTCTTTCGCCCGGCAAAGACAGGCTTTTGGAGTACGAATAGCAGACTACCGAGCGGTCGTAATAATTCATAACGTACGGCACGGCTATATCCTTGTCGAACACCAGCTCGCGGTACGGCTCGTCCGAAATAAGATATATGGGTTCGCCGAATTTTTCCGAGTATTTTTCAAGCAACGCCGCGAGCGCTTTCAAATCGCCGTCGGAGTAAACTACGCCGCTGGGGTTGTTTGGCGAATTGATAAGCACCGCTTTGGTTGCTGGCGTTATCGCCCTTTCTATCGCCGCAAGATCCGGCGCGAAAGTATCCTCCGCCGCGCGCACGGGCACGAGTCTGCCGCCAGCGTGCTCGGTGAAAACTCTGTACTCGGGAAAGAACGGCGCGACGGTTATTACCTCGTCGCCCGCGTTCAGGAGCGCGCCCAGCGTTATTGTCAGCGAAGCCGCCGCCCCGCAAGTAAGATAAAAGCATTCGGCGGTAAGCGCGGTACCGAAGCGCGAATTGGTATAATCCGCCAGAACTTTGCGCGTTTCGGGGTCGCCCTGCGCGGAAGTGTAGCCGTGTAGGGCTACGGGGTCGGTATTTTCAAGCACGCTTATAAGCGCGTTTTTTACTGCTTCGGGCGCGGGAACGCTGGGGTTGCCTATGGAGAAGTCGTAAACGTTCTCTTCGCCGATTTCTGCTTTGCGTTTTTTGCCGTACTCGAAAAGTTCTCTTATAGAAGAACGGACTTTACCGAGCCGCACGTTTTTTTCGTTGAGCATTTTATCACCTTTTTAAAAGATTATATCATTTTATCGGGCGTTTGACAAGAACTAACGCGGCAAATTCCCAAAAAAACGCCGAAATAAACCCCGCGCGCCGTACGGCGCGCGGGGCTCAGCCCGTAAGAAGTTTACGGAAGTTTTCCATTATTTTATTTTCTATGCGCGAAACCTGCACCTGCGACACGCCGAGCATATTGGCGACTTCGCTTTGGGTCAGGTCGCGGAAATACCTGAGCATTATGACTTTTTTCTCGCGCTCGGGCAGTTTTTCTATAGCCGTTTTCAGCTGTAAACTTTCGATAATCTCTTCCTGCTTGTCCTCTACGGGCAGTTTTTCCAGAAGCTCCTGACCTTTTTCGTCCTTGTAGTCGCTTTGCGCGTAGATGGAAACGGGCATTCTCGTTGAACCCATAGTAAACACGACTTCGCTTTCGGGCATTCCGAACTCTTCGGAAATTATTTTAACGGTAGGCTGAGCGCCGTGCTTTGCCGAATACTCTTCGATAAACTTGTTTATCTGTTTTGCCGCGCTCTTGATTGCGCGCGATACTTTTATACTGCCGTCGTCGCGCATAAAGCGCTTGATTTCACCCGCTATCATCGGCACTGCGTACGTTGAAAAACGCACGCCGTAAACCTCGTCGAAACCGTTTATGGCCTTTAAAAGTCCTATGCTGGCAAGCTGATATAAGTCGTCGTATTCCACGCCCTTGCCGAGATAACGCCTTACGATACTCTTTATTAAGTTGTTATTCTCGACAATGAGTTTCTCCTTTGCGCTCGCGTCGCCGTCCTTGGCTCTGCGGATAAGGTCATTCGTCTGCCCGACGTCAAGCATTCTCCACTTCCGTTTTAAAACTTTTTGACATATAAACCACGGTGCCCTCGCCCCGGATGGAGTTCACCTTGAATTCGTCCATAAAAGTCTGCATTATGGTGAACCCCATACCCGAGCGTTCGTCGGAAGGCGCGGAAGTGTAAAAGGGCTGGATAGCCTGGTTTACGTCCGCAATACCCTTGCCGGTATCGCTCACCTTTATATGTAGTGTGTCGTCCTCTATCTCGCATTCTACGGTTACTATGCCCAGGTTGCCCTTGTAGGCGTGCACGGTACAGTTCGTAACCGCCTCCGAAACGGCGGTTTTT
The DNA here is from genome assembly GCA_949878495.1 of uncultured Christensenella sp. Taxonomy (GTDB): domain Bacteria; phylum Bacillota; class Clostridia; order Christensenellales; family Borkfalkiaceae; genus Coproplasma. Next base: position 2,540 of record CATLAR010000070.1, read on the forward strand.
ACGTCCGAAAGGTCGGATAGCGAGGGATTGAGTTCAAGGCAGAACGCCGCGACCGCGTCGCGGGCGAACGCCTGATTACGGGGAAGTGAATAAAATTGGAGTTTTAAATAGTTCTTTGTCATTTTTTTCGTCCTTTTTACTCGGCTTTGGGTATCAGCGTGTAGATACCGCTTAAATTGAGAATTTTATCGGCGGCAAAATTCGGCTTGGATACGAACAGCGGCAAGCCGAGCCTGGACGCTTTTTTGTATCTGCCTATGAGAAAGCCTATTCCCGTCGAGTCCATAAACTCGACTTCGGAAAGATTGATTACTATTTTTTTTACGTTTAAATTGTCTTCTATAAGTTTGTCGCAACGCGTGCGCGCTTCCTGCGAAGAGCATTCGTCCATTTCGCCCGACAGATTTATATGTAGCACCTTGTCCTTGAGATAACCCGTTACGTTCATAATGATTTCTCCGTCGTTTTTTAAAAATATTACTATATTCCGAACACGATATTTTGACGAATAACAGCGGTTTTCCGCGAATTTGGTAAAACATTAACCCGTCCGTATTTTAGAGCGGACGGGTTTTAACCAATCAACCTGTTATTATTTCCAAAACTTCACGCGGGGAAGAAGCAAGTTTTATCACCCCGCTTTCAAGCAGTTCCTCCCTGCTGCCGTAACCGTAAGTCACGCCCAGGCATTTTATGCCGTTTGCCGCCGCTCCCTCGGCGTCGTGCCGTCTGTCGCCGACCATAAGCGCGCGCGACTTGTCCGTGCCGCCGAGTTTTTCCAGAGCGTAGGCGATAACCGCCTCTTTATCCTTTCGGCTCGTATCGAACGACGCGCCCGCGACGACGTCGAAGTACTCCGACACGCCGAACTTTTCAAGAACTCTGAATGCGAACGCCTCGGGTTTTGCCGTGGCTAGCACGACGGTCTTGCCCGCGCGTTTACAGCCTTCGAGCATTTCGCGCGCACCGTCGTAGAGGTCCGCCTCGAAAATTCCCTTGACCGAATAATTTTCACGATAGTACTCCACGGCTTTGAGCGCGTCCGCGCGGCTGAAACCGTAATACTCCATAAACGCGTCCAGAAGCGGCGGTCCGATAAAGGGCGCAAGCACGCGCCTGTCCTCTACCTCTATGCCGAACTTTGAAAGCGCGTACGCAACCGAATTGGTGATACCCTCGAACGGCTGGGTTATAGTGCCGTCGAGGTCGAACAAAATTACGTCGTAATTCTTCATTCTTCTTCGTCCTCCGCGCATTCTTCTTCCCTGACGAGCGCGTAAATCTTCATGTCCAGAACCTTACCGTTTTTATATGCGTTGGAAACGAGCACTCCCTCGAAAGAGAACCCCGCCTTAGCAAGCACGCGGCAGGACGCGTGATTGGTTGCGAACGGCTCGGCGTAAACGCGGAGCAGGTCGGTATTGTCAAACAGATACCCGCAAGCAAGTTTAACCGCCCGCGTCATGACGCCCTTACCCCAATACTCCTCGCCGATAAAATAACCCAGCTCGGCGGTGCGGTAATGGATATTGTTCTGACGGAACGCGCTGATAATTCCCGCCGCCTTGCCGTCAACTTCAACGGCAAACGCAAACACGGCGTTTTTGTCCGCGCCGAGCAGATAGGATATGTATTCCTCCGCGTCGGTCAGGGTATATGGAAAGGGTATTCCGTCGCGTAAGTTTGCAAGAACTTTTTCGTTGTTCATAGCCGCCGCGACATTTTCAGCATCGGCAAGAGTCAGACTGCGCAATACTACTTTCATAAATCTTCTTCCTTAAAGTATTTTCTTACGCTCGCCACCCAGATTTTCATAGTTAGTCTTTGCGGGAGCATTTTCACGGTCGCGTGCAACGCTTTGACGTACAGCGTGCAGACGGACGAATCCCTGCCGTGTTTGGCGTCTTTCATAGCTTTTTTCGCAACCCTGTCGGGCGTGGTCATTCCGCCGAACGCCACCTTCTTGCCGTTGATAACCTTAGTAAGAAAGGGCGTGTCTATCCAGCCGGGGCAGACCGCAGTCACGGTAATTCCCGTTTTTTTG
>CATLAR010000071.1 GCA_949878495.1 uncultured Christensenella sp.
AAATTGCCTGGAAGCTCGGTTTGGCAGGGCAATTCAGTTGCATAGTTCCCGCGGGCGCGGCGGGCTGGAAAGCGTACAACGGCATCAGCAAGTATATGCCCGAAGAACCCAACCTCGACGAAGAGAGATACCGTTTTATCGCGGGCATAGACTCGCAGGCCTACGCGCCCGCGGTGCGTTGTCCCGTTTTAATGCTCTGTCCCGCAATCGACAATCGCTTCGATTACGACCGTGCGTACGACACGTTTTCGCGCATAAACCCCGAGTTTATAAAGGGCAGCGCGATAGCGTATACAATAAACTGCAACGGCGGCATAGACGCGGACGGCGTTAAGGATATGTTCCTGTTTTTCGATAAATACCTCAAAAACAGACAGGTGTTTATTCCCCGTCCCGCCGACGTTCTGGTGGAAGTCGACGAAAATTCCAACCTCGTCGCAAAAATCGTGCCCGATACTCAGGGAGTAGCCGAAAAAAGCGAACTATACCTTGCCGAGGACTGTACCGAGCCGTCGTTACGCGCTTGGGAGCGGTGCCCCGTCAAGTCCGAAAACGAGTTTTATATCAATCTTTTTGAAAAAACGGCTACTATTTTCGTGCTGTGCAGAGTCCAGTACGCCAACGGTTTTTCGGTCTGGTCTAAGATCTACGTCAAAAAAATAAGCGGTAAATTCCGTAATATGCGCGTCAAATGCAGAGTGTTATATTCCGACAAGAACGATTCGGACGGATTCTTTGCCGAAAACACGCAGGATTACGCAATCGGCGGTATGTTTTTTGCCGACGACGCGGTAATGCCCCGCCTCGTATCCAAGGGCAAGGGCGGCGCAAAGGGCTTGCATTCCGAATGCGGGCTTTCTACTTTTAAAAATAACTGTCAGCGTTACGCTCCGACGAGTGCGAGCGTGCTTTCGCTTGACCTTTACACGGACAAAAGCGATACCGTGACGGTAACTTTTGCGGACTCCGCTTCACAAACGGAAAGTTTTTCGTGCGCCGTGCCCGTTGTAGGCGGCGTATGGCAGAGCTTCGTTCTCGAAGCCAAGAATTTCAAGTCGGCGAACGGAACTTCGCTTGCCGATTTCACGGGCGAGTTCAAAATGACCGTGTCTTGCCGCGGCGAGTTCGTGTTCAACAACGTTATGTGGCTGTAAAGGAGAAAAATGATAAGTAGCGGTAGCGGGAAAACTGAAGAAAAAATGCGTTCGGTCAGCGTAATGCTCGGCGAAAGGGGCAAATCATCGGGCTTGGCTTTCGTTCTTTCCGTTTCTATTGCGTTTTGTGGCGTGTTGCTCGTTGCCGCAAGAGTTTTAAACAGCTTCTTTTTGGGTATATACGTCGTGAACGTGTCTATGCAACCGGGGTTGACGGGTGCGCAAAGCACGAACGTCAGTGGCGGCGATTTCGTTTACGTAAACAAGACGGCGCAGCCCGATTACGGCGATATAGTCGTCGTCTACCGCGAAGTCAAGCATTCAGACGGCTCGTACGAGCGCGGAAACATAATAAAGCGCGCGGTTGCGTTCGGCGGGGATACCGTTGAAATAGTAATGGGTACGCTCATAGTCAACGGCGAAATAGTTGACGAACCTTACGTCGACCCAAACAGGAACGATCCCGTCATAAATAATTATAAGAAACACGTCGTTGCCGAAAATTCTATGTTTTTGCTCGGTGATAACAGAAATATGAGTTCGGACAGCCGCGATTACGGCGATTATCCGTTGAATTCGCTCGTCGGCGTGGTGCCGCAGTGGTCTATCGACGGAAAGGCGTTTACGACGGCGGTCTATACCTTTTTCAATTTCACGCTTTTAGGCAAATAAAGGAGTACTATGAAAGCAGTTTTAACCGTAGTCGGGAAGGACAGGACGGGCATTATAGCGCAGGTAAGCGAATTTCTTGCGTCGCGCGAGGTTAATATCCTCGATATAAGCCAGACGATTATGCAGGAATATTTCGCAATGATTATGCTTGTGGATATATCCTCGGCGACGGTTGCGCTTGCGGAACTGTCCGACGAATGCGTCGCGCTCGGCGAAAAAATCGGAATGTCCATTCACGTACAGCACGAAGAAATCTTCAACGCAATGCACAAAATTTAAGGTGTTTATATGTTCAACAGCAACGAAGTACTCGAAACAATAAATATGGTAGAGCGCGAACACCTCGATATCAGAACGGTGACGATGGGCGTTTCGCTTCTGCCGTGTATCGGCGCGACCGCGGAAAAGACGGCACAAATCGTATACGACACGGTCTGCAAAAAAGCCGAAAACCTCGTAAAAGTTACGCGCGATTTATCACGCGAATACGGAATTCCTATCGTAAACAAGCGTGTTTCGGTGACCCCAGCGGCGTTCGTCTGCGCGCCTTTTCCCGAAAAATCCGCGCTGATCGGTAAAGCTCTCGACGATGCGGCGAAATCTCTCGGCATAGACTTTATCGGCGGATATTCAGCGCTCGTCCACAAGGGTATGGCGGATTACGAACGCAAATTTATTGCGACTATTCCCGAAGTGCTCGCATCTACGGACAGGCTGTGTTCGTCGGTCAATGTCGGCTCTTCGAAATCGGGTATCAATATGGACGCGGTCGGGCTTTTGGGTAAAATCATAAAGCAGACCGCGCAGCTTACAAAAGATAAAGGCGGTTTCGGTTGCGCCAAGTTCGTCGTGTTTTGCAACGCCGTAGAGGATAACCCGTTTATGGCGGGCGCGTTCCACGGCGTGGGCGAGAGCGACACCGTTATAAACGTAGGCGTTTCGGGACCGGGCGTCGTGCAGCACGCTATAGAAGGCGTGCGCGGCGCTGATCTTTCGGAACTTGCGGAAACGATAAAGCGCACGGCGTTTAAAATCACCCGTGCGGGACAGCTCATTGCAAGGGAAGCGGCAAAGCGTTTGAACGCCGAGTTCGGGATAGTTGATTTGTCGCTCGCACCGACTCCCGCTCGCGGAGATTCGGTTGCGGCTATTTTAGAGGAAATGGGGCTTGGAAGCGTGGGTACGCACGGAACGACGGCGTGTCTTGCAATGCTCAACGACGCCGTTAAAAAGGGCGGCGTAATGGCAAGTTCCCGCGTTGGCGGGCTTTCGGGCGCGTTTATTCCCGTTTCAGAGGATATAGGAATGATAGAAGCCGCCGAGCGCGGCACGCTCAATATAGACAAGCTCGAAGCAATGACTGCCGTTTGTTCGGTGGGGCTGGATATGATAGCCGTACCCGGGGACACGCCTGCGTCGACTTTAAGCGCAATTATCGCGGACGAAGCGGCTATCGGTATGATAAACAACAAAACTACGGCTGTGCGCATTATCCCCGCGCCCGATAAAAAGGTCGGCGACGAGGTCAATTTCGGCGGGTTGCTCGGAAGAGCGCCCGTAATGCCCGTGCATGGAGAGAGTTCGGAAAAATTCATTGCAAGAGGCGGACTTATCCCCGCGCCCATTCATTCAAATAAAAATTAAAAGGTGGACTATGACGAGAAATCAGGTTAAAGAAGATTACAAATGGAAAATAGAAGATATTTTTGCGACCGACAGCGAGTGGGAAAAGGCGTTTGAAGAGGCGCAGAGCTCGCTTGCGCTGGCTAAGTACGAGGGCAAGCTCGGCAACGCGGACGTTCTTTTGGAATTTCTGAAAGAAAACGAGAGGGCGAGCTATAACCTTGAAAGACTCTACGTTTACGCGCATATGCGCCACGACGAGGATGCGGGCAATTCAAAATACGGTGCCTATTACGCTAAAATCGGCGCGTTTTTTGCTAAATATGCTACAGAACTCGCGTTTTTCGAGCCTGAAATGGCGCAACAAAGCGACGAATATCTTAATTCGCTTGTTGCCGATAAGAGATTTGCCGATTACGACTACGACTTAAAACGCATTATCGAGCGCAAACCCCACGTTATTTCGCAAGCCGAGGAGCGGCTTATCGGAATGGCGGGAGAAATTCTGGACGGCTTTTACGATAATTTCTCGATGATAGACAACCTCGATTTGCCGTTGCCCGAAATAGAGTGGGAGGGCAAAAAAATAAAGCTGAGCCACGGGCTTTACGGTATTATACTGCATTGCGAGGACAGAGAAAAGCGCAAAGAAGCCTATGAAAAGTATTACGGAGCGTATACTTCGCTCATCAATACGATAACTTCCATATACTACGGAAACGTGAAAAAGGACGTATTTCTGAGCAAAGTTTATAAATTCGGTTCCTGCCTCGAACGCGCGCTGTTTTCCGAGGACGTATCCGCAAAAGTCTACGAAAATCTTATTAAAGCCGTCGACGAAAACCTGCCTTCGATGCACCGCTATATCGCCGACAGAAAGAAGAGTGTAGGGTACGACAAGCAATATTGTGA
>CATLAR010000072.1 GCA_949878495.1 uncultured Christensenella sp.
AGCGGTAAAAAAAGCGCCCCCGAAGTTTGGGGACTATCGGGGGACAATATATAAAATTTGCTCTAAAACCGCTAAAAAATGGGTAAAAACGGACAAAATAAGGCTTTTTCAAAGCCTCTGACTCCGTCCGTCACGGATTCCGAAACCGTTTTGAGTTCTTCGACCTTACCCAACGCGTACGCGACGTCGTCGAAAGAGTTCTGCGTGTAAAGCACCGCGTCCACTACGGAAACGGTGGTAATAACCGCCGATTTCATAAGGTTCATAGTGCCAGCTTCGCCGAGCGCCGTTTGGAGGGACTCGAGCGCGACGACGACGGTCGCCGATTTCTTTTCGTCTACGTGAGTCGTCTTAAAGTCGTTTATAAGCTGCTGCATCGCCTGTTTCTGTCTGTCCGTGAAAACGAACGGGTCTTCCTTGTCGCCGTCTACAGGTTCAGTTGTTTGGGGAAGAACGAGCGAAGTCGTAATAAGCGCAACACCGAGCGCGCCCATAACGCCGTACTGCCACAGCCTTGAAAACTTAGGCTTGCGCTTGGGCAACTGCGCGAGCTTTTCTTCGGCGTCGAGCCGCTGCATATCAAGCATTGCCCCGTCCTTACCGTCGTACTCGACCATCGTACGGATTTTTTCGTTCAGCCCGTATTCCGTATCGAGATACTTAGCCGTTTTTTTGTCGTTGGGGCAAAGAATCAAAAACGCCGCGCCGCAGGTAACGCCCGCCGCGCCCACGCCGATAAGCACGAAATAAGCGGGATTGATATAAATTCCCGTAAGTTTGAGGGCAAGCAAAACCGCGCCGGCGCAGATTAAGCCGACGGCGACACCCAAAGCCGCGCTCTTTATAAGCGCGACGACAAGCATTCGTTTTTGAATTTTATCGAAATTCGATTTCATATCGACCCCCACGTTTACTGAATTTTTATGCAAACGATGCATATAAACCGTAGTTTCTTAATTTATTCTAACATATAAAATAAATAAAAACAACCAAAAGCACCCCGAATTTTACTTATATATGATAAAATCTATACTTATAACAGCCAATTTAATGAATAATTTCCAACATTATGCATTAATTTTTGTTTTATTTTACGCAAACGGTGACAACGCAATCAAAAAACCGCCCGCGGAGTTTCGAAATAACTCCGCGGGCGGTTAAAAGCGTTATAAAATTCAGAGGGGCATTTCCTTTAATATTTCGGAAAGCTCCTGCGTGGAGGCGGCGCGGAACAGCGTTTCGCGGTAAGCCGCCGCGCCCGCCGCGCCTTTTAAGTAGAACGCAAACATTTTGCGCATAAACACGGTAGCGAATTTTTCGCCGTAAATTTCCACGGTTTTTTGCATTTGGGCGGCACATATACCGCGTTTATCGGGTGTTTCCCCGCCCGTAATTTCGGAAAATATCCAGGGCGCATACATCGCCCCGCGCGCCACGGCAACCCCGTCCGCGCCAGTTTCGCCAAGCAGTTTTTCCGCGTCGGCACGGCAGAAAACCCCGCCGTTTGCTATCACGGGAATTTTGACCGCGCGTTTGGCCGCGGCTATTTCGGCAAAATTGACTTCGCCCGAATACATCTTATCGCGAGTGCGCCCGTGCACGGTTATCATATCCGCGCCCGCGTCCTCGCACGCTTTGGCGAACTCCGGGGTAATCAGTCGGCTGTCGTCAAGCCCCGTACGGAATTTGACGGAAACGAGTTTACCGCTCTTTTTGCATTCGGAAATTATCCTTTGCGCAAGCGGAATATCGTTCATAAGCGCGGAGCCCTCGCCGTTTTTATATATTTTCGGAACGGGGCAACCCATATTGATATCGACAAGATCGAAGGGCGCAAGAGCCTCGCTCTCACACGCCCTGCGCATATACGCGGGGTCGTTCCCGAATATCTGCACCGCGTTAATTCCGTCATAGTTTTCGTCCGTATAAAGGAGCTGTTCGGTCTTTTCGCTGCCGTAACAAAGACCTTTGGCGCTTACCATCTCGGTAAAGGTGAGTCCCGCGCCTAAACCCCTGCATATATTGCGGAAAACGCCGTTCGTGTACCCCGCGAGCGGCGCTAAAAATACGTTGTTCGGCGTGGTCAAAGCCCCTATTTTCACACCGTGCAGATTCATAAATTACTCTTCGCCTTTCGCCAATATACGTCGAGATCAAGCTCGTCCAGCTCTTCCATTTTCTTACCGTCGGCGACTATAAGCCGCTCGCATTCGACGAACCTTGCCGTAAATTTTTTGACCGCGCCGCGGAGCGCGTCCTCGCAGTCTACGCCCGCATGGCGACATACGTTGACGGCGGAGAACAGCACGTCGCCCGCCTCGTCGCAAACCTCCGCCCCGTCGTTTTCAACAAGCGCGTCTATGAGTTCCTGCACTTCCCCGAAAAGTTTTTCGGAAGCCGAAACCGCCGAAAGAAAGTCCATTCCCGATTTGGCCGCGCGCTTTTGGACTTTCTGCGCGTACATACACGCGGGGAAGTTCGCGGGCACGGCAAGCACGCTTTCGGAAAAAGTCTTTTGTCCCTTCTCCTCGCGCTTATTCTTTTCCCACACGGACAACGCCGAACCCTCGTCCGCCCCCTTGTCCCTTCCCAAAATGTGCGAATGCCTGAAAATGAGCTTTTTGACGACACGCGTCAACGCGTCCGCGCCCGTAAAGCCGCCCTTTTCCTCTTCGAGCACGGAGTGGAAAGCCGCCTGCAACAGCACGTCGCCCGTCTCTTCCTCCATTCCGTCCTCGTCGTCGCGCTCGATGGCGTCGACAAGCTCGTAAGCCTCTTCTATCATATTCGATTTAATGGTCGCCGAGGTCTGCGCCCTGTCCCACGGACAACCGTCGGGGGCGCGCAAAAGTTTTATCATCCGTTCGAGATCGGCGTAGTCGTACCTTTCTTTTTTGAGGAAATCACCCTCGCAGACGGTGACGGCGCAGGTACCGTCGTACTCCTTCTGGCGGTCGATCTCGTAAATTTTAATACGACTGACCTTTCCGCCGCGCACGAAAAAACATTCGCTCTCTTCGCCGAAAATATCCGAAAGTTTAGCCTTTACCTCGCTTGCCGCGAATCCGTCGTCGATATCGTAAACGCTCGCCGCGCGGCAACTTTTAAGATTTTTAACGCCGTACGCCGAAACGCAAACGCATTCGCCGCATCCCGTATTTGACAGGCTGCGGGCATATCCCGACTTTGATACCCCCTCGAATATGCTGCATTCACCGTACTTTTCGGCTATAATTTTACAGGACTCGTCCTCGCTGACCGCGCCGTCGACGCAGTAGCAAACGTCGCCCTCGCGCGCGGCTTTAATCACCGCCGCGGCGAGGTTTTTGTTCAGCGTATCGAAGTTTCTGCTCTTCTCGTAAACGCCGTCCAGCGTTTCCACGGCGTAGCCGCGAAGGGAAGCAAAGCTCTCCGTACTGCCCGTGCGCGCGATAATTCTGCCCGCGCCGTCGAGCGCGAATTTTGCGCCGAGAGAAATATCGCCTTCCCTGACGCCGAGACCTATAAGCGTGATTTTCATTTGATTACCGCCTTTACGCGGCTTTGGGAACGGGTCTGAACCCCCTCCTTCGCCCCGTACTGATAATATACCAGAAATTGACGAGCATTGCAACCAAATACGCGCAGTTTGCCGACCACGCCGCGCCGCTTATAGACAACTGTGTGAATTTGATCAGCGCTGCCGTGAGCGCTACCCTTAAAATTGCCGAAGTCCACTGCGTGACCGTGCTTTTTGCGGGCGAACCGAGCGCGGTAAGACACGCCGAAGAGGTCTGAACGAGGGACTGTGTCACCGACGACACGGCGAGTATTCTGATAAGGCTTATCAGAAGTTCGCGCTCGCCGCCTTCGAGCGAACCGAATATCAGCTTTGCCGCAACGGGCGCGAGAAAGTACAGTCCGAACGCCGCGGGCAGGGATACCGCGAGGGTTATTGCAAGCGATTTGAACGCCTTTTTCTTGGCGGCGGGTATATTGCCGCTTTCGGCAAGGGGCGAAATCTGCGGCACGCTCGACGCGGCGAGCCCGTACGTCACAGACACTGGTAAATTAATGATAGTTACGGCGCAACCCGAAAAAATGCCGTACAGCGCGGTGGCGTTATCGTCGAACGCGCGCAGAAGTTTTACGGCGATAATACTCTCCGCGAGCTGGGACACGGGCAACGCGATAGCCGTTAAAGTCA
>CATLAR010000073.1 GCA_949878495.1 uncultured Christensenella sp.
GTACGAATAATCGTTTTAATGAAACACTATATACTGCGTAAAAAGACCGCAAGATTAGTCTTTATCTACTATATCTTGCGGCTTCTCTTTTTCGTCGTCGCTCCTGCCTACAATAAGCATCGCGTCACCAAAAGGAATAAACCGAGAATATTCGGTTTATTCCTTTTTTTATAAATTACTTAAGGCACAAAAAACCGCACGCCCCGCATAAAGCGGAAGCGTGCGGAACATAAGGAGCAATAATATTTCTGTCAAAGCGTAAGTATCGCGGTAAGACAGCCTTTCAGGTTGGATTCTTTGCAACGGATAATTTCAAAACCTATTCCTCTCGGCGCAAGCATGCCCGAGAGATATTTTTCAAACGCCTGTCTGTATCCGTGCAGTTTTTCAAACGTAGTGCCCTCGGCGAAAATTGCTACGGGCTTACCGCCGGTCCTTGAGGATGCCAACACCGCCGCCGCGTTTGCTATAGCGCCGAGTTTTGCCGACCTGTCTACGTACGCGCGACATATCTCCTCCGCGTTTCGGCGGTCCGCTTCATTCTCGAAACTTCCGTAGAGCATCCCTTTCTCACCCGCCAGAAATTCGGAAACGTCTTTCAACTCGAACTCCGACTCGGGCGCACTGCTCAAAACGCCGTCTTTTACAGCATTTAAGAAAGTTTTATAGACGAGCGTCGCCAGATATTTGCCGCTCGTCATTTTCTCGAAAAGCTGGCGCGAGCCGTCCTCGGTACCGTCGGCGACCTCTTTATCCACGATGCCCTGCGGGAACTTATTGAAATTGCCGCATTCAGTATTTATAAGCAACTTTTTGCCTGCGGGCAAACCCTCGGCTTTTAAAACGTTTTCAGTGAGTTCCGAGTAGCAAATATTCGTGCCCGTACCGAAAATATAGCCTACATAAGCCGAATACTCTTTCTTTACGGAAGCCAACCCGCCCAAAAGCGCGGCGACGGTATCGTTAAGAATTACGATTTTTCTGTCTTTGCCGTCGAACTTTTTCACGGCTTCCAAAGTACATTTTCCGACTGGCGTACCCACCGCTTCGGGCGCGTCGACCGCCTTTGTAAACGATGTTATATTGCCGTCGCCCGAGCTTTGCATTTCAACGGGATAGGAAAAACAAAACCCTATATCCCCGCCTTTTGCGACGAGCCTTTTAATATTTTGGGCTATACTCCCGTAAAATTCTTCTTTGGAAAGTCTGCCGTTCGTCGCGGGCATATAAGTCTTTTGTTCGTTCTCGAACACGGCTTTGCCCTCGGGCGTAAAATACCCGACCGCGCTTCTGAAATTAGTTCCGCCGGCATCGATAACGATAGCGCGCTTGCCCGCACTCTCCGCCGAAGGGCGCGATTCGTAAAGATAGGTAGGTATCATAGCCAAAGACGACTTGCCGTTAAGCCCTTTCTTCATTTCGTCCAAGAACTCGGCAAGATACATTTCGCCGTCTATAAGCTCCGCCGACTGTCGGTATTTCAACAAAAATTCCTTAACCGTCATACCCTACTCCACACTTGTAACTATATAAACGCCGCTTCCCTCTATGCGCGCGCGTTCTCCCGCCGAAACGAACAGCGTTTCGCCCTTACCAAGCGCGATATCGCCGACGCGGAAACGCCCGTCAGTTACCGTTACGGAAACGAAGCTCTTTTCTTCGCCGATTTCGCCGCTTTCACGGCAAAGTCGAACGGTAAAGTATTCGCACTTGCCGATGACGCCTTCCGTCGGGTTCTGCACAGGTGCGCACGCCGAAAGATTGGTTACGACTTTAGCCTTTTCCACGTGCAGTTCGCGGGTGTTGCCGTTTGCATCCTTGCGGTTGTAATCGAACACCCTGTAAGTCAAAGTGCTGTTCTGCTGTATTTCAAACAGCGTTATTCCGCCGTTTATGGCGTGTACCGTTCCGCTGGGTATAAAATACGTTTCGCCCGCCTTTACGAACACCTTATTCAAGTACTGCGTAATGCTTCCGTCGGCTACCGCTTTACCGAACTGCTCGGCGGTAATATCCTTATTGAAACCGAGGTACAAGAACGCGCCCTCGTCCGCTTGCAGGATATGCCACATCTCGGTTTTACCGAACTGCCCTTCGTGTTCGAGCGCGTAGCCGTCGGAAGGGTGAACCTGTATCGACAGAGGCAGTTCCGCGTCTATTAGCTTATTGAGAACGGGGAAGTCCCTGAACCTTGCGCAATTTTCACCCCAATCGGCGCGCGTTGCAACTTCGTGCAAGGGCGTGCCCGTGAGCGGTCCGCTTGCTATGCAGGACGGGCTTTCGGGATTGAAAGAAAGCTCCCACGCCTCCGAAACCGTTTCTTCGGAAGTAGTTTTATTCCATTCGTTTATAAGTTTTTTCCCGCCCCAAAGATAACTTTTAAGCGCGGGTTTTAATTTTACTATCATACGATTCCTCTGATTGCATTATTTAAAAGCGGGACAAAAAGCATTTTTGTCCCGCTTTTTATATTTTACGATAAAATCTTTATTTTGTCAATTATACCGCCGTTAAAACTGTGCGTATCGGAACGCATTTACGCCAGACGAATACCGCGTTCGACTTCGGTTACAACTACCGACTCCGTATCGACAGCAAGTTTTACTCTTTCACCGACGAAATCCTCGCCTACGCATACGTAAAGAACGTTTTCGCCAGCTTTGCATTTTGCAAAGCGTTCCGCGCCGTAGTCGAGTATGCGTTCGACGACCGCTTCGATTCCCTCTCCGGCAGGTTTAATCTGATAGGGAGAGAAAGTAAACGTGAGCGGTTTTCCGTAAATTCTGCTTCCGCCGCCGCTTACCACGCGCAAAGCTTTCGCCTCTTCGCATTCAAACGGGCAACCGAGAATTTCAAAGGAGTACGCAGTCTTTCTGCGCTTCTTTACTTTGCCGTTTTCTTCCTCTTCTACCGCTATCTTTTTCTTAGTCATTACGCCCTCTGCGGAGTTGAACGAGGGCACCGCTTCCAAAACGGTCTGCGCGTTTTTCAAAATTACGCGCTTCAAATCGACGGATACGCCCGTTACTGCGGAAAGATCCGTTTCGCCGTCCGTCAGGAACAGCACGCTTTCGCCCGCTTTGACGCGCACGAGCCTTACGCCGTTGACGGTTTCGGTATCCGTAACTTTGACCTTTATATTCCCGCCGAACGCCAGCGCGGAATAAGGTATTTCCGCGGTGTACTCGCTGTCGGGTACGGTCATTGCGGGAGGAAGCGCTGTTTCCGCGCCGAGCATTTTAAGTTTACCGCCCGCGACGACGGCTTTTACCGCAGTCTTTTCGGGTATGCGGGGTTTGATTGAATTTTCGGTTTCGGCGTCGAATGCGTGCAGAGAGGAAAGTCCGAGCGAAACTTCTATAATATCGCCTATGCCGTAATCCGCGCCCGCGGGAGCTTTAACTATAACCCTAGTGGGGCTTTCGGTCACCGTATCCTCGCTGTCGGGGTTGAAGTCGCCGAAAACGAGGCTCTCCGTGCCCAGCTCTTCCACGTGCGAAACGCGGCATTTTGCCTTGTACGGATAAGCGTCAGGATCTACGGAAATATGTTCCGACCTCAAACCGAGCACCACCGCCTTTTCTCCGCCGAGGAATTCCCTGTCGGTCTTGTCGAAAAACTCGGCGGGGCATTCTAATTCCACGGGGGTGTTATCGAGCGTTACGCGCACTTTATCGCCCTTTAGTAAAAGTCTGCCGTTGTAGAAATTCATCTGCGGAGTGCCGATAAAGCCCGCTACGAACTTGTTGCAGGGATATTTATAGAGGTTGCGCGGCGTATCCACCTGCTGGACGAAACCGTCTTTCATTACGACTATACGCGTACCCATAGTCATTGCTTCTACCTGGTCGTGCGTTACGTAAATGAACGTGGTCTGTAATTTGTGGTGGAGTTTGGATATCTCGCTGCGCATTTGCGTTCTCAGCT
>CATLAR010000074.1 GCA_949878495.1 uncultured Christensenella sp.
AATATGTCTGCTACTTTGAATTAGTAACTGGTTAGTAACACGAAATAGAAAAAACCCCCGAAAACACCGCTTTTTGACGGTTTTTCGGGGGTTTTTGATGTTTGTTGAATTATTATATCATATTGCCGACCTTTTTGCAACAGACGGTTGGCATACATTTTTAAAACAAATAAAAATTACCATATAAAAACGCTTGCAAAATATTTTATTTTTGGTATAATAATAAAGCAAATATACGAAATATCCCGCTACTGTGGCTCAGCCGGTAGAGCAGCTGATTCGTAATCAGCAGGTCACCAGTTCGAATCTGGTCAGTAGCTCCAAAAAGTGCGCCCGTTGCAAATGCAACGGGCGCACTTTTTGGGTTACTACGACTGTTCAAACTGTTTTCGCGCGAGGGCTTTGCCCGAAGCCTTGCGCACCCTATTTTATAGGTTTCAGATAATAATGCGCAAAATCTGGTCAGTAGCCAATATGCAACGGGCGCACTTTTTGGGTTACTACGACTGTTCAAACTGTTTTCGCGCGAGGGCTTTGCCCTCCCTTTCTACGCATAAATCGCGCGGACGGGCAGTATTTTATTATATGGAAATATTCGGGCACAAAATTACGCCCTTTTTAATTTCAGTGGTTTCGGTCTTAGCCGCGACCGCGATTATACTCGTAACGACCTTTTCGTGCGCGGGAAACAAACTCAATTTTCAGGCTTCGTTCTATTTCGTATGCTACGCCGCAGAGGATAACGTAGTATCCGCAGGCTCGATTTCGGGCGCGGTTTCAAACTACGGCGGCGCGGGCTATATTTTAAGCCACGGCGGCAAATACTACGTCACCGTTTCGTGCTATTACACGCAAAAAGACGCGGCAACGGTGTGCACGGGGCTGAAAAACCGCGGACTCGACTGTCAGGTACTAGAAATAAAGACGGGCGACTATCAGTTCAACTCTCCGTCCGGCAAGCGCAACGCCGAACTTTACACGGGCAATTTTAACACTCTTTTGTCGCTATCCACGCTCGCCTACGAATGTGCGAACGCGCTGGATACGGGAAGTATGGGGCAAAACGAGGCGAAAGCCGTTATACGCGACGTTGAAAGCGGCGTAAATGGACTGCTTAGCGCCAACGCCGACAACTGTTTCACCCAGCCGCTTAAAAACGTTTTGGGTGAATGCACCGACGCGGCGAACGGATATATTTATTCGAAAAACCTGCGGCGCTTGCAGATTGCTGCGGCAGACGTTATAATCAACGTTAAATTGTATTAATTTGGTAATTTTACGCAAAATAACGGTATGAACAGGAACTTTACCGTTATTTGCGCCGCATTTTTTATGTGCGCGGTACTGATTGTAGTTTATCTTTGCCCCGTTTTTCCGGGTGCAACGACCGTTTCCGCGGAATACGACGGCGAAAAAATGATTTTTTTAACCTTTGACGACGGTCCGAGCGATCGCGTTACCCCGCGCGTTCTGGACGTCTTAAAGGAAGAAAACGTTCCCGCAACTTTCTTTATAATAGGTAAAAACGCCGAAACGCGAAAAAATTTAATAAAGCGCGAAATTGCCGAGGGACACACCGTAGCCGTGCATTCGTATTCGCACGATTACAAAGAAATATATCGCACGCCCGAAAGTCTTATAGAGGACATAGATAAATGCAACAAGGTTCTT
Source organism: uncultured Christensenella sp. (assembly GCA_949878495.1). GTDB lineage: Bacteria > Bacillota > Clostridia > Christensenellales > Borkfalkiaceae > Coproplasma. Next base: position 1,672 of record CATLAR010000074.1, read on the forward strand.
TTCGATTGCGCGGGCGTGCGCTCCGACTTATACCGTTTCCCCGGCGGCAGTTACGGGCTTTCGGCAAAGCTGATTGACGCGGTAACCAAGCACGGAATGCGTTACGTTGACTGGAACGCCTCCACCCGCGACGCGGAAATTTACAAACCGACGGCGACGCAGCTTTTAAACGCTTCGCTGACTACCCCCGCAAACAAAAACCGCGTGGTGCTGCTTGCGCACGATTCCACTACTAAAACCGCGACAGCAGAAGCGTTAAGAGATATAATCACAGCTTATAAATCTATGGGCTATAAATTTGAAAAATTTTATTAAAAAACCGCCCCGAACTTATTAAACAGCTCGGGGCGGTTTTGCTTATTCCACGCCGTATTTACTGCGGTATTCCTTCATTTTATCAAGATATTCTTTGCCTTCGATGATTCCGTTTTCAATAGCTTCGATTATGTCCGCCATAGTGACTATAGAATACACTCTTACGCCGAATTCCTTGTAAACTTCCTGAACGGCGGATAAATTGCTCTCCAGACCGCGCTCCATTCTGTCGACCGAAATTACCATTCCCGCAATTTGAACGTTCGCGCTCGCCTGTAATTTAGGCAGTATCTCGCGGAGCGCCTTTCCGCTCGTCATAACGTCCTCTATTATTATAACGCGTTCGCCGTCTGTGAGCTGTTTGCCCACGAACAGCCCGCCCTCGCCGTGGTCTTTGACTTCCTTTCTGTCGAAACAGTAGCTCAAATCAAGACCGTGCTTCGTATAAAGCGAAACCGCCGTCGTTACCGCAAGAGGTATGCCCTTGTACGCGGGACCCACGAGCGTATCCGCTTGTATGCCGTTTTCCGCAATGCATTGCGCGTAATATTCGCCGAGTTTTGCAAGCTGCGCGCCCGATTTATAGTTGCCCGTGTTTATGAAGTAGGGCGCAAGTCTGCCGCTTTTGAGGGTAAATTCGCCGAACCTCAGTACGCCGTTTTCCACCATAAATTTAATGAATTTCTGTTTATAGGTCATAATCCAACTCCTTTTTTCGGGTAACTACCCCGCACATATGCTTAATTTAACGCGTTTAACCGTTCAAAGTAACGGTATCGACGATTTCGTTTACGCTCTTGATTCCGTGCCCGTCGAGCCATGCGCTTATACCCGATATAATTTCGGGCATTGCGTTGGGATTGGCAAAATTAGCAGTTCCCACCTGCACGGCGCGCGCTCCCGCCATCATAAACTCGACGGCGTCCTCGCCCGTCATAATTCCACCCATACCTATTACGGGAATTTTAACGGCGTGCGCCGCTTCGTACACCATTTTGACGGCTATGGGCTTGATTCCCGCGCCCGAAACGCCGCCCGTATTGTTGGCGATAACGGGCTTGCGCTTTTCGATGTCTATGACCATACCCGTAAAAGTGTTGACGAGCGAAATGCAGTCCGCGCCGCCCATTTCGGCGTGTTGCGCGTTTACGGCAATGCTTTCTACGTTGGGCGAAAGCTTGACGATAAGCGGCGTTTTATTGAGATTTTCCTTAGCAACGCGCGTTACTTCAAGGATACTTTGGGGTCTGATACCGAAAGCCATACCCCCCGCCTTTACGTTGGGACAGGAAATATTCAGCTCAACCATATCCACGAGCCCGTCGAGTTTTTTGCAAATAGCGCCGTAATCTTCAAGCGTTTTACCCGCAACGTTGGCGATAACCACAACGCCTTTTTCCCTTAAAAAAGGCAAATCGCATTTAATAAAGTGATCAATGCCGGGATTTTGCAAGCCTACGGCGTTCAGAATAACGCTCGTGCCCTCGGCAATGCGCGGCACGGGGTTGCCAAGGCGGGGTTCCAGAGTCATTCCCTTGGTGCTTATGCCGCCTATCTGCGAAATATCGTAAAGTTCGTTATATTCCCGCCCGAAACCGTAAGTTCCGCTGGCGGCGATTACGGGATTTTTGAAGTTTACCCCGCATATATTAACCCTTAAATCA
>CATLAR010000075.1 GCA_949878495.1 uncultured Christensenella sp.
ATTTCAATTTCTTCGTACCCGTCTAAAATATCAAGTTTTGTAAGCGCGATTTCGTCCGCGCCCTGGCACATTATGCCGTAACGCGAAGCTACCACGTCGAAAGGTCCCACCCTTCTCGGTCTGCCCGTAGCCGCGCCGTACTCGCCGCCGAGCTCGCGCAGTTTTTCAGCCTCTTTGCCGAAATACTCGCAGGTGAAAGGTCCCGCGCCGACGCAGCTGGAATAGGCTTTCATAATTCCTATCGAGTTATGTAATTTAAGGTTGGGCACGCCCGCGCCGATGGGCGCGTACGCAGCAATCGTGGACGACGACGAGGTATAGGGAACTATGCCGTAGTCGATGTCTCGGAGTGCGCCGAGCTGTGCTTCGAACATAATATTTTTGCCCTTCTTTTCGGCTTCGTTGAGGTATATTCCCGTGTCGGTGACGAATTTTGCAAGCGGCTTGCCGTACGTTTCGAAGTACTCTATCATCTGCTCGACGGTGATTTCCTTAAATCCGTAAGCCTTAATCGTCATATTCTTCCAATCGACGATATCGGGCAGGCGTTTATACAAAAGTTCGGTATTGAGAAGCTCGCCCATACGGAAAGCTTTTTTCATATACTTGTCGGCGTAGACGGGCGCGATACCGCGGCGGGTTGAGCCGTAGGGTTTGCCCGTGGCTTTGGTGAGACGGTCCTCTTCCATTTCGTCCTGCAAAACGTGATATGGCATAGTGATTATCGCCTTATCGCTTATTTTAAGGTTTTCGGGCGTGATTTTTATACCGCCGTCAATCAGCCTTTGCATTTCGCCGCAGAGGTGTTTAAGGTCGATAACCATACCGCAACCGAGCACGTTTACGACGTTTTCACGCAGTATGCCCGAAGGAAGCAGGTTCAGAATGAACTTGCCCTTGTCGTTTATAACGGTGTGTCCGGCGTTGTTTCCGCCCTGATAACGGCATACGACGTCAAAGTTTTCGGACAGCAGGTCTACCATTCTGCCCTTGCCTTCGTCGCCCCAATTTATTCCGCAAATACTCGTCAACATTTCTTTCCGCCTTTCGCCGAAGAACACTTCGGCAACAAAAAAATTACGCTATATATTATAGCGTAATTTGTTTCAATAGTCAAGAGATTGAGCCAACGACTAACGAATTAGAATAGCCCTGACGGCGTCTTTTTTGTAATTTCCGCACCGCCGTGTTTTGACGTGCGTCTCTGTACGCCTGCAACCCAGCGGCACGCAACTTCCTAAAAAATACGAGCGTCAGGGTGCTTAGCAGTTTTAAGGGAGAAAATTTCAGGCTTAGTCAAGGCGAGACCGTGAAGGCGTACACGGACGTACGGCAAACGGGCTCAACGAAGAATAAGACAAAATTTACCCCTTAAAACCTATCCTTATTCGTTGGTCCTTGGCTCTTGCTTTCCGACGATATAGGTCAGATATTCGTAAATCTCTTTCTCGTCGTCCGTTTCGCATTCGAAAGTTATCTCGTCGCCCGCGAAAAGCACCGTTTCGCCGTCGGGAACGGTCACCGTTCCGTCAGGGGATACCACGGACACGACGAGTCCGTTACTCGGCCATACTATGCGGCGAATCGCCGTGCCGACGGCTTTGGCATGCTCGCCGACCACGAGCGAAAGACGGACTTTTTTATATTTCTCGTAAATCTTTTCGTCCTTTATATAACCGTCGAGATTTTTCTCGTAAATCGCCTCGGTTTTAAACAGGAAACCTACTACCTCGCCGATAACAACGCCGATTAAAGCGGGCAGGAAATTTACGAACTGCCCCGTAAGCTCGAACACCATTACAATGCCCGTGACGGGCGCTTTGACTATGCACGTAAAGAACGCCGCCATACAGATTATGACAAAGTAATCGCCGTAAGCAGGGTCCATTCCGCCCATCTGGAAGAGCGCGGACAGCACCGCGCCGAGTCCCGCGCCGATTGCGAGCATTGGTATGAACACGCCGCAGGGCACGCCGCAACCCATAGTCATGGCGGCGGTGATAAATCGCATTAAAACGATTATCACGAGGCTGACGACGAGTCCCGCGCCGAATACCTCGTTTATTTTAAGCGCGCCCGTGCCGCCCGTGGCTACGGCTTCGATAAATTCGTGACCGCCGCCTATCGAATAGAGCGAAATAAGCCCGAAAGCGCCTGCTATCGTGAAAGGTATGATATATTTGCCCGCGCGCTTTAAAAAGGTGATTTTAGCGAACACTTTTTTGAACGCGAACACGCAGTAATAGAAGCCCGCGCCCGCCGCCGAAACGATTGCCGCGCCAAGCGCTATCCAGAGGCATGACAAGCCGAAGTTTGCGTCGAACGTAACTTCGGGGAAAACGAAGCCGTTGAACGCGAAGCCCGCGCCGTAACCCATAGCGGGGCGCAAGGCGTTGCGGGTGACGAGCGCCGTGACGACGCTAATAGACGCGCATATGAACACTTGCGGCGAGAACGAACGGAACGCCTCTTCCATTGCGAAAACTATGCCCGTAATGGGCGCGTTGAACGCGACTGCAAGACCCGCGCTCGAACCCGAGGCAATCTGCATTCTTCTTACCATCTGGTTGCGCTTACAGATAACGCCGACGGCGGAACCGCAACAGCCGCCCATTTCGAGCGAGGGACCCTCCGCGCCCGCGGGATAACCCATAAACACGCAGGCGAGCGAAGCCGCAAACATAGAACAGAGCGTTACGTACCATTTGAATTTGACTACGCCGCGCGCCGCGCCCTCTATCTGTGGTATACCGCTGCCGCGTATCATAGGCACGAAGCGGACGAGCGTGCCGATTACTATCGCGCCCGCCGCAAGCCCGACGAACAGCAGAGGAATAAACGCGGGGTTTTGCAAGAGTAACGCGTAGTACTCCTCGGCGGTGTGCTCGCCGAGCGACATTAAAATATTATAAAACGTGATAGTCACGCCCGCAAACAATCCCGTTAAAACGCTCATACAAAAGAGGTTTAACGCGTTATCCCAAAACAACCGTAAGTTTTTTTTCATACCGTGGGAAATTATACCACAGCGTTAATAAAAAGTCAAAAAATTTACGTCGCGTTCGCAACAACGTAAGACTTTTTAAAAACTTTGTGTTAATCTTTAACCATACCATTTTCTTGCCCTCCCCTCGAGGGGAGGGTGGATTGACTGCAAGGTCAAGACGGGTGAGGTGAAGGGCAGGACTTTTACGATAAATTATTTGCTACAATAGTAGCATTTGGATACATTTTTAAAAAAATATGTTTTAATAATTTTACGAGGTGAATTATGAAATCTTATATCGAGAAAATCTTTTTGAACGAACACACGAATTGCGATAATTTAGTGCAGAGCGAAAGTTATTGGAAAATTCACAAAGAAATTTGCGACTTGTTTGAAAAGCTCGACGCGGAACTGAACGAAGAACAGCATAAAATGCTTTATAATCTTGATCTGGCTCAGGGCGGGTTATGCGCGGAAGCCGAAGCTGCTGCGTATAAAGCGGGTTTTGCGCTTGGTTTATTGACGGCATTAGAAGCCGTGAACATAGAAAAATAAAACACGCCCCGAAAGCACCAACTTTCGGGGCGTGTTTACGATATTTAACTTATTTCACGCCG
>CATLAR010000076.1 GCA_949878495.1 uncultured Christensenella sp.
TTTATGAAGAAAACACCTTACGCACTTATTATTATGGACGGTTACGGCATTGCGCCCGCGGGCGAAGGCAACGCCATTTCCGTCAACGGCAGTAAAAACGTCAACGCGCTCATTAAAAACTACCCCTCCGCCACACTCGGCGCGAGCGGAATGAGCGTAGGACTTCCCGACGGGCAGATGGGCAACAGCGAAGTAGGGCATCTGAATATGGGCGCGGGCAGAATAGTCTATCAGGATTTGACGAAAATCACCAAGGCGATAAACGACGGCGAGTTTTTCTCAAATCCCGCGCTTATCAAAGCGGTTGAAAACGCCAAAGAAAAGGGCAAAAAACTGCACCTTTACGGGCTTTTGTCCGACGGCGGCGTTCACAGCCACATAACCCACCTTTACGCTTTGCTGGCTCTTGCGAAAAAGCACGGACTTGACGACGTGTTCGTCCACTGCTTTATGGACGGGCGCGACGTTCCCCCTACCTCCGGCGCGGACTTTATCCGCAGCCTGCAAGCCGAAATGAAGAAAATCGGCGCGGGCAAGATTGCTTCCGTCTGCGGCAGATACTACGCTATGGACCGCGACAACAACTGGGACAGGGTTGAAAAAGCTTACGATATGCTTACGCTCGGCGAGGGCGTGCAGACCGACGACCCCGTTAAAGCTGTTGAGGACAGCTACGCGGGCGGCGTTACCGACGAATTTATACTGCCCACCCACGTTTACGAAAACGGCAAGCCAGTAGGGCTTTTGGAGAGCGGCGACAGCGTTATCTGCTTCAATTTCCGCCCCGATCGTGCAAGAGAGATTACGAGAGCCGTTTCCCAGCGCGAATTCGTAGTACCCAAGGGCACGGCGTTCGAGCGCAAGACGGGCTTCCTAGCCCCCACCTACGTTTGCTTCACCGTTTACGACGCGGAGTTTACGGGGCTGGACGTTGCTTTCCCCAAGACTTCTATGGCGAACACACTCGGCGAGTACCTTGCCAAGCTCGGCAAAAAGCAGCTCAGGATTGCGGAAACGGAAAAATACGCGCACGTAACGTTCTTCTTCAACGGCGGCGTAGAAGCGCCTAACGAGGGCGAACAGCGCGATCTTATACCCTCGCCGAAAGTCGCAACATACGACTTAAAGCCCGAAATGAGCGCCTACGAAGTCTGCGACAAGGTAATCGAGGAGCTTGACGGCGGACAGTTCGACGTTATAATACTCAATTTCGCTAACTGCGATATGGTAGGACACACCGCGGTGCTTCCCGCGGCGGTTAGAGCCGTAGGCGCGGTTGACGAATGCGTCAAAAAGGTCACCGATAAAATTCTGGAAATGGGCGGCACGGCGATTCTTACCGCCGACCACGGCAACGCCGACAGACTCGTCGACGAGCGCGGCGAACCGTTCACCGCGCACACGACCAATCCCGTGCCCGTAGTGCTCGTTTCCGACGAATTCAGAAACGCCGAGCTGAGGACGGACGGCGTGCTTGCGGACCTTGCGCCCACGTTGCTCGCGTGTATGAATTTGCCTATCCCTCCCGAAATGACGGGCAAAAGTCTTATAAAATAGTTTTAAAGCGCCGTTGCGAACGCAGCGGCGCTTTTTTACACGAAACGCTTGACCGTTCATATAAGTTAATGTAAAATTGAAATAATCACACACAAGCACTTCCCGGAATAAAATTTTATATATATTACGATTTGAAGAACGTTTGATTGGAATACTTTCGGTCATAATGTTTATATTGGCGGCGTTCGTTCTCATAGCCTTTAATGGAAATCAGCGTTGAAGTATATATGTTGCAAAGCGAAAAGTTTTTTACTAAAAATTATATAGTGTGCATATGCGCAATTTTTTGCTGTCTTTTATGGGGCAGCGCTTTCCCGTGCGTTAAAATCGGCTACGAACTGTTCGATATCGACCGTTCGTCGGTGCCCTCTTTAATGCTGTTTGCGGGCACGCGTTTTTCGCTTGCGGGCGCGCTGGTTATCGCGTTCGGATGCATAACCAAACGCAAATTCATTTACCCGAAAAAGCGCAACGTCTGGTGCGTTCTGCTTTTGAGCGTATTCCAGACGGCTTTGCAGTACACCTTTTTCTATATAGGTTTAGCGAACACCGCGGGAGTGAAAGCCTCCGTTTTGAACGGGCTGGGCGTGTTCTTCACGATTATCGCCGCCTGCTTTATTTTCCGCACGGAAAAGTTCAATATCATAAAACTCGCGGGCTGCCTGCTCGGTTTCGGAGGGGTCATACTTATCAACCTCGGCGGCGATTTTTCATTTAACTTCACCCTTTTAGGCGAGGGCTTCGTCATATTTTCGGGGCTGTCGGCGGCTATGGCGGCGGGACTCGTCAAAGTGTTTTCGCGGCGCGAGGACACGACCGTTTTATGCGGCTATCAATTCCTTATAGGCGGGCTGGTTCTGGTTGTTGCGGGGCTCATTTTCGGCGGAAGAATCCCGCGTTTCGACGTGGGCGCGGCGTTTATGCTTTTATACCTCGCGTTTTTATCCGCGTGCGCGTTCACTTTGCAGGGCTTTCTGCTTAAATACAATCCCGTTTCAAAAGTCGCCGTATTCAAGTCTACGAACCCCATTTTCGGCGCGGTGTTCTCAGCCGTCATACTCGGCGAAAGCAGTCAGCTTTTCAGCGTTTACACGCTTATCGCGCTGCTTCTGGTGTGCGCGGGGATATTTATTATAAATAAATTCGGCGAAATGAAGCCGAAAACAACCCCGAATATTCAAAATTCGCAATAATTTTTTTCAAAACCGCGCTTTTTTGGTTGTCAACGGCGGCGCGCTGTGTTATAATTTTACGGTAAATATATTACGAGGTTTTAAATATGTTGGCTAATATGTTGGCTGCACAGCTCGGCGATACCGCTTGGGTGGTTTATTGGGTATTTAATATTTTCTGTTTAGTAGCAATCTTCCTTGCCGCGATTTTCGGGATACTCCTCGTGCTCTTCCAGAAGAGCAATTCGGACGGCATTCAGGGCATTACCGCTTCAAGCGAAACTTTCTTCGGCAAAAACAGGGGTCGCTCTATCGAGAGCAAACTCAAAAAATGGTCGTGGATAGTGCTTGCCGTAATAGGCGTGCTTGCTATCGTTCAATACGTAGTACAGATTATA
>CATLAR010000077.1 GCA_949878495.1 uncultured Christensenella sp.
GAATTCGTAACCGAGGTCGGAGGAAATTACCGTGCCGCCCGTAAGAATTGCGATGTCTTCGAGCATTGCCTTTCTTCTGTCGCCGAAGCCGGGGGCTTTGACTGCAACGCAGTTAAGCACGCCTTTGAGCTTATTGACGATAAGCGCGGCGAGCGCGTCGCCCTCAACGTCGTCCGCAATGATAAGAAGTCTTGCGCCCTGCTGTGCAATCGGCTCGATAACGGGCAGAATTTCCTGTAAAGAGGACACTTTTTTATCGGTGATGAGGATATATGGGTTATCGAGTACGGCTTCCATTTTGTCGGTATTGGTTACCATATAAGCTGAAGCATAGCCTCTGTCAAACTGCATACCTTCTACAGTCGTAAGCTCGGTGTTGAGCGTTTTGCCTTCTTCAACGGTGATTACGCCGTCTTTGCCGACGATTTCCATAGCGTTTGCGATGAGTTCGCCTATCTTTTCGTCGCCCGCGGAAATGGAAGCAACCTGAGATATGTCGAGTTTGTTTTCAACGGGTTTGGATATGGATTTGATTTTTGCGACTGCGGTTTCAACCGCGGTTGCAATGCCTTTTTTAAGTATAACGGGGTTTGCGCCAGCGGCAAGGTTTTTAAGCCCCTCGCGTACGATAGCCTGCGCAAGAACAACGGCGGTGGTGGTACCGTCGCCCGCAACGTCGTTAGTCTTCGTGGAAACTTCTTTAACGAGCTGTGCGCCCATATTTTCAAACGGGTTTTCCAGCTCGATTTCCTTTGCGATGGTTACGCCGTCGTTGGTGATGAGCGGCGCGCCGAATTTCTTGTCGAGAACGACGTTTCTGCCCTTGGGTCCGAGAGTGATTTTTACTGTGTCGGCAACGACGTTTACACCCGTCTCAAGCAATTTTCTCGCTTCGTCGCCGTACTTAATCTGTTTAGCCATACGTTAAGTCTCCTTGATTTTTATTCCACAATCGCCAGAATGTCGCTTTGGCGAATGATCGTATACTCTTTTTCGTCGACCTTGACTTCCGTGCCGCTGTATTTTGCAAGAAGCACTTTGTCGCCGACTTTAACCTGCATTTTTACGTCTTTTCCGTCGACCAGACCGCCGGGACCGACGGCAACCACGAGACAAGTCGCAGGTTTTTCCTGAGCTGCTGCGGTAAGGTAAATACCGCTTTTGGTTTTTTCTTCGGCTTTCAGGGTTTCAACTACTACTTTATCGAATAAAGGCTTTATGTTCATAACTAAATCTCCTGTTTGTTTTAATCACAGTTATTTTATAAACTTGCTAAAATAAAGTTAAACATTTCAAGGTAAAAAATTGCAATTTAATAAAAAATATGGTAAAATTATTTCATTGGCAAGGAGCGACTGTTTTTATGGATAAATGGGATAAAAGATTTATGGAAATGACCGAGCAAATCGGCAAGTGGTCAAGCTGTTTTCAGGAAAACAGGCACGTCGGCGCGGTCATAGTCAAAAATAAGAGAATTATAGCGACGGGGTACAACGGCGCGCCGCAGGGCATTAAAAGCTGCGTCGATAAAAAAGAATGTATGCGCAAGCGTATGGGCATAAAAAGCGGCACCATGCACGAACTTTGTTACGCCGTCCACGCCGAGCAGAACGCTATAATTCAGGCGGCGCGCGTCGGTTGCAGCGTTGAGGGGTGCACGCTCTATTGCACGCACCAGCCTTGCGTAATCTGCGCTAAAATAATCATTAATTCGGGGATTGCTCGTGTAGTTTATAAAGAAGGTTATCCCGACGAGTTTTCGTTGCGGTTATTCGAAGAAGCGGGCGTTAAACTTGAAAAATACGCAGAAAAGGAGTGAAATAATAATGCAGAATCCTATAGTTACCATTGAAATGGAAAACGCTAAAATAATCAAAGCGGAGCTTTATCCCGAAATAGCTCCTAACACCGTTAATAACTTTATAAGTCTTGTTAAAAACGGATTTTACGACGGTTTGATTTTTCACCGCGTAATTTCGGGGTTTATGATACAGGGCGGCTGTCCTTTGGGGCAGGGCACGGGCGGTCCCGGTTACACTATTAAAGGCGAGTTCAAACTCAACGGTTTCGCCGCGAATACGTTGAAGCATTCCCGCGGCGTGCTTTCAATGGCGCGCGCGTACAATCCCGATTCCGCGGGGTCGCAGTTCTTCATAATGCACCAAAATGCTTCCCATCTCGACGGGCAGTACGCCGCTTTCGGAAAGGT
>CATLAR010000078.1 GCA_949878495.1 uncultured Christensenella sp.
CTGAAAGGGCGTTTCTATTATTATGGTGACGGAAGAGGCGGACCCGCGGTACGGGCGATAGCGAAGCGAAGCCCTGCCGAGGCTCCCGAAGGGAAACGGCAGACTCCCGTCACCTGCTCAATTAAAAAACACCCTTAAGAGTGTTTTTGCTTAATAAAAGCGCAAAAGATTATTTTAAACGACTATTTTGCGTATTATATAATAGCATTATGACTTTCGGAATCGTTCTATCAGTTATCTTAACGGGTATATCTCTCTCAATGGACGCGTTTGCCGTATCCATCTGCGACGGGCTCGTATACCGTAATATGAATAAGCGTCAAGCCGTTTCGATACCGCTCGTTTTCGGTTTATTTCAGGCGTTAATGCCGATCGTCGGCTTTTACGTAGGTATGGCGCTTATACGGTATATCGAAGCGTTCGACCATTGGATAGCTTTCTGCATTCTGCTGATAATCGGCGGCAAAATGATTTTCGACGGCGTTAAGGAACTCAAAAGCAAAGAAGAGGAGCTCGCGCAGAAAAAATTCTCCTATCCCGAGCTTTTGGTGCAAGGTGTGGCGACAAGTATAGACGCGCTTGCAGTAGGCTTCGGGCTGAACGCAATGCTCGGCGGTGCCGAGCCCGTACAGTTGTGGGCGTGGGTGAGCGTAGCCATTATCGGCGTAATCACTTTCGCAATTTCTTTCGGTGGCGTGCTTATTGGTGTAAAAGTCGGCAAACTTTTCCGCAAAAAGGCGTGCGTGGCCGAAATAATCGGAGGAGCGGTGCTTATTTTAATAGCAGTCAAAATAGTATTGGAATCATACGGAATAATCGGTTTTTAAAATATAAGCCCGCCGCGCGTGAAAGCGCGGCGGGCTTATTTATTTATTCACTGCGGCGGTAATTTCTTTTACTATTTTTTCGTTTCCGCAGTTTATCTGACATTTCCCCAGCCTTTTTTTAAGTCCGTCGTCGTGTAAAAGCGCGTAAATTCTCTCGATTAACCGCTCTTCCGAAAGCTCGCTCTCGCGCAGAACTTTGCAAAGCCCCTTGCCAGAAAAGTATTCGGCGTTTTTAATTTGGTCGCCGCGGCTTCTCCTGTTTTCCAAAGGAATAAATAAAGTGGGTATTTTCAGCGCGATAAGCTCGTTTGCGGCGTTTGAACCGCATCTCGACACCGCGCCGTTTGCGCAGGCGTAAACCAAGCCCATATCGTCGGCGAATTCTATCTGTTTATAACCGTAAACGTTGCTTTCAACGGCGTTGCCTTTGCCGCATAAATGCAGGATATTGAAATCCTTACAAACTTTCGGCGCAATCCGTCTTATATAAGCGTTGATTTTTCGCGAACCGCTGCCGCCGCCGAGCACGAGAACGGTGGGACGCATATCCAGCCCGAACTCCGCCCGAGCCGCGATCTTGTCGCGCCCGAAAAGATTTATGCGCATAGGCGAACCCGTGCAAATTCCTCGCCCGAAATCTCTCGCCGTCTGCGGAAAAGTAGTCAGAATTTTCGAGCATCTTCCGGCAATAAATTTATTGGCAAGCCCCGCGCTGACGTCGGATTCGTGTGTAATAACGGGAATACCGCGTTTTTTTGCGGCAATGGCGGGGGCAACGCACACGTAACCG